>NZ_JBHMFT010000007.1:0-228022 GCF_051433195.1 Falsiroseomonas sp. E2-1-a20 | reverse complement strand
GGTTTACAAAACCGCTGCACTACCGCTGTGCTAACCCGGCGCGCCAGGATCAGGCGGGCCCGGGTGCTTTAGCCTGCCGCGATACCGCGCTCAAGCATGGCCGACCTGGCCGAAGGCGTCCTCGTTGGTGGCGCGCACCACCGCGGCGAACAGCCGCAGTGCGTCAGACCCACCGCGGTCGGAGAGCGTTCCGCTCTCCATCTCCTCCGCCAGCAGCTCCGCGTGTTCGGCCAGCGTTTCGGCGGCACGGCGCAGCGCCTCCCGCGACAGGACCAGCTGCAGATCCTCGGGGAGGGTATTCCAGTCAGCTATTCGCATGGCGGTCCCAGGGCAGGGCGCCATCCTGGCGAAAGGCCGCGCGACAGGCTGCGGCGAGGTCATCCTGTCATGCCCGGATTGCCGAAGCGTGAACGGCAAGCGGTTGTTCAGACGAAGCGCAGCGAGACGCGGCCCAGCGTGTCGAACGCCACCTCCACCTCGGTCGGCCCCTCGATCCAGATCGGCGGCGTCACGGAGCCCAGGAACACCACCTGGCCGGCGCGCAGCCCGCCGAAGACGGCGGCGGCCGGGGAGGCCGCCAGCCAGGCCAGCGCCGCGAAGGGATGCCCGAGCAGATCGGCGCCGACCCCTTCGCCGCGCAATTCGCCACCCACGTGCATCCGCCCGCGCGTCGCCCCGAGGTCCAGGTCACGCCAATTCGCCGCCGGCACGCCCAGCACGCCGGCGGCGTGGAACACCTGGTCCGCGATCAATGTCGGCGTACCGAGCGCCGCCAGGTCGTCGTAGCGCTTCTCGACGATCTCGATGGCGGCGAACACCTCCGCCACCGCATCGCGCGCCTGGTCCTGCGTGCAGGGACCGGGCGGCAGGTCGGCGCCGAGCCGCAGCCCGACCTCGCATTCGACGCCGGGCGCCACGAAATCCGCGAAGCGCACCTGCGCCGGCGTGGCGTGCAGCCCGGAAGCGGGCACGAAGCCGGCTGCCGGCCCCGCAAGCCCGAGATAGGCCTGCATCTGCTTCGTCGTGGCGCCGATCTTGAAGCCGGCGGGCGGAATGGCGCCCATGGCCTGCGCCACCTCCCGCTGCACGGCGTAGCCACCGGCCGCGTCATGCGGGGCATGGGCGCCGAGCGGGGCCAGGTTCAACCGGGCCCTGCGGGCGGCGAGGATGGCGGTGGCGGCGGGGCTGGTCATGCCTGTTCGTCCTCCTCCGGCGAATCGTCCGCGTCGTCCTGGTCCTGCGGGTCTTCCAGCTCATCCGCATCCTGCGGATCATCCAGCTCATCCGCATCCTGCGGATCATCCAGCTCATCCGCATCCTGCGGATCGGGCGCCTCGTCATCCGGCAGCATGCCGTCGCGGGCGATCTCGTAAAGCCCGACGGCCGCGGCGGCGGCGACGTTCAGGCTCTCCACCTCCGGCACCATCGGCAGACGTACCAGCTCGTCGCAGGTTTCGCGTTGCAGGCGCCGCAACCCGGCATCTTCGGCGCCCAGCACCAGCACGCTCCGCCGGTCCCGCGGCACCGCCTCGCCCAGGGTCCGCTTGCCTTCGCCCGCCAGGCCCAGCACCCAGAAGCCGGCGCGTTGCAGCGCGACGATGGCACGGGACAGGTTCACCTCCCGCGAGATCGGCACCAGCTCCAGCGCGCCGGAGGCCGCGCGGGCCAGGGCGCCGGTCTCCGGCGGCGCGTGGCGGTCCTGCATCACCACGCAGGCGGCGCCGAAGGCGGCGGCGGAGCGCAGGATGGCGCCGACATTGCGCGGGTCCGTCACCCGGTCCAGCACCAGCACCGGTCCGGGCCGCTGCGCGATGGCGACATCCAGCGGGATGGGCTGCAGCGGCTCGGCCAGCAGCGCGGCGCCCTGGTGGATCGAATCCTCCAGCAGGAAGGTCTGGAAGCGGTTGCGCTCGACGCGTTCCGCCTGCACCCGCCAGGGGCGCGGCAACGCCTCGGCCAGCGCGGCCTCCGCATCGACCGTCAGCAGCAGGCGCTTCAGGCGACGCCGCGGATTGGCGAGCGCGGCCGCCACGGCGTGGATGCCGTACAGCCAGAGCGTACCGCCCGGCGCCGCATCCCGCGCGATGGCGGCCTGGGAGGGACGCGGTTCCCGCACCGGGGCGGCGGCGGGCTGCACGCGCGGCAGCCGGGTCTCGCCGCTGCCGCGCCGGTCGCGGCCGCGGACCGGCGCCTCGGGCTCCGGCGCATTGGGCGCGGGCGCGAAGGGCGTGCGGCCGGGCGCGGCCTCACGGGGCGCCGAGGGGCGGGGGGCGCGGTCCGTCGGGTTGCGGGTGAAGCCACCCGGCTTGCCGGTCGGCTTGCGCCCCGGCTTGCCGCCCGGAGCCCCCCTGGGCTTCTGGAAGCTGCGCTGGCCTGCGGTGCCCCGCGCGGCCGCACCGCCGATGCTGCGCGGCGGGCGTTCGCCAAGCGGGCGGAACGGCCGGTCCTCCGTGTCGCGGGCGGGCCGCTCGGTGGTGGGGCGTCCGGGCCGTTCGGCGGCATCGCGGCCGGGCCGCTCCGGCGGCGCGCCGGGCGGGCGGCTGCCGGCCGGCTTCGGGCCTGCCGGGGCGCCACCGCGCGGCGGCTTGCCGGCAGGGCCACGGCCGGGCGGGCCCCCTGCGGGGCTACGGCTGGGCGGGCCCCCTGCGGGGCCACGGCCGGGCGGGCGCCCGGCGGGGCCGCCGGAGGCGGAGGAGGGACGACGAGGCGGGGGCTTGGACATGGTACCATTCTGCGCCGCCGGGCGCGCCCTGTCCAAGCGCGCACTCGCCGTGCCAGCCCGCTGCCCGGAAGCCGTTGACAGCGGCCGCGCAAAGGGGCAAGTCCCGCCCCGCTCCGGGTGATGAGCCTGGGGCGCGGCAGGCCTGTCGAAGGCTGCGGAGGGGTGCCCGAGTGGCTAAAGGGGGCGGACTGTAAATCCGCTGGCTCAGCCTACGTTGGTTCGAATCCAACCCCCTCCATACCTTCCCCGGTTGCTTCCTACGGGTCGTCAGGCCTCCCGCTCAGGTCCCGCGTCGCGGGTGTAGCTCAATGGTAGAGCTCCAGCCTTCCAAGCTGGCTATGCGGGTTCGATTCCCGTCACCCGCTCCACGCGCGCGCGGGCCGGCGGCACAGTGGCGCGCGGCAGACAGGGTCTGGATAGCGGGAACAGGCAGATGGCCAAGGCGAAATTCGAGCGGAACAAGCCGCACTGCAACATCGGCACGATCGGGCACGTGGACCACGGCAAGACGTCGCTGACGGCGGCGATCACGAAGATCCTGGCGAAGACGGGCGGTGCGACGTTCACGGCGTACGACCAGATCGACAAGGCGCCGGAGGAGCGTGCGCGCGGGATCACGATCTCGACGGCGCATGTGGAGTACGAGACGGCGAACCGGCACTACGCGCATGTGGATTGCCCGGGCCACGCCGACTACGTGAAGAACATGATCACCGGCGCGGCGCAGATGGACGGCGCCATTCTCGTCGTCTCGGCGGCGGATGGTCCGATGCCGCAGACGCGGGAACACATCCTGCTGGCGCGCCAGGTGGGCGTGCCGGCGCTGGTGGTGTTCCTGAACAAGGTGGACATGGCGGACCCGGATCTTCTCGAACTCGTCGAGATGGAAGTCCGGGAATTGCTGTCGTCCTACCAGTTCCCGGGCGACGACATTCCGATCATCCACGGCTCGGCGCTGATGGCGCTGGAGGACAAGCGGCCGGAGATCGGCGAGCAGGCGGTGCTGAAGCTGATGGAGGCGGTGGACGCCTACATTCCGCAGCCGGTGCGGGCGCTGGACCGTCCGTTCCTGATGCCGGTGGAGGACGTGTTCAGCATCTCGGGCCGCGGCACGGTGGTGACCGGGCGGGTCGAGCGCGGCATCGTCAAGGTGGGCGAGGAGATCGAGATCATCGGGTTGAAGAACACGGTGAAGTCGGTGGTGACGGGCGTCGAGATGTTCCGCAAGCTGCTGGACAGCGGGCAGGCGGGCGACAACATCGGCGCCCTGCTGCGCGGCATCAAGCGCGAGGATGTGGAGCGCGGGCAGGTGCTGGCGGCGCCGGGCTCGATCACGCCGCACACCGGCTTCTCGGCCGAGGCGTACATCCTGACGAAGGAGGAAGGCGGGCGGCACACGCCGTTCTTCACGAACTACCGTCCGCAGTTCTACTTCCGGACCACGGACGTGACCGGGATCGTGAAGCTGCCGGAAGGCGTCGAGATGGTGATGCCGGGCGACAACGTGACGATGGATGTCGAGCTGATCGCGCCGATCGCCATGGATGAGGGGCTGCGGTTTGCCATCCGCGAAGGCGGCCGCACCGTCGGCGCCGGCGTCGTCGCCAAGATCGTCAAGTAGGGCGGTCCCGGATCAGGCCAGGGGGCGGGGCAGGGGGCGGGGCGGGTCGTGCGAGCGACCCGCCCCGTTTCACTTGAGGGAGGCGTAGCAGGGCATGTCGGCACACGGGATGGAACTGGCAGGCTTCGGCCCCCGCCTCGGCGCACAGCTGATCGACCTGCTGTGGCTGCTGCCGCTGTCGCTGGTGCTCGGCACGCTGGGGGCGCTGGCCAATGGCGGGGAGCTGTCCGGCGCCGGGGAGGCGATGGCCAACATCATCGGCGCGCTGGTGGTGCTGACCTTCTGGGCGGATCGGGGTGCCACCCCTGGGAAGCTGGCGCTCGGCCTGCGCATCGTCGATGCCGAGACCGGCGGGCAGCCGTCGCTCCGCCGCCTGGTGCTGCGCTACCTCGGCTACCTGCTGTCCGCCATTCCGCTGTGCCTGGGCTATTTCTGGATGCTGTGGGACCCGCGCCGGCAGACCTGGCACGACAAGCTCGGCCGGACCCTCGTCGTGACCGTCGGGCGCCCCTCGACAGGCTCCGCGCGCTGATATAGAGGACCGCCCTCGCGCGGACCCTTAGGGGCGTAGCTCAATTGGCTAGAGCGCCGGTCTCCAAAACCGGAGGTTGGGGGTTCGACTCCCTCCGCCCCTGCCAAGCGGCCGCGCGAGCGTCGTGGCCGAAGGCGTCCCCGGAACGGGACGCCGCCGGCCGCGCAGGCCAGGAAATGCTATCGTTTTCGGTGTCTTGTCCGTGAAAGGGGCCGTCTTGGCCAAGCTCGATCCCGCAGCGTATGTCCGCGAGGTGCGGCAGGAAGTCGCCCGCGTCACCTGGCCGTCGCGCAAGGAGACGCTGATCACGACCGGCCTCGTGCTGGCGCTTTCGGCGCTGGCCGCGGTGTTCTTCCTGGTTGTGGACCAGATCATCGCCTACGCGATGCGGATGCTCTTCGGGGTGGGTGGGTGATGGCGGACAAGAAGTGGTACGTGGTCCACGTCTATTCGGGCTTCGAGAAGAAGATCAGCCAGCAGCTGCGTGAGCAGGCGGCCCAGAAGGGCCTCGCCGACGCCTTCGAGGAAATCCTGGTCCCGGCCGAGGAAGTGGTGGAAGTCCGCCGCGGCCAGAAGACCAACCAGGAGCGGAAGTTCTTCCCCGGCTACGTGCTGGTGAAGATGGAAATGACCGACGACGCCTGGCACCTGGTCAAGAACACCCCGAAGGTCACCGGCTTCCTGGGCGAGAAGAACCGCCCGACGCCGATCCGCGAATCCGAAGCCCAGCGGATGCTGAAGCAGGTGCAGGACGGCGCAGACAAGCCAAAGCGCCCCTCCATCATCTTCGAGGTCGGCGAGCAGGTGCGCGTGGCCGATGGCCCCTTCACCAGCTTCAACGGCACGGTCGAGGAAGTGGACGAGGAGCGCGGCCGCGTGAAGGTTTCCGTCTCCATCTTCGGCCGCTCCACGCCGGTCGAACTGGAATACGGGCAGGTCGAGAAGGTCTGAGAGCGGCCCCTCAAGGGGCTGGACTCGCCATCCGCGCAGGGCTATACGCCCGCCTCCGCTGACCGGCCCGGGCGTTTTCCGGGCCTTTCGGCTGTCTGGAACGCGGGAGACGCCCTGGTGGGCGTCGCAGGCACCGCGGTCCTCCAATAGAGGATACCGCTCACAGTGGCGAAGAAGATCGTAGGCTACATCAAGCTGCAGGTGCCGGCGGGCAAGGCGAACCCGTCCCCGCCGATCGGCCCGGCGCTCGGTCAGCGCGGCCTGAACATCATGCAGTTCGTGAAGGAATTCAACGCAGCGACGCAGCAGCTGGAGCCGGGCACGCCCACTCCGGTCGTGATCACCGCGTTCTCCGACCGCACCTTCTCCTTCATCATGAAGACCCCGCCGAACACCTACTTCCTGATGAAGGCGGCCAAGATCGAGAAGGGCAGCCTGACACCGGGCAAGGGTGCGACGGTGGGCCGGGTCACCAAGACCCAGCTGCGCGAGATCGCCGCGGTGAAGATGAAGGACATGAACTGCACCGATGTCGAGAGCGCCGTGCGCATGCTGGCAGGTTCCGCCCGTTCCATGGGCATGACCGTGGTGGAGGGCTGAGCCATGGCAAAGCAGGGAAAGCGCCTCAAGGCGATCGTCTCCAGCCTCGACCAGAACAAGAACTACGCGCTGGATGAGGCCATCAAGCTGGCCAAGTCGAACGCCAAGGCGAAGTTCGACGAGACCATCGAGATCTCGATGAACCTCGGCATCGACCCCCGCCATGCGGACCAGATGGTGCGCGGCGTGGTCGGCCTGCCGAACGGCACCGGCAAGACCGTGCGCGTCGCTGTTTTTGCCCGTGGCGCGAAGGCCGAGGAAGCGCTGGCTGCCGGTGCCGACGTGGTCGGCGCGGACGACCTGGCCGCCGCCGTGCAGGAAGGCAAGATCGACTTCGACCGCTGCATCGCCACGCCGGACATGATGGCGCTGGTCGGTCGCCTGGGTAAGGTGCTCGGCCCGCGCGGCCTGATGCCGAACCCGCGCCTCGGGACCGTGACCATGGACGTCAAGGGCGCGGTGACCGCGGCCAAGGCCGGCCAGGTGGAGTTCCGCGCCGAGAAGGCGGGCATCGTGCATGCCGGCATCGGCAAGGCGAGCTTCGAGGCCGACAGCCTGCTGGCCAATGCGCGCGCCTTCATCGACGCGATCCAGAAGGCCCGCCCGACCGGCGCCAAGGGCACCTACGTGAAGAAGGTGTCGCTGAGCTCGTCCATGGGCCCGGGCCTCAAGGTCGACATCGCCACGCTGACCGCGGGCTGACGAAATTCGGCGCCCCTGGGGCGCCGGGCAGGGCGGGGGCCTCGGTCCCTGTCCGAACCTGTCGGAGACCTCCTGTGGCGCGACCCGGCTTCGGCCGGTCCGCCTTGAAGCGGCGCCCGCCGCGCAGGTGAGAGATGGGGTGCCGAGAAGTTCCGCCGGACCACGCGCTGCGGCGCGCGGCACGGTTTGGCTTGGTAGGTCCCGTTCCAGCAGGCCTTTCGGGGTGGTTCCCACCCCGCGCTTGAACCGGCCGTCGCCCTTCCAAAAGGCACGGCCAAATTCGGAGACGGACGTGGACCGTACGGAAAAGCAGGCCTTCGTGCAGGGCCTGCAAACGGTGTTCGCGGAGACGTCCTTCGTCCTCGTCAGCCAGAACAAGGGCCTGACGGTGGCGGATGCGACGACGCTGCGGCGGCGGATGCGGGAAGCCGGTGCGACCTACAAGGTCGCGAAGAACCGGCTGGCCGCGCTCGCCCTCGATGGCACCAGCTTCCAGGGCATCTCGCCGCTGCTGAAGGGCCCGACCGCGCTTGCGTGGTCGCGGGACCCGGTGGCGGTGGCGAAGACCGCCGTGGATTTCGCCAAGGTGAACGACAAGTTCGTCATCCTTGGCGGGGCGCTCGGGACCCAGACGCTGGACGCCGAAGGCGTCAAGGCGCTGGCCGCCCTGCCGTCGCTCGAGACCCTGCGCGCGCAGCTTCTGGGCCTGATCCAGACGCCGGCGACGCGGATCGCGGGCATTCTGCAGGCTCCTGGCTCGCAGCTCGCGCGGGTATTCGCCGCGTATGCCAAGAAGGACGAGGCGGAGGCGGAGGCGGCGTAAGCCCCCCTGCCACCCTCATGATCGGACCAGGCGGGAAGGGTTCCCGCTTCGGTCTTGCAAATACCAAGCCAAGCTATTAGATCGAAGGACATTGACATGGCCGAACTCGCAAAGCTCGTCGAAGAGCTCTCCAGCCTGACCGTTCTGGAAGCTGCTGAGCTCTCCAAGATGCTGGAAGAGAAGTGGGGCGTTTCCGCCGCGGCTCCGGCCGCAGCGGCAGCGGCGCCTGCGGCTGCGGCCGCGGCCGCCCCGGTCGAGGAGAAGACGGAATTCACCGTTACCCTGAAGGCCGCCGGCGACAAGAAGATCAACGTGATCAAGGAAATCCGCACCATCACGGGTCTCGGGCTGAAGGAAGCCAAGGACCTGGTCGAGGGTGCGCCGAAGGTCGTGAAGGACTCGGTGAACAAGGACGAAGCGGCCAAGATCAAGAAGGTGCTGGAAGAGAACGGCGCCGTGGTCGAGATCAGCTGAGGTCGCTGCGCGCCCAACCTCACCCCTCCGGGCGGGGGCGGGTGCGCGAAATCCCGCCGGCGGGCCTTTGGCTCGCCGGCGGGCGACATATCTGCGGGAACGGGCGGGACTCCCATCTGGGAATCCCGCCCGCGACCGCGTTTGACGATGGCGCCCCGCCGCTCCAGGCGAGGCGAATTGGCAGGAATCCTCCGGGCGCGGTGCGTCTCCGGCAGGTACGGGAAGCGGGACAGGCATGAACGCTATCGCGAAGACGTTCACCGCGCAGAAGCGCATCCGGCGGTCTTTCGGGCGCCTGCCCGAAGTCGCCCCGATGCCCAACCTCATCGACGTGCAGCGCGCCTCCTACGAGGCCTTCCTGCAGATGGGCGTTGACCCGGATGTGCGCCTGCACGCCGGGCTGCAGGAGGTCTTCAAGTCGGTCTTTCCGATCGACGATTTCGGTGGCCGGGGCCGGCTGGAATTCGTCCAGTACGAGCTCGAGGAGCCGAAATACGACGTCGAGGAATGCATCCAGCGCGGCCTGACCTTTGCCGCCCCGCTCAAGGTGCGCCTGCGCCTGATCGTCTGGGACGTGGATGAGGACACGGGCTCTCGTTCCGTGCGCGACATCAAGGAGCAGGATGTCTACATGGGCGACATGCCGCTCATGACGGACAACGGCACCTTCATCGTCAACGGCACCGAACGCGTCATCGTCTCCCAGATGCACCGTTCGCCGGGCGTGTTCTTCGACCACGACAAGGGTAAGACGCACAGCAGCGGCAAGTACTTGTTCGCCGCGCGGGTCATTCCCTACCGCGGCAGCTGGCTGGATTTCGAGTTCGACGCCAAGGACATCTGCTACGTCCGCATCGACCGCAAGCGCAAGCTTCCGGCGACGACGCTGCTCTATGCGCTGGACAGCGCCTGGACCCAGCAGCAGCGCGCGGAGCGTGCCGCGGCCGGCCTGCCGCCGCTCGAGATCAACGAGATCCGCGGCATGGACGCCGAGGAGATCCTGAACGTCTTCTACGGCCAGGTGGTCTTCGCGCGCGGCCCGAAGGGCTGGTCGCGCCCGTTCGATCCGGATGCGTTCCGCGGCATCAAGCTGCAGGAGCCGCTGGTCGACGCCCGCACCGGCGAGGTGGTGGCTGAGAAGGACGTCAAGATGACGCCCCGCGCCGCCCGCAAGATTGCCGAAGGCGGCACGACCGAGGTGCTGGTCGGCCGCATGGACCTGCTCGGCCGATACGTCGCCGAGGACATGGTCAACATGGAGACCGGCGAGATCTGGGCCGAGGCCGGCGAGGAGCTGACCGAGCCGAAGCTCGCCGCGATCGAGGAAGCCGGGCTGGACCGCCTGGCGACGCTGGCCATCGACCAGTCCGCCGGCCCCTGGATGCGCAACACGCTGGCCGTCGACAAGAACGGCAACCGCGAAGAAGCGCTGATGGACATCTACCGGGTGATGCGCCCCGGTGAGCCGCCGACCGCCGACACCGCGGAGACGCTGTTCCGCGGCCTGTTCTTCGACAGCGAGCGCTACGACCTGTCGGCCGTCGGCCGCGTGAAGATGAACATGCGCCTCGGCTTCTCCGCCGAGGAGGTGCCGGACACGCAGCGGACCCTCCGCAAGGAGGACATCGTCGCCACGATGCGCGTCCTGCTGCAGCTCAAGGACGGCAACGGCTCCATCGACGACATCGACAACCTGGGCAACCGCCGGGTGCGCTCGGTCGGCGAGCTGATGGAGAATCAGTACCGCGTCGGCCTGCTGCGGATGGAGCGCGCGATCAAGGAGCGCATGGGGTCGGTCGACATCGACACCGTCATGCCGCACGACCTGATCAATGCGAAGCCGGCCGCGGCCGCGGTGCGCGAGTTCTTCGGCAGCAGTCAGCTTTCCCAGTTCATGGACCAGACCAACCCGCTGTCCGAGGTGACGCACAAGCGCCGCCTCTCGGCGCTTGGCCCGGGAGGCCTGACCCGCGAGCGTGCCGGCTTCGAGGTGCGCGACGTGCACCCGACGCATTACGGCCGCATCTGCCCGATCGAGACGCCGGAAGGCCCGAATATCGGCCTTATCAACTCGCTGGCGACCTTCGCCAAGGTGAACAAGTACGGCTTCATCGAGACGCCGTACCGCCTGGTGAAGAACGGGCAGGTGGTCGGCGCGCCGCGCTACCTCTCCGCCATGGAGGAGGAGCGCCTGGTGGTGGCGCAGGCCGATGCCGGGCTGGATGCCGATGACAAGCTCACCGGCGAGCTGGTCAGCGTGCGCGACGGCGGCGACTTCCGGTTGGTGAAGCCGGAGGAAGTGACGGCGATCGACGTCTCGCCGAAGCAGCTGGTTTCCGTCGCCGCGGCACTGATCCCGTTCCTTGAGAACGACGACGCCAACCGCGCGCTGATGGGCTCCAACATGATGCGCCAGGCGGTGCCGCTGATCCAGGCGGATGCGCCTCTTGTCGGCACCGGCATGGAAGCGGCGGTGGCACGCGACAGCGGTGCCACCATCGTGGCCAAGCGCGACGGCGTGGTGGACAGCATCGACGGCGCGCGCATCGTCGTGCGGGCGACGGGCGATGACGGCACCACGCGCGGCGTCGACATCTACCGCCTGCGCAAGTTCATGCGCTCCAACCAGTCCACCTGCATCAACCAGCGCCCGCTGGTGAAGGTGGGTGACCGCGTGGCGGCCGGCGGCATCATTGCCGACGGGCCATCCACCGAGTTCGGTGAGCTGGCGCTCGGGCGCAACGCGCTGTGCGCCTTCATGCCGTGGAACGGCTACAACTTCGAGGACAGCATCCTCATCAGCGAGCGGATCGCGCGCGACGACGTCTTCACCTCGATCCACATCGACGAGTTCGAGGTGAACGCCCGCGACACCAAGCTGGGCCAGGAGGAAATCACCCGCGATATTCCGAACGTGGGTGAGGAGGCGCTGCGCAACCTCGATGAGGCCGGCATCGTCTACATCGGCGCGGAAGTTCAGCCGGGCGACATCCTGGTGGGCAAGGTGACGCCGAAGGGCGAGAGCCCGATGACGCCGGAGGAAAAGCTCCTCCGCGCCATCTTCGGCGAGAAGGCCTCCGACGTACGCGATACGTCGCTGCGGCTGCCGCCGGGTGTGGCGGGCACGATCGTCGATGTGCGCGTGTTCAGCCGCCGCGGCGTCGACAAGGACGAGCGCGCCATGGCGATCGAGCGTTCCGAGATCGAGCGCCTGGCCAAGGACCGCGACGACGAGAAGGCGATCCAGGAACGCAGCTTCCATTCGCGGATGCGAGAACGCCTGATCGGCCGCAAGGCCTCGGGTGGCTTCCGCGGCGTGAAGGCCGGCACCGAGATCAACGACGAGGTGCTGGACCAGTTCGCCAAGCAGACCTGGCGCCAGATCGGCGTGCAGGACGATGCGGCGATGGCCGAGATCGAGTCGCTGAAGCGGGAGTTCGACGCCGCCGTTGAGCGCCTGCAGAAGCGCTTTGAATCGAAGGTCGAGAAGCTGCAGCGCGGCGACGAGCTGCCGCCGGGCGTGATGAAGATGGTCAAGGTCTTCGTGGCCGTGAAGCGCAAGCTGCAGCCGGGCGACAAGATGGCCGGCCGCCACGGCAACAAGGGCGTCGTCTCCCGCGTGGTTCCGATCGAGGACATGCCGTTCCTCGAGGATGGCAAGCCGGTGGACCTGGTGCTGAACCCGCTCGGCGTGCCGTCGCGCATGAATGTCGGGCAGATCCTGGAGACCCATCTGGGCTGGGCCTGCGCCAACATGGGCCGGCAGATCGGCGAGATGGTCGAGGAGTATCGCCGTGGCGGTGCCATGCGCGAGGAGCTCATGGCCAAGCTTCGCGAGGCCTATGACGAGGAGACCGTGGTTCGCGAGATCGAACCGATGGACGACGACCAGCTGATCGAGCTGTGCGAGAACCTGAAGAAGGGTGTGGCGATTGCGACGCCGGTCTTCGACGGCGCCCGCATGGCGGATATCGAGGGCATGCTGACGAAGGCGGGCCTCGACAAGTCCGGCCAGGTCTGGCTGCACGATGGCCGCTCGGGCGAGAAGTTCGAGCGCAAGGTCACGGTCGGCTACATCTACATGCTGAAGCTGCACCACCTGGTGGACGACAAGATCCACGCGCGGTCCATCGGGCCGTACAGCCTGGTGACCCAGCAGCCGCTGGGCGGCAAGGCGCAGTTCGGCGGACAGCGCTTCGGCGAGATGGAGGTGTGGGCGCTGGAAGCCTACGGCGCCGCCTACACGCTGCAGGAGATGCTGACGGTGAAGTCGGACGACGTGTCCGGCCGCACCAAGGTGTACGAGGCCATCGTCCGCGACCAGGACAACTTCGAGGCCGGCGTGCCGGAATCCTTCAACGTGCTGGTGAAGGAACTGAAGTCCCTGGGCCTGAACGTCGACCTGGAAAACCGCCCGACCTGATCGGGCGGCGTGCTTCCCCGCGCTGCCGGAAGGTGGCGCGGCTCTCTCCCTTTTCGTGGCGCGAGGCGGGCACGCTGGCGCGCCGGACGGAGTGGACCGCATGAATGAGCTGATGAAGATTCTGGGCCAGACCGGCCAGCAGATGACCTTCGATCAGATCCGCATCTCGATCGCCTCGCCGGAGCAGATCCGCTCCTGGTCCTATGGCGAGATCAAGAAGCCGGAGACGATCAACTACCGCACCTTCAAGCCGGAGCGGGACGGGCTGTTCTGCGCCCGCATCTTCGGGCCGATCAAGGACTACGAGTGCCTGTGCGGCAAGTACAAGCGCATGAAGTTCCGCGGCATCATCTGCGAGAAGTGCGGCGTGGAGGTGACGCTGGCCAAGGTGCGCCGTGAGCGCATGGGCCACATCGAGCTTGCCTCGCCGGTCGCGCATATCTGGTTCATGAAGTCGCTGCCCTCGCGCGTCGGCCTGATGGTCGACATGTCGCTGAAGGAGCTGGAGAAGGTCCTCTACTTCGAATCCTACGTGGTGCTGGAGCCGGGCCTGACCGACCTCAAGCTGCACCAGCTGCTGACCGAGGACCAGTTCCAGAACAAGCAGGACGAGTTCGGCGAGGACGCCTTCAGCGTCGGCATCGGCGCGGAAGCGGTGAAGCAGATGCTGGCCGCCATCGACCTGCAGAAGGAAGCCGCCCAGCTTCGCGCCGACCTCAAGGAGACCACCTCCGAGGCCAAGCGCAAGAAGCTGGTGAAGCGTCTGAAGATGCTGGAGAGCTTCGGGGAGGGCGGCGCCCGTCCGGAGTGGATGATCCTCGACGTCGTGCCGGTGATCCCGCCGGAGCTGCGCCCGCTGGTGCCGCTGGACGGTGGCCGCTTCGCGACCTCCGACCTGAATGACCTGTACCGCCGCGTCATCAACCGCAACAACCGCCTGAAGCGGCTGATTGAACTGCGCGCGCCGGACATCATCGTGCGCAACGAGAAGCGCATGCTGCAGGAGGCCGTGGACGCGCTGTTCGACAACGGCCGCCGTGGCCGCGCCATCACGGGTGCCAACAAGCGCCCGCTGAAGTCGCTGTCGGACATGTTGAAGGGCAAGCAGGGCCGCTTCCGCCAGAACCTGCTGGGCAAGCGCGTCGACTATTCGGGTCGTTCGGTCATCGTGGTGGGTCCGGAGCTGAAGCTCCATCAATGCGGGCTCCCCAAGAAGATGGCCTTGGAGCTGTTCAAGCCGTTCATCTACTCAAAACTCGAAAAATACGGCCACGCCACCACCATCAAGGCCGCGAAGCGGATGGTGGAGAAGGAGCGGCCGGAGGTGTGGGACATCCTCGAGGAGGTCATCCGCGAGCACCCGGTCCTGCTGAACCGCGCGCCGACGCTGCACCGCCTGGGCATCCAGGCCTTCGAGCCGGTGCTGGTCGAGGGCAAGGCGATCCAGCTGCACCCGCTGGTCTGCACCGCCTTCAACGCGGACTTCGACGGTGACCAGATGGCCGTGCACGTCCCGCTGTCGCTGGAAGCGCAGCTGGAAGCGCGCGTGCTGATGATGTCCACCAACAACATCCTCAGCCCCGCCAACGGCAAGCCGATCATCGTGCCGTCGCAGGACATCGTGCTGGGCCTGTACTACCTCTCGCTCGAGACGCCCGAGTTCAAGGTGGCTGAGGAGCAGAAGGCCCCGGCCTACGCCTCGATCGGGGAGATCGAGCAGGCGCTGGCTGCAGGCGCGATCAACCTGCACAGCAAGATCCGCGCACGTCGCAAGGCCGCCGACAAGGACGGCAACATCGTCACCGAGCGTGCGGTGACGACCGCCGGCCGCATGTTCATGGGCGCGCTGCTGCCGCTGCATCCGGCGGTGCCGTTCTCGCTGATCAACCGGCAGTTGACCAAGAAGTCGATCTCGGACGTGATGGACGCGGTGTATCGTCACTGCGGCCAGAAGGAATCGGTGATTTTCGCGGACCGCCTGATGGGCCTCGGCTTCCGTCACGCGGCCAAGGCCGGCATTTCCTTCGGCAAGGATGACATGGTCATCCCCGACACGAAGAATGCGATGATCGGCAACACGAAGGACCAGGTGAAGGAGTTCGAGCAGCAGTACCTCGACGGCCTCATCACCGCGGGCGAGCGCTACAACAAGGTGGTCGACGCCTGGTCGCGCTGCACCGAGGAAGTCGCGCAGGCGATGATGAAGGAGATTCAGAAGGAGGAGATCGGCAAGCCCGCCAACTCCGTCTGGATGATGTCGCATTCCGGCGCGCGTGGTTCGCCGGCGCAGATGCGCCAGCTCGCCGGCATGCGCGGCCTGATGGCCAAGCCCTCGGGCGAGATCATCGAGCAGCCGATCATCTCGAACTTCAAGGAAGGCCTGACTGTCCTCGAGTACTTCAACTCGACCCACGGCGCCCGGAAGGGTCTCGCGGACACCGCGTTGAAGACGGCGAATTCGGGCTACCTGACGCGGCGCCTGGTCGACGTGGCGCAGGACTGCATCATCGTCGAGGATGATTGCGGTACGGAGCGTGGCATTACCGTGCGCGCCGTGATGGATGGTGGCGAAACGGTGTCCTCGCTGTCCGAGCGCATCCTGGGCCGGACGACGCAGGAGAACGTCATCGACCCGGCGGACGGCTCGGTGCTGGTGAAGATCGGCACACTCGTTGAGGAGCCGGAGGCCGAGCTGATCGAGAAGGCCGGCGTGGAGGGGGTGAAGATCCGTTCCGTGCTGACCTGCGATGCGCGCGTCGGCGTCTGCGCCATGTGCTACGGGCGCGACCTCGCCCGCGGTACCCCGGTGAACACCGGCGAGGCGGTCGGCGTTATCGCGGCGCAGTCGATCGGCGAGCCGGGCACGCAGCTGACGATGCGCACCTTCCACATCGGTGGCGCGGCGCAGCGTGGCGCGGAGACCTCGGCGGTCGAGGCGATCGCGGACGGCACGGTGAAGTTCCTGAACCGCCAGGTCGTCACCACCAGCCAGGGCGCGACCATCGTCATGGCCCGCAACTGCGAAGCCGTGCTGCACGATGCCAATGGGCGGGAGCGTGGGCGCAACCGCGTTCCCTACGGCGCCAAGCTGCTGGTGGAGGAGGGTGAGGCCGTCACGCGCGGCCAGAAGGTGGCCGAGTGGGACCCCTTCACCCTGCCGATCATCACCGAGAAGAACGGCAAGGTGGAGTTCGGCGACCTGCTCGAGAACGTCACCCTGATGGACCGCATGGACGAGGTGACGGGCCTGAGCTTCAAGGAGGTTGTCGAGTACAAGTCGACCGGCCGCAGTGCCGACCTCCGTCCCCGGCTGATCCTGCGCGACGCCGGTGGCAACGTGGTGAAGCGCGACAACGGTGCCGAAGCCATCACGGTGCTGCCGCCTGGCTCGATCCTTTCCGTCGAGCACGGCAGCGAGGTCCGGATCGGCGACGTGATCGCGCGGATGCCGCGCGAATCGTCGAAGACGCGCGACATCACCGGCGGCCTGCCGCGGGTGGCGGAGCTGTTCGAGGCGCGGCGCCCGAAGGACGCGGCGATCATCGCCGACGTCGATGGGCGCGTGGAGTTCGGCAAGGACTACAAGGCCAAGCGGCGTATCCTGGTGGTGCCGGAGCAGGTGGGCGACGAGCCCTCCACGCCCCGGGAGTACCTGGTGCCGAAGGGCAAGCACGTGTCCGTCCAGGAGGGCGACTATGTGAAGGCCGGCGACCCGCTGGTCGACGGACCGCGCGTTCCGCACGACATCCTGCGGGTGCTGGGCGTGGAGGCCTTGGCCAACTACCTGGTGAACGAGGTGCAGGACGTCTACCGACTGCAGGGCGTGAAGATCAACGACAAGCACATCGAGGTCATCGTCCGGCAGATGCTGCAGAAGGTCGAGATCCTGGATCCGGGTGACACGACCTACCTGGTGGGCGAAACGGTGGAACGAATCGAGTTCGAAATCGAGAACGAGAAGCGCATCTTCGCCAAGGAACGCCCGGCGCGTGCCGAGCCGGTGCTGCAGGGCATCACCAAGGCCTCGCTGCAGACCACCTCCTTCATCTCGGCGGCTTCGTTCCAGGAGACGACCCGGGTGCTGACCGAGGCCGCGACGGCGGGCAAGGTGGATAACCTGATGGGCCTGAAGGAGAACGTCATCGTCGGGCGCCTGATCCCGGCGGGTACGGGCTCCGTCATGAACAAGCTGCGGGCGGTGGCGGCGCAGCGGGACCGGGGGCGCCTGCCGGCTTCTCCGGCGCCGCTGGCGGGTCCTGCGCGGGCTGCGGAGTAGCCATGCGGGTGGCGCCCCGGGGGACCCCCGAAAGGCGCCACTTCGCTTGACTCAACCAGGCG
This sequence comes from Falsiroseomonas sp. E2-1-a20, assembly GCF_051433195.1. Classification (NCBI taxonomy): domain Bacteria; kingdom Pseudomonadati; phylum Pseudomonadota; class Alphaproteobacteria; order Acetobacterales; family Roseomonadaceae; genus Falsiroseomonas; species Falsiroseomonas sp. E2-1-a20. Next base: position 210,836 of record NZ_JBHMFT010000007.1, on the reverse strand, counting down.
CGCCGGATATTAGGCGCGACCTTGGTCGGATGTGGCGCAGCCTGCGCCGGTACGGCCGGGCTGATATTGGTCTCCAGCGACGCGCTTCCGGAACCGCTCCAACAGGAGCCTAGGCCGGGGGTCGGACAGGTGCCCGCAGGGAAGTGCCACTTGGCCTTCCACGCGGGCCGCTCTGTTTGCGGTGCCGGGACAGACGAGACGAGCACGAAGGGGCGTCATGCCGACGATCAACCAGCTCATCGCCCACGGGCGTGAGCCTATCGCGAAGCGGAACAAGGTTCCGGCCCTGCAGGGCAGCCCGCAGAAGCGGGGCGTCTGCACGCGCGTCTACACGACCACGCCGAAGAAGCCGAACTCGGCGCTTCGGAAGGTCGCGAAGGTGCGCCTGACGAACGGCTACGAGGTCGTGAGCTACATCCCGGGCGAGGGTCACAACCTGCAGGAGCACTCCGTAGTGCTGATCCGCGGCGGGCGCGTGAAGGACCTTCCGGGCGTTCGCTACCACATTCTGCGCGGCGTGCTCGACACGCAGGGCATTGCCAAGCGTCGCCAGCGCCGGTCGCTGTACGGCGCCAAGCGGCCGAAGTGAGGAACTGAGACATGTCGCGCCGCCATAGCGCCACCAAGCGCGAAGTCCTGCCGGACCCGAAGTTCGGCGACCTCGTGCTGAGCCGTTTCATGAACGTGCTGATGTACGACGGCAAGAAGAGCACCGCCGAGGGCATCGTCTACGCTGCCATGGACACGCTGAAGCGTCGTGGTGGCGCCAACGCCGATCCGCTGGGCGTGTTCCATCAGGCGATGGACAACGTGAAGCCTGCCGTCGAGGTGCGCTCGCGTCGCGTCGGTGGTGCCACCTACCAGGTGCCTGTCGAGGTCCGGCCGGAGCGGCGCCAAGCGCTTGCGATCCGCTGGCTCATCGACAGCGCCCGCAAGCGTGGCGAGCACACGATGGAAGACCGCCTGTCTGCGGAGTTGATGGATGCCGCGAACAACCGCGGTTCCGCCGTCAAGAAGCGCGAAGACACGCACCGTATGGCCGAAGCCAACAAGGCCTTCAGCCACTATCGCTGGTAAATCTGCGCTTCAACGCGCACCGCTGGTAACGCGATCCGATCTGAGGATTTGACATCATGGCCAAGGCGAAATTCGAGCGGAACAAGCCGCACTGCAACATCGGCACGATCGGGCACGTGGACCACGGCAAGACGTCGCTGACGGCGGCGATCACGAAGATCCTGGCGAAGACGGGCGGTGCGACGTTCACGGCGTACGACCAGATCGACAAGGCGCCGGAGGAGCGTGCGCGCGGGATCACGATCTCGACGGCGCATGTGGAGTACGAGACGGCGAACCGGCACTACGCGCATGTGGATTGCCCGGGCCACGCCGACTACGTGAAGAACATGATCACCGGCGCGGCGCAGATGGACGGCGCCATTCTCGTCGTCTCGGCGGCGGATGGTCCGATGCCGCAGACGCGGGAACACATCCTGCTGGCGCGCCAGGTGGGCGTGCCGGCGCTGGTGGTGTTCCTGAACAAGGTGGACATGGCGGACCCGGATCTTCTCGAACTCGTCGAGATGGAAGTCCGGGAATTGCTGTCGTCCTACCAGTTCCCGGGCGACGACATTCCGATCATCCACGGCTCGGCGCTGATGGCGCTGGAGGACAAGCGGCCGGAGATCGGCGAGCAGGCGGTGCTGAAGCTGATGGAGGCGGTGGACGCCTACATTCCGCAGCCGGTGCGGGCGCTGGACCGTCCGTTCCTGATGCCGGTGGAGGACGTGTTCAGCATCTCGGGCCGCGGCACGGTGGTGACCGGGCGGGTCGAGCGCGGCATCGTCAAGGTGGGCGAGGAGATCGAGATCATCGGGTTGAAGAACACGGTGAAGTCGGTGGTGACGGGCGTCGAGATGTTCCGCAAGCTGCTGGACAGCGGGCAGGCGGGCGACAACATCGGCGCCCTGCTGCGCGGCATCAAGCGCGAGGATGTGGAGCGCGGGCAGGTGCTGGCGGCGCCGGGCTCGATCACGCCGCACACCGGCTTCTCGGCCGAGGCGTACATCCTGACGAAGGAGGAAGGCGGGCGGCACACGCCGTTCTTCACGAACTACCGTCCGCAGTTCTACTTCCGGACCACGGACGTGACCGGGATCGTGAAGCTGCCGGAAGGCGTCGAGATGGTGATGCCGGGCGACAACGTGACGATGGATGTCGAGCTGATCGCGCCGATCGCCATGGATGAGGGGCTGCGGTTTGCCATCCGCGAAGGCGGCCGCACCGTCGGCGCCGGCGTCGTCGCCAAGATCGTCAAGTAAGCGACGACAGAAGGGATACGGGCCAGAGCGCCATGGACAGCCAGAACATCCGCATTCGCCTGAAGGCGTTCGATCACCGCGTGCTGGATGGCAGCACGCGGGAGATCGTCAACACGGCCAAGCGGACGGGTGCGCGGGTGCGCGGGCCCATCCCGCTGCCGACGCAGATCGAGCGTTTCACCGTCAACCGTTCGCCGCACGTCGACAAGAAGTCGCGCGAGCAGTTCGAGATTCGTACGCATCGTCGCCTGCTTGATATCGTCGATCCCACCCCGCAGACCGTGGACGCGCTGATGAAGCTCGATCTGGCCTCCGGCGTGGACGTCGAGATCAAGATCTGACCGACGGTATAAGGACCGACATTATGTCCATCACAGGCCGTCAGGTTACGGGCCGTTCCGGGCTGATCGCCCGGAAGCTGGGGATGACCCGGCTTTTCAATGAGGACGGTTCCACCGTCCCTGTCACCGTTCTGCATGTCGATGACGTGCGGGTTGTTGCGCAGCGCACGATGGAGAAGGACGGCTACGTCGCCGTCCAGATCGGCATCGGCCACGCGAAGCCGAAGAACGTCACCAAGCCGCAGAAGGGGCACTTCGCGAAGGCCGGCGTCGATGCGCCGCGCAAGACCGTGGAGTTCCGCGTGGCGGAGGACGCGACGCTTGCCCCAGGGACGAAGCTCGACATCGGGCACTTCGTTGTGGGCCAGAAGATCGACGTGACCGGCGTGACGCAGGGCAAGGGCTTTGCCGGCGCCATGAAGCGCTGGAACTTCTCCGGTCTCGAAGCCTCGCACGGCGTCTCGGTCAGCCACCGTTCGCACGGCTCGACCGGCAACCGCCAGGACCCCGGCAAGACCTTCAAGAACAAGAAGATGGCTGGTCACCTCGGTGTCGAGCGCGTGACGACGCAGAACCTCGTGATCGCCGGGCATGACGCGGAACGCGGCCTGTTGCTGGTGAAGGGCGCGATCCCGGGCTCGAAGGGTGGCTATGTGCTGGTGCGCGATGCGGTGAAGCGTGCGCGCCATGCCGACGCGCCGTATCCCGCAGGCGTGGCTGCGGCTGGCGAAGCTGGGGCGCAAGGGTAAGAATCATGGCGATCCAGCTTCCTGTCATCACTCTCGACAACACGCCGGCCGGCGAGATCGAGCTTTCGGAGGCGCTGTTCGGCGCCGCGCCGCGGGCCGACATCATGGCGCGGGTTGTTCATTGGCAATTGGCCAAGCGTCGCGCCGGGACCCACAAGGTCAAGGGCATGGGCGAGGTTTCCGGCACGACCAAGAAGCCGTACCGGCAGAAGGGCACCGGCAACGCGCGCCAGGGCTCGCTGCGGGCACCGCAGTACCGCAAGGGTGGCATCGTGCACGGCCCGGTCGTGCGCAGCCACGAATACAATCTAAACAAGAAGGTCCGTCGTCTCGGCCTGATCTGTGCGCTGTCCGCCAAGGTCGCGGCCGGCAAGCTGATCGTGCTGGACGCGGCGGCCGCGGGCGATGATGCCAAGACGTCGGCGATGGTGGCGCAGCTGAAGAAGCTGGGCTGGGACAGCGCGCTGGTCATCGATGCGACGGTGGATGCGGGCTTCGCCCGCGTCACCCGCAACATCCCGAAGATCGACGTGCTGCCGACGATCGGCGCCAATGTGTACGACATCCTCAACCACGACGTGCTGGCGGTGACGCGGGCCGGGCTTGAGGCTCTGGCCGTTCGGCTCAGCGGCGCGAAGAAGGAAGCTGAGGCATGAGCGAGACGGCACCCAAGCCGCGCGGCAAGGTCCTGTCCGCGGAGCGCCTGTACCAGGTGATCCTGGCGCCGGTGGTGACGGAAAAGGCGACGCGCCTGAACGAGAGCAGCCAGGTGACCTTCAAGGTGACCCTGGATGCGACCAAGCCGGAAATCCGGCAGGCCGTCGAGAAGCTGTTCGCCGTCAAGGTCGAGGCGGTGAACACGCTCGTGATGAAGGGCAAGACCAAGCGGTTCCGCGGTCGCAAGGGCCAGCGTTCCGATTGGAAGAAGGCGGTGGTGCGGCTTCACGCCGGCCAGACCATCGACCTCACGACGGGGCTTGCGTGACGCCATGGCATTGAAGAATTTCAACCCTGTTACGCCTTCGCTGCGCGGCACGGTCCTGGTGGACCGTTCCGACCTTTGGAAGGGCAAGCCGGTCAAGGGGCTGACGGAGGGCAAGTCGCACTCCGGCGGCCGCAACAACCATGGCCGCACGACGGTCCGGTTCCGGGGCGGCGGACACAAGCAGTCCTACCGCATCGTCGACTTCAAGCGCCGCAAGTATGATGTGGCCGCGGTTGTCGAGCGCCTGGAATACGACCCGAACCGCTCGGCCTGGATCGCGCTGCTGAAGTATGCGGATGGCGAGTTGGCCTACATCATTGCGCCGCAGCGCCTGAAGGCGGGCGACAGCGTGGTGTCGGGCGAGAAGGTCGACATCAAGCCGGGCAACGCGATGCCGCTGGCCAACATCCCGGTCGGCACCATCATCCATTGCCTGGAGATGAAGCCCGGCGCCGGTGCCAAGATCGCACGCTCGGCTGGCACCTTCTGCCAGCTGGTCGGCAAGGATGCCGGCTACGCGCAGGTCAAGCTGATGTCCGGAGAGGTTCGCCTGGTGCGGGCCGAGTGCATGGCCGCCATCGGCGCCGTGTCGAACCCGGACAACAGCAACCAGCAGATCGGCAAGGCTGGCCGGACTCGTTGGATGGGCTTCCGCCCGCATGTCCGCGGCGTGGTCATGAACCCCGTCGACCACCCGCATGGTGGTGGCGAAGGCCGGACCTCCGGTGGCCGCCATCCGGTTACCCCGTGGGGCAAGCCCACCAAGGGTGCCAAGACCCGTAACAACAAGCGTACGGACCGGCTCATCGTCCGGCGCCGCAACGCGACGAAGGGCTGACGGCAATGTCGCGCAGCGTCTGGAAGGGGCCGTTCGTCGACGGCTACCTGCTCAACAAGGCAGAGGCGGCTCGTGCCTCCGGCCGGAACGAGGTCATCAAGATCTGGTCCCGCCGCAGCACGATCCTGCCGCAGTTCGTGGGTTTGGTGTTCGGCGTGTACAACGGGAAGAAGTTCATCCCGGTGCAGGTGAACGAGAACATGGTCGGGCACAAGTTCGGGGAGTTCTCGCCGACGCGTACCTTCACCGGGCACTCGTCCGACAAGAAGGCGAAGCGGGGCTAACGCCATGAGCAAGCCGAAGCACGAGCGCGGGCTCGAAGAAACCGAAGCGCAGGCCGTCACGAAGAACATTCGTGTCAGCCCGCGGAAGCTGAACCTGGTGGCGGGGTTGATCCGCGGCCGCACGGCGCAGGACGCCGTCGCGACGCTGACCTTCTCCAAGCGCCGCATCGCACAGACGGTGAAGAAGACGCTCGAGAGCGCCATCGCCAACGCGGAGAACAACCACTCCCTGGATGTCGACCGCCTGGTCGTAACCAAGGCCGAGGTTGGTCGTGCGGTGGTGATGAAGCGCTTCCACGCGCGTGGTCGCGGCCGCTCCTCGCAGATCGAGAAGTGGTTCAGCCATCTCAAGATCGTGGTGGCGGAGCAGACCATCGCCCCGCCGGCGGCACAGCAGGAGGCCGCGTAACATGGGTCACAAAGTCAATCCGATCGGGCTCCGGCTCGGCATCAACCGCACATGGGACAGCCGCTGGTTCGCGGAAGCCGACTATGCGCGGATGCTGCACGAGGACCTGAAGCTGCGCCGTACGCTGCGTGAGCGCCTGAAGGGCGCCGGCGTATCGCGCGTCGTGATCGAGCGTCCCGGCAAGAAGCCGCGCGTGACCATCCATGCCGCCCGGCCTGGCGTGGTCATCGGCAAGAAGGGCGCGGATATCGAGAACCTGCGCAAGGACCTGGCGAAGATGGCAGGGGCCGAAGTGTCCCTGAACATCGTCGAGATCCGCAAGCCAGAGATCGACAGCACGCTGGTCGCCGAGAGCATCGCGCAGCAGCTGGAGCGCCGCGTGGCGTTCCGCCGTGCGATGAAGCGCGCCGTGCAGTCCGCCATGCGCCTCGGCGCCGGCGGCATCCGCATCAACTGCTCCGGCCGGCTTGGCGGGGCGGAGATCGCGCGGATGGAGTGGTACCGCGAGGGCCGCGTTCCGTTGCACACGCTTCGTGCCGATATCGATTACGGCGTCGCCACGGCGAAGACCACCTACGGCACCTGCGGTGTCAAGGTCTGGATCTTCAAGGGCGAAGTCATGGCCCATGATCCGATGGCGCAGGACAAGCGCGCCGCGGAACAAGCGCCGCAGCGCTGAGAGTAAAGTATCATGCTTCAGCCTAAGCGCACGACGTTCCGCAAGGCCCACAAGGGCCGCATCAAGGGCATCGCCCGTGGTGGATTCACCCTGACCTTCGGTGGCTTCGGCCTGAAGGCGCTGGAGCCCGAGCGGGTGACGGCGCGGCAGATCGAGGCGGCACGACGCGCCATCACGCGCGCCATGAAGCGCCAGGGCCGGGTCTGGATCCGCATCTTCCCGGATGTGCCCGTCTCGACGAAGCCGGCCGAAGTCCGCATGGGCTCGGGCAAGGGCGCGCCGGAATACTGGGTGGCACGGGTCAAGCCGGGCCGCATCATGTTCGAGCTGGACGGGGTCTCCGGCGAAATCGCGCGCGAGGCGCTCGAACTCGGGGCGGCGAAGCTGCCGATCAAGACGAAGATCGTGACGCGCCTCGGCGCCACGGCGGAGGCCTGAGATGGCGCAGACAAAGATCGCGGACGTTCGGGCGAAGTCCCCGGACGAGCTGCAGGAGATGCTGGTGAACCTGCGGAAGGAGCAGTTCAACCTGCGCTTCCAGCGGGCCACCGGTCAGCTTGAGGCGACGGGTCGCATCAAGGAAGTTCGCCGGGATATCGCGCGGGCGAAGACGATCATGACCGAGCGCGTCCGCGGCTCGGCGAAACAAGCTTAAGGGGTTCGGGCGATGCCGAGGCGCGTCCTCACGGGCCGGGTGGTCAGCGACAAGACCGACAAGACGATCACCGTCTTGGTCGAGCGTCGCGTGATGCATCCGCTCTACAAGAAGTTCATCCGCCGTTCCAAGAAGTACGCAGCGCATGACGCGGCGAACCTCTGCAAGGAAGGCGACCTGGTGTCGATCGAGGAATGCCGCCCGATCAGCAAGAACAAGTCCTGGCTGGTGATTGCGCGCAACGGCGATGCGGTCGAGCGTCCGGAGGGCTTTGCCGCCCCGGTCGTCGCTGCCGCACCGTCTGCCGACGCGCCGGCTTCGGCAGGCTGAGGCGGACCCACCATGATCCAGGTCGAATCCAATCTCGAAGTCGCCGACAACTCCGGTGCGCGTCGCGTCCAGTGCATCAAGGTGCTGGGTGGGTCTAAGCGCCGGACCGCGTCGGTCGGTGACATCATCGTCGTTTCCGTCAAGGAAGCGATTCCCCGCGCCAAGGTGAAGAAGGGCGAGGTGCACCGCGCCGTCATCGTCCGCACGGCCTATCCCGTGCGGCGCATCGACGGCACGGCCATCCGCTTCGACGGCAACGCCGCGGTGCTGATCAACAAGCAGGGCGAGCCGATCGGGACCCGTATCTTCGGACCGGTCGTGCGCGAGCTGCGTGGGAAGAAGTTCATGAAGATCATCTCGCTGGCGCCGGAGGTCCTGTAAGGCCATGGCCGCGAAGATCAAGAAGGGCGACAAGGTCGAGGTTCTGACCGGTCGCGACAAGGGCAAGAAGGGCGATGTCATTCGCGTCGTGCCCGAGGAGAGCCGCGCCTTCGTGCAGGGCGTGAACATGGTGAAGCGCCACACCAAGCCGCAGGGCATGGGCAAGCCGGGCGGCATCGTCGAGAAGGAGGGGCCGATCCATCTCTCCAACCTGGCGCTGCTCGATCCGGTCTCCGGCAAGGCGACGCGGGTTGGCTTCAAGGTGCTGGAAGACGGCCGCAAGGTCCGTGTGGCCAAGCCCTCGGGCGAGGTGATTGACCGATGAGCGACTCGAAGAAGGGCAACAAGCCCGGCACGAAGGGCGGCAAGTCCACGCCGCCGAAGAAGTCCAACGCGCCGGCCGCCGCCAAGGGTGGCGAGCAGCGCGTTGCGCCGGCCTCGCCGGCCGCAGTTGCGAATCCCGGCGAGGCGAAGGCGTCGCCCGCCGAGCAGCCGCGCATGCGGCGCCGCTACGAGGACGAGATCCGCAAGGCCCTGTCTGCCGAGTTCGGCTACAAGAACCCGATGCAGGTGCCGAAGCTGGAGAAGATCGTCATCAATATGGGCGTGGGCGAAGCCGCCGGCGACCAGAAGAAGCTGGATGCGGCGGTGGCCGACCTGATGGCCATCAGCGGCCAGAAGCCGGTGAAGACCAAGGCGCGCAAGGCTATCGCGGGCTTCAAGATCCGCGAAGGCCAGGCGATCGGTTGCAAGGTCACGCTGCGCAAGGCCCGGATGTTCGAGTTCCTCGACCGCCTGGTGACCATTGCGCTGCCGCGGGTGCGGGACTTCCGGGGCATCCCCGGGAACCGCGGCTTCGATGGCCGTGGCAACTATGCCATGGGTCTCAAGGAACAGATCGTGTTCCCGGAGATCAACTACGACAAGGTCGACGTGGTGCGCGGCATGGACATCCAGTTCGTGACGACGGCGAAGACCGACAAGGAAGCCAAGGCGCTGCTCAAGGCGTTCGACCTTCCTTTCGCAAACTGATTTGGAAAACCGCCTGGCACGCCAGGCAGGTTCCGGAGGATTTTAGACGGCATGGCCAAGACCTCGTCTGTCATGAAGAACAAGCGTCGTGAACGGCTCGCGAAGCTGCATGCGCCCAAGCGCGCCGCCCTCAAGGCGGTGGTGATGGATCGCGAGCTGCCGGTCGAGGAGCGCTTCGAAGCGACGCTGAAGCTGGCGCAACTGCCGCGCAACGGCGCGCAGAACCGCGTCCGCCTGCGTTGCGAGCTGACCGGTCGTCCCCGCGGCAACTACCGCAAATTCAAGCTGAGCCGTAACCAGCTCCGCGATCTGGCCAATCAGGGTCAGATTCCGGGGCTGGTTAAGGCCAGCTGGTAAGGAGGGCCGCGAATGTCGCTGTCCGATCCGTTGGGTGACATGCTCACCCGTATCCGCAATGCCCAGCGCGCACGGCAGAGCCGCTGCGTCGCCCCGGCATCCCGCCTGCGGGAGAATGTGCTCGATGTGTTGAAGCGCGAGGGCTACATCCGCGCCTTCGCCACCGAGCAGCTTCGCCCTGGCATCAAGGTGATCAGCATCGAGCTGAAGTATTCCGAAGGCGAGCCCGCCATCAAGGAAATCGCGCGCGTGTCCAAGCCGGGCCGCCGCGTCTATTCCAAGATTGCGGAGCTGCCGAAGTTCTACTCCGGCCTCGGCATCTCGATCCTGTCCACGCCGAAGGGCGTGATGAGCGACAATGAGGCCCGCGCTGCCAATGTTGGCGGCGAAGTCCTCTGTCGCGTGTTCTGACGGGAGGATCAATCATGTCTCGCGTCGGCAAATACCCGGTCCCGGTTCCGGCAGGCGTCCAGGTGGCGCTGCAGGGCCGCAAGGTCGTGGCCAAGGGCAAGAATGGCGAGCTGTCGCTCGACCTGACGGAAGAAGTGGACGTCACCATCGAGGGTGGCGAGGTCGCGGTGGCGCCGCGTGGGGCGGACCGCAAGTCCCGCACCATGTGGGGCACCACCCGCAGCCTGATCCAGAGCATGGTGACCGGCGTTTCCACCGGCTTCACCCGCAACATGGAAATCACCGGCACCGGCTATCGTGCGGCGGTGCAGGGGAAGGAGCTCGTGCTCAACCTCGGCTACAGCCACGACATCCGCTATCCGATCCCGGCGGGCATCAAGATCACCTGCGAGAAGCCGACCTCCATCAAGGTGGAAGGCGCCGACAAGCGCCAGGTCGGCCAGGTGGCCTCTGAGATCCGCGCGTATCGCGGCCCGGAGCCCTACAAGGGCAAGGGCGTGCGCTACGACAACGAGGTGATCCTCCGGAAGGAGGGTAAGAAGAAGTAATGGCCAACAAGCTCGCATTGATGGAGCGCCGCCGTTCGCGCGCGCGCTACCAGATCAAGATGAAGTCGGGCGGCCGCGTGCGGCTCTCGGTCTTCCGTTCGGGCAAGCACATCTACGCCCAGGTCATCGACGACAAGGCCGGCCGCACCGTGGCCGCCGCCTCGTCGATCGAGAAGCCGATGCGTGATGAGCTGAAGACCGGCGCCGACAAGGGCGCGGCCGCAGCAGTTGGCAAGCTGGTGGCGGAGCGCGCGCTCGCCGCCGGTGTCGTGGAAGTGGTGTTCGATCGCGGGCCGTATCTCTATCACGGCCGCATCAAGGCACTCGCGGAGGCAGCCCGCGAGGGCGGCCTCTCCTTCTGAGGAGTTCGGGAATGGCACGTGAACCCAGGAGCGGCGAGGGCGGCGGTGGCGGTGGCGAGGGCGGCGATCGCCGTCGTGGCCGCGGTCGCGACCGCAACGAGAACCGGCAGGATCGGTCCGACGGCGATGAGCTGAAGGACAAGCTGGTCACCATCAACCGCGTGGCCAAGGTGGTGAAGGGCGGTCGTCGCTTCAGCTTCGCCGCGCTGGTCGTGGTTGGCGACCAGAAGGGTCGAGTGGGCTGGGGCGCCGGCAAGGCGCGCGAGGTTCCGGAGGCGATCCGCAAGGCGACGGAGCGTGCCAAGCGCACGATGATCCGCGTGCCGATGCGCGAGGGTCGCACCCTGCACCACGACCAGGTCGGCGAGTTCGGCGCGGGTCGCGTGATCCTGCGCGCCGCACCGGCCGGTACCGGCATCATTGCCGGCGGTCCGATGCGCGCGGTGTTCGAGACGCTGGGCATGGGCGACGTCGTCGCCAAGTGCACCGGCACGACGAACCCGCATAACATGGTGAAGGCGACCTTCGCCGCGCTCGGCCGCTGCACCAGCCCGCGGGCTGTGGCGGCGCGTCGTGGCAAGAAGGTGTCGGACCTGATGGGTCCGCGCAAGGACGCCGTGGCCGAGGGCGCGGCGCCGGAGGCGACGAATGTCTGAGGCGAGCAAGAAGACCGTGAAGGTGACCCAGACCGGGTCGCCGATCGGCCGCAAGCCAGGTCAGCGCGAGACGCTGATCGGGTTGGGCCTGAACAAGATCCGTCGCACGAGCGAGCTGGAGGACACTCCGGCCGTTCGTGGCATGATCCGGAAGGTCGCCCATCTGATCAAGGTGGACGGTGAATAACATGAAGCTCAATGAAATCCGCGACAACGACGGCGCACGGCCGAAGTTCAAGCGCATCGGCCGTGGCATCGGCTCCGGCAAGGGCAAGACCTCCGGCCGCGGCGTCAAGGGCCAGAAGGCGCGCACCGGCGTGTCGCTGAACGGGTTCGAGGGCGGTCAGCTCCCGATCTATCGGCGCATGCCGAAGCGGGGCTTCGTCAACCCGTTCCGCAAGAACTACGCGCCGCTGAACCTCGGCGCGCTGGACAAGGCGATTGCCGATGGTCGCCTGCCGGAAGGGCAGCCGATCGACGAGGCGATGCTGCAGGCGGCTGGCGTGGTCCGCAATTCGCCGAAGTATGCCGGCGTCCGGCTGCTTGGCGTGGGCGAGATCACCCGCGCGGTGACGCTGACGGTCTCCGGCGCTTCTGCCACGGCGGCCGAGGCGATCGCGGCGGCTGGTGGGACGCTGACGCTGCTGGTGGTCAAGGCCGAGGCTTCGGTTGAAGCCTAGGCCGATCCACGGCTGATTTGAGCGCGCCGCCCTTGCACCCCACGGGTGCGGGCGGCAATTTAGGGTAGCTGCGACGCGGCGTCCCGGGTCCGCCTTTTCGGCGTGGCTTGGGGGCGCCGCTTTCGCGAGGAGGGATCGCACATGGCGTCCGCCGCCGAACAGCTTGCGGCCAATCTGAACCTCGGGGTGCTGGCCAAGGCCACCGAGCTGAAGAACCGGCTGTGGTTCACCCTGGGCGCGCTGATCGTCTACCGCATCGGCTCCTATGTGCCGGTGCCGGGCATCGATGCCGGCGTAATGGCCGAGTTGCTGCAGCAGATGGGCGGCGGCATCCTCGGCATGTTCGACATGTTCACCGGCGGGTCGCTGGGGCGCATGACGATCTTCGCGCTGAACATCATGCCCTACATCTCCGCCAGCATCATCGTGCAGCTGATGACGGCCGCCATTCCCTCATGGGAAGCCTTGAAGAAGGAAGGCGAATCGGGGCGGAAGAAGCTCAACCAGTACACCCGCTACCTCTGCCTGTTCATCGCGATCTTCCAGGCCTACGGCATCGCCGTGGGGCTCGAGAGCCTGCGTGGCAGCTTCGGGGCCGCGGTGCATGATCCGGGCTGGTTCTTCCGCATCTCCTGCGTCATCACGCTTGTCGGCGGCACCATGTTCCTGATGTGGCTGGGCGAGCAGATCACGGCGCGCGGCATCGGCAACGGCATCAGCCTGATCATCTTTGCCGGCATCGTGGCGAACCTGCCCTCCGCCCTGGCGGCGACGCTGGAACTCGGCCGGACCGGCGCGCTGTCCACCTTCTTCATCATGGCCTTCCTGGCCATCGCCCTGCTGGTCATCGCCTTCGTCGTGTTCATCGAGCGCGCCCAGCGGCGCATCCCGGTGCAGTACCCGAAGCGCCAGGTCGGCAACCGGATGTTCGGCGGGGAGAACACCCACCTGCCGTTGAAGCTGAACACGGCCGGCGTCATGCCGCCGATCTTCGCCTCCTCCCTGCTGCTGCTGCCGGCGACCTTCGCGGCGTTCCGGCAGGACCCGAACAGCGACAGTTGGCTGACCAGCGTGACCAACCTGCTGGCGCATGGCCAGCCGCTGTACATGGCGTTGTACCTGGCGCTGATCGTGTTCTTCGCCTTTTTCTACACGGCCGTTGTGTTCAACCCGCAGGAGACGGCCGACAGTCTGCGCAAGTATGGCGGCTTCGTGCCGGGCATCCGGCCTGGCCTGCCGACGGCCCAGTATTTCGACCGGGTGCTGACGCGGCTGACGGCGGTGGGCGCCATCTACCTGTCCATCGTCTGCATCCTGCCGGAACTGCTGATCTCCAACTACGGCGTGCCGTTCTACTTCGGCGGCACGTCCCTGCTCATCATCGTGTCGGTAACGATGGACACGGTGGCACAGGTGCAGTCACATCTGTTCGCCCATCAGTATGAGGGGCTGATCAAGAAGGCTCGGCTGGGTGGCCGCGGCACGCAACCGGGGGGACGCGGTCGATGAGGGCAGATACGTGCGGCTGATCCTTCTGGGACCGCCCGGGGCCGGCAAGGGCACCCAGGCGAAGCGGCTGGAGGAGCGCTACGGCGTCGTGCAGATCGCCACCGGCGACATGCTGCGGGCCGAGGTGAAATCGGGTTCTCCGATCGGCCGCGAGGCCAAGGCGATCATGGAGCGGGGCGAATTGGTGCCGGACAGCATCCTGATCGGGATGCTGGCGGCCCGCGTCCAGGCGCCGGACGTGGCACGTGGCTTCATCCTGGACGGGCTTCCCCGCACCGTGCCGCAGGCGCAGGCGCTGGACGGCATGTTGTCGGACCAGGCGCTGCCGCTGGACCACGTGATCGAGTTGAAGGTGGATGACGCCGCGCTCGTCGAGCGGATCGCCGGGCGCTACACCTGCGCGAAGTGCGGCGAGGGCTACCACGACCGCTTCAAGGTGCCGGCCCAGGCCGGCGTCTGCGATGCCTGTGGCAGCACCGAGTTCGTCCGTCGCGCCGATGACAGGGCGGAGACGGTGGCGGCGCGGCTCGAGACCTACCACCGCCAGACATCGCCCCTGCTGCCGCACTATGCGGGGCAGGGAAAGCTGAAGCAGGTGGATGGCATGGCCGACATGGACGAGGTGACGCGGCAGATCGCGGCCATCGTGTCCGGTCGTCCGCTGGGTACGGGCTGAGGCCTTGGCCTCCGCCTTGACTCCCCCCGTGGGGCCGGTGTAGCACCCGGCCCCTGCGGTCCGGAGGTTCCTCCGGCCGCCCTTCGCCGTTGCATGCCTGATCAGGGCCAGTTTCGTGGCAGCCACGAAGGTCCGGGTCTGGTTGAACTGATGCGGGCCTCGGCCCGGTTTTTTTGAGGCAGGCCTTTGGCCTGATGAGGAGAGAGGCACCGTGGCGCGCATCGCCGGCGTGAACATCCCAACCAACAAGCGGGTGCTCATCTCGCTCCGCTACATCTATGGCATCGGTCCGCAGAACGCGAAGGTGATCTGCGAGCAACTCGGAATCCCCGAGGATCGCCGGGTGAACCAGATGACCGATGACGAGGTCATCCGCGTCCGTGAATTGATCGACCGGGAATACCGCGTCGAGGGCGACCTGCGGCGTGAAGAAGCGATGAACAAGAAGCGGCTGATGGACATGGCCTGCTACCGCGGCCTGCGTCACCGCAAGGGCCTGCCGGTCCGCGGCCAGCGCACCCACACCAATGCCCGCACCCGCAAGGGCAAGGCCGTGGCGATCGCCGGCAAGAAGAAGGTGACGAAGTAAGATGGCTCGCGAACCCCGCGCCGGCGCCCGTCCCCGCAAGAAGGAGAGGAAGAACATCTCCTCCGGCGTGGCGCATGTGCTCGCCTCCTTCAACAACACCGTGGTGACCATCACCGACGCCCAGGGCAACGCGATTGCCTGGTCTTCGGCGGGCAGCCAGGGCTTCAAGGGCAGCCGGAAGTCGACGCCCTACGCCGCCCAGGTGGCCGCCGAGGATGCCGGCAAGAAGGCCCGTGAGCACGGCATGGAGACGCTGGAGATCCAGGTCTCCGGGCCGGGTTCGGGTCGTGAGTCGGCGCTGCGGGCCCTCCAGGCCGTCGGCTTCTACGTCACCGCCATCCGCGACGTGACGCCCATCCCGCACAATGGCTGCCGCCCGCGCAAGCGCCGTCGCGTCTGAGACGCGCGGAGACGTCGCGTCTGAGACGCGACGACAGGCTTACCAGGGCTGGGCAGGGGAATAGACCGTGATCGAGAAGAATTGGCGTTCGCTGATCGAGACCAAGAAGGACGTCGAACTCGGCGCCGATCCGACGCGGCTTGCGACCCTGATCGCGGAGCCGCTGGAGCGCGGCTTCGGCATGACGCTCGGCAACGCGCTGCGCCGCATCCTGCTGTCTTCGCTGCAGGGTGCCGCCGTGACGGCCGTGCGGATCGACGGCGCGCTGCATGAGTTCAGCAGCCTCCAGGGCGTGCGGGAAGACGTCACGGACATCGTCCTGAACGTGAAGCAGCTGGCCGTGCGCATGCAGGGCGATGGCCCGAAGCGCCTGCAGCTGACCGCGACCGGCCCGGGTGAAGTCACCGCCGGGCAGATCCAGACTACCGGCGACATCGAGATCTCGAATCCGGACCTGGTCATTTGCTCGCTCGATGACGGCGCCAAGCTGTCCATGGAACTGACGGTCGACACCGGCAAGGGCTATGTCCCCGCCAGTGAGAACCGGCCGGAGGATGCGCCGATCGGCCTGATCCCGATCGATGCGATCTACTCGCCGGTCCGCCGCGTCGCCTACCAGGTGCAGCCGACCCGCGTCGGCCAGAAGACGGACTACGACAAGCTTGTCCTGACCGTCGAGACCGACGGCACGGTGACGCCGGAGGATGCGGTCGGCATCGCCGCGCGCATCCTGCAGGAACAGCTGCAGCTCTTCATCAACTTCGAGGAGCCGCGCCAGCGTGTGGTGGAGGAGATCCGCGACGATCTGCCCTTCAACCGCAACCTGCTGCGCAAGGTCGACGAGCTGGAGCTTTCGGTCCGCTCGGCGAACTGCCTGAAGAACGACAACATCGTCTACATCGGCGACCTGGTTCAGAAGACCGAGCAGGAAATGCTCCGCACGCCGAACTTCGGCCGCAAGTCGCTGAACGAGATCAAGGAAGTCCTCGCGTCCATGGGCCTCGGCCTCGGCATCACCGTGCCGGGCTGGCCGCCGGAGAACATCGAGGATTTGGCGAAGAAACTCGAAGAGCCCTTCTGAGGGCTCTCGGCGGAGGGGCAGTCACCCATTCGGGTGAGACGGCTCTGCAACGGACTTAACGGGTCGGCCGACGCAGATGCGGCTGGCCTGGGTATCTAAGGAAACAGGACCATGCGTCACGGCGTTGCCGGCCGTAAGCTCGGCGTCACCACCAGCCACCGCCTCGCCATGCTGCGCAGCATGGCGACCGCGCTGATCAAGCACGAGCAGATCAGCACCACGCTGCCGAAGGCGAAGGAGCTGCGCCCGTATGTCGAGCGCATCATCACGCTCGGCAAGCGCGGCGACCTGCATGCGCGGCGCCAGGCCTATGCGCAGATCCGTGACCCGAAGGTGGTGGACAAGCTGTTCTCCACCATCGCGGATCGCTACAAGACCCGCGCTGGCGGCTACACCCGCGTCCTGAAGGCTGGCGTCCGCTACGGCGATGCGGCCGACATGGCGGTGATCGAGCTGATCGAGCGCGACGTCGCGGCCAAGGGCCTCGACAGCGGCCCGCGCCCCGAGGCCGTGCCGAGCGAGGCGGACGAGGCGTAAGCCTTTCAGCCCCAGTCTATGCGAAGGGAGGGCGCCGCAAGGCGCCCTTTTCCGTTTCATGATCCGAAGCATCATCCTGCTGGGACTTCTCGCGGTGCAGCCGGTCCAGGCCCAGTCAGGCTGGCCCGAGGTCAAATGCGCCCGCTACGGCGAAGCGACGGCGGCGGCGCTGGCCCATTTCGGACGGCAGGGCGTCAGCCAGGCGTTCCTCGACCGGCACGCCGCCTTCCTGGCTTCCGGTTGCACTGGCCAGCGCGATGTCTGCCCGCGATCGCCTGCGGAACTGACCCTGGCCGATGCGCTGTCCATCGCCGCGATGAATGGCGGCGCCACCGGCAGCTTCCTACCCTTCGCCTGCCGGGACTGACCCGCGACGCGCGTCGCGCAGCTCCAGCCGCGTCAGCCAGAACCCTGCCCCGACGATCACCGCGACGCCGGCCAGCATCGATTCCTCCGGGATTTCGTCGAAGAAGATCCAGCCGAACAGGATCCCCCACAGGATCATCGCATACTGCCACGGCACGACCACCGGCGCCGGTGCCAGGGCGAGCGACCGCGTGACGGCCAGATGCGCCGCCACCCCCACCACGCCGAGCAGCATCAGCAGGCCGGCATCCACCCAGCCGACCGGCACCCAGCCGAAGGGTGCCAGGAACAGGCCGAAGGTCAGCGCCCCCAGCATCTGGTACACGGCCAGGACAGGGGCGGAGGTGCCGCGCAGGGCGCGCGTGCTCAGCAGGTAGCCGCTGTACAGCACGACACCTGCCATCGCCGTCAGGGTCGGCAGAAGCCCATGGTCCAACCCGGCGCCCAGCGTCAGCACGACGCCGAGGAAGCCCAGCACCACCGCGATGAAGCGCGGCCGGTCCAGGCTTTCGCGCAGGAGCACGGCGGAGGCCAGGGCCACGAAGATCGGCGTCGCCATCCAGAACGCCATGGTGTCCGCCAGCGGCATCTGGGAGACGGCCCAGTAGAAGGCCGCGACCTCCAGCGTGCCGCAGGCGACCCGCAGCAATTGCAGCCCCGGCCGGCGCGGCTGCAGCAGGGGCAGCACACCCTCCCGCACCAGCAGCGGCGCCAGGATCAGCAGGGCGGCGATGCTGCGCAGGACCAGGACCTGGGCCACGGTGTAGCTGCCGAGCAGCCACTTCCCCAGCACGTCGTTCAGCGAGAAGCCGAGCACCGCCACCGACATCAGCAGGATGCCGGCGAGGTTGCGGTTCGAAGGTGGAGTCACATCGCATCCCACGGAGCGCAATCTGCGCCCGCCGAAGGCGGGCGAGCGCCCGAATGGGCGCCGCGCCGCGTGGCGCGCAGCCAAGCCCGCGGATGCGGGCGCCGGCGCATAAGGGCGGATCGTCCACGATCCGCGGGATTTGCCATCACTCGGCGCGGATATTCGCGTCCCGCACCAGCGCCGCCATCTCCGCCCTGCCGTCGCGCACGAAGCGGGCGAAGTCATCCGGGCAGCTGGCCACGGGCACGCAGCCGATCTGCACCAGGCGCTGGCGGATGGTGGGCTCCGCCACCGCCTCGATCAGGGCATCGGACAGCGCCTGGACCACGGCGGGCGGTGTGCTGGCGGGGCCGAACAGGCCGGCCCATTCGTTGGATTCGAAGCCCTCGAAGCCGCTTTCGTGGATCGTCGGCACATCCGGCCGGCTTTCGACCCGCGTGCGTGTGCCGACCGCCAGGAAGCGCGCCCGGCCGCCATCCGCCACCGGCCCGGCCGAGACCAGCGTGGTGAAGACGGCATCGATGGCGCCGCCTGCCAGGTCCTGCGCCGCGGCCGCGCCGCCCCTGTAGGGCACGTGGATCACCTCGATGCCCGCACGCCGGGCAAAGGCCACCAGCCCCAGATGCCCCGCCGTCGCATTGCCCTGCGTGCCCACGGTAATCGCACCCGGCCGCGCCTTCGCTGCTGCGACGAATTCCGCCAGGGAGCGCGCCGGAAATTCGTTCTTCACCGCGATGACGGAGGGGAACTGCACCACCAGGCTGATCGGCGTGAAGGCCGTGGCATAGTCGAAGGGCAGCCGCGGCAGCAGCGCCGGATTGACGATGTGGGAGGACGCATCCCACAGGAAGGTGTGGCCGTCCGTCGCCCGCGCCACCTCGTTGCCGCCCAGGCTGCCGCTGGCGCCGGTTCGGTTCTCCACCAGGAAGTTCTGGCCGAGCTTCGCGCCCATATGGGGCGTGGTGACGCGCGCCGCGCTGTCCGCCGCGCCGCCGGCGGAGAACGGCACCACCAGCCGGATCGGCCGCGACGGCCAGGCCGCCTGTGCGTGGGACCTGGATGCGAGGGCGAGGGTGGCGGCACTGGCCAGGACGGCGCGGCGGGTGGCGGGCATCGTTCTTCCTCCGGTCGGGTTGGCGCGGGAGATTGCGGCTGCGGCCGGCCGGGTCAACCCACCTCGATCTTCGCGTCGCGCACCAACTGCCCCATCAATGCCCGCTGTTCCGCGACATACTTCGCGAAATCCGCCGGCGAAGTGCCGACGGGCAGCGCACCCAGCGTGTCCAGCCGCGCCCGCACCGTGGCATCCGCCAGCGCGTGCAGCGCCGCCGCGTGCAGCCGCTCCGTCATCGGGGCGGTGAGCCCGGCAGGGGCATACAGCCCATTCCACTCGTTCAGCTCATAGCCCGGAAAACCCTGTTCGGCGACGGTCGGCACGTCCGGCAGCGCCGCCAGCCGCTGCGTCGTGCTGACGGCCAGCGGCTTGATCGCCCCATCCCGCGCCAGTTGCAGGGAGGAGGAAACAGTGCCGAAGACGAAGGTGATGTTGCCGCCCAGCAGGTCCTGCAACGCCGGCGTGCCGCCCCGGTAGGGCACGTGCTGGATGTCGAGCCCGGCGCGGTTGAGGAACAGC
Organism: Falsiroseomonas sp. E2-1-a20; assembly: GCF_051433195.1. Taxonomy (NCBI): domain Bacteria; kingdom Pseudomonadati; phylum Pseudomonadota; class Alphaproteobacteria; order Acetobacterales; family Roseomonadaceae; genus Falsiroseomonas; species Falsiroseomonas sp. E2-1-a20. Next base: position 191,156 of record NZ_JBHMFT010000007.1, on the reverse strand, counting down.
GCGGAGGCCAGGTGGGCTGCCGTGGCATTGCCCGAGGAGCCGTAGGACAGCGTGCCCTGCCGCGCCTTCGCCCATGTGACGAATTCGGCCAGGCTGTTCACCGGCACGTTCTTGTTCACCACCAGCAGTTGCGGCAGCACCACCACCTGGCTGATCGGCGTGAAGGCGGTGGCGTAGTCGAAGGACAGGTTGCGCAGCAGGGACGGGTTCACCGTATGCGCCAGCGCATCGATCATGATGGTATGGCCATCCGGCGCGCTACGCGCCAATTCCGCCGCGGCGATCGAGCCACCGGCGCCGGCACGGTTCTCCACCACCACCGGCTGGCCGAGGAAGGCGCCCATCGGCGTGGCCAGCAGGCGGGAGGTGGTGTCGACGCCACCGCCCGGCGGGTAGGGCGCCAGCAGCCGGATCGGCCGTGTCGGCGCCCACTGCGCCAGGGCGCCACGGCCCAGGAAGGGCGTCGCCAGAAGGGCGCCGGTCAGCGTGCGGCGGGTGAGGGTGGTCATGGCGTGATCCTCCGCTTTTGTTGGCCGCACCATGCCCTGCGGGCCGGCTTGCGGCTAGACTGCGGGGCATGACACGCCCACCCGACCTGTTCGGCGCCCCGGATGCCGAGGCGCCCGCACCGCCACCCGGCCCCCGCCCGCTGGCCGATCGCCTGCGTCCGCGCAACCTGTCGGAGGTGGTCGGCCAGCCGCAACTGGTGGGGCCGGAGGGCAGCATCACCGGCATGCTGGCGCGCGGCAGTCTTTCCTCCGTGATCCTCTGGGGCCCGCCCGGCGTCGGCAAGACCACCATCGCGCGGCTGCTGGCGGAGGCGGCCGGGCTGTCCTTCGTCGCGCTGTCCGCGGTGTTCTCCGGCGTCGCCGACCTGAAGCGTGCCTTCGACGAAGCACGCAACCGGCGCCGCAACGGCCGCGGCACGCTGCTGTTCGTGGACGAGATCCACCGCTTCAACCGCGCCCAGCAGGATGGCTTCCTGCCGGTGGTCGAGGACGGCACGGTGACGCTTGTCGGCGCCACCACCGAAAACCCGTCCTTCGCCCTGAACGGCGCGTTGCTCTCGCGCTGCCAGGTCCTGGTCCTGCAACGGCTGGACGACGCGGCGCTGGCCGACCTGATGGCCCGCGCCGAGGCCGAGGAAGCGCGCACCCTGCCGCTGACGCCGGAGGCGCGGGACAGCCTGGCGGGGATGGCCGATGGCGACGGGCGCTACCTGCTGAACATGGTCGAACAGCTGCTGTCCCTGCCGCCGGGCGGCGATCCGCTGGACCCGGAGGGCCTCGCCACGCTGCTCGCCAAGCGCGCCGCGCTGTACGACAAGGACCGGGAGGAGCATTTCAACCTCATCTCCGCCCTGCACAAATCGCTGCGCGGCTCCGACCCCGACGCGGCGCTGTACTGGTTCGCGCGGATGCTGACCGGCGGCGAGGACCCGCGCTACATCGCCCGCCGCCTGCTGCGCTTTGCCTCCGAGGATATCGGCATGGCCGATCCCCGCGCCCTGCAGATCGCGCTCGCCGGATGGGAGGCGTATGAGCGGCTCGGCTCGCCGGAGGGGGAGTTGGCGCTGGCGCAGGTGGTGGTGCATCTCGGCACCGCGCCGAAGTCCAACGCGCTCTACACCGGCTTCAAGGCCGCGATGGGCGCGGCGAAGCAGACCGGCAGCCTGATGCCGCCGCCCAACATCCTCAACGCGCCGACCAAGCTGATGAAGCAGCTCGGCTATGGCGAGGGCTACGAATACGACCATGACGCGGAGGAAGGCTTCTCCGGCGCCGACTACTGGCCACCCGGCATGGAGCGCCAGCGCTTCTACACCCCGACCCAGCGCGGCGCGGAGGCGGCGGTGGCGGCGCGGCTGGCCGAATGGGATGCGCTGCGAAATCGCCGCCGATGAGCTGGTTGCTGGTCGCCGCCGGCGGCGCCCTGGGCTCCGTCCTGCGCTACGGACTCTCATTGCTCGCCATGGCGCAACTCGGCGCCGGCTTTCCCTGGGGCACGCTGGCGGTGAACGTGCTCGGCAGCGCCGGCATTGGTATCGCCGCGGGGCTTGGCGTGCAGGGCGAGGCGCGGCTGCTGCTGGTCACCGGCCTGCTCGGCGGCTTCACCACCTTTTCCGCCTTCAGCCTGGAGACCGGCCTGCTGTTCGAGCGTGGCTGGTGGCTGGCGGCGGCTTATGTGGCGGCGTCCCTGGTGCTGGGCCTCGCCGCCTTCGGCATCGCCTACGCGCTGGTCCGCCGCTGAGGCATCAGGCCCGCACATCGTCCCAGCGCGGCCCGATCGGTGCCTTGCCGCCGCCGGCCGGGCGTTCCTGGACATAGGTCGGCCAGGCGAGGCCGGTGACCCGGAAGCGCAGCGCGGCGAGGATGGCGCGGCCTTCCTCGGCCGGCACCTCGAAGCGCGCGGTGCCCGGCGCGGCATCAAGCTGGTGCAGGTAGTAGGGCTTCACCCGGTGGCGCAGCATGGCGCGGAACAAGTCCTCCAGCGCCGCCGCACTGTCGTTCACGCCGCGCAGCAGCACGCTCTGGCCCAGCAGCACCACGCCGGCGCCGGTCAGGCGGCGCAAGGCGGTGGCGGCTTCGGCCGTGAATTCCCGCGCATGATTGGCGTGCAGGCAGAGATACAGCGGCTTCTCCAGCTCCAGCGCCGCCGCCAGTTCCGCCGTCATCCGTGCGGGATCGGCCACCGGAACCCGCGTGTGAATTCGCAGAATCTCGATATGCGGGATCGCCGCCAGGCGTTCGAGCAGCCAGCCGAGCCGCCGGGGCGAGAGCATCAGCGGGTCGCCGCCGGTCAGGATCACCTCCCGCACCTGCGGGGTGGCGGCGAACCAGGCGATGGCGGCCTCGAGCTGCGCCGTGTCCAACAGCCCGCCGCCCGGTCCCACCACCTCCCGCCGGAAGCAGAAGCGGCAATAGACCGGGCAGGCCAGCAGCGGCTTCAACAGGGCACGGTCGGGGTAGCGGTGCACCACGCCGGGCACCGGGGTAAAGGGCGCATCGGCGGTGGGGTCGGCGACCTCGTGCGGCGCCGTCTCCAACTCCCCAAGGTGCGGGACATACTGCGCCGCGACCGGGTCCGCCGCATCCTCCGGCCGGATCAGCGCCGCCATCGCCGGCGTCACCGCGATGGCGTAGCGCTCGGCCACCGCCTCCAGCGCCGCCGCATCGGCGCCAGGCGGCAGCAGCCCGGCGGCGGCCAGTCCGGCGGCATCGCGGATCGTCCGCTTCGGCAACAGGTTTCGGGGCGGGTTGGTATCGGGCATGATCGCCGCCGGTAAACCCCAACACCGGAGGCGCGTCCATGCCCGAGGCCGCACTGCCACCCCATGGCCGGCAACCCTGGACGCGCGACAGGCTCGCCGCGCGGCTGCCTTTCCTGCGCCGCCGCGCCCAGCTTACCGCCGCGATCCGCGCCTTCTTCCAGTCCCGCGGATACCTGGAGGTCGAGACTCCCTGCCTGGTCCCGGCGCCCGGCATGGAGGTGCATCTGCGCGGCTTCGCCACGGAGTACCGCCCGCACCTCGGCATCGGCGAGGAGACGCGGCTGTGGCTGCGGACCTCGCCCGAACTGGCACTGAAGCGCCTGCTGGCCGGCGGGGCCGGGCCGATCTTCGAATTCGCGCGGGTCTGGCGCAACGGCGAGGCCAGCCCGAACCATGCGCCCGAATTCACCATGCTGGAGTGGTACGCGCCCGGCCTCGGCATGGCCGGGCTGATGGACGAGACGGAGTTGCTGCTGCGCTCCGTCTGCCCCGGCGTGGTGGGGCAGGACGAGGTCACGGCGGACCTGTCCCGCCCCTTCCTCCGCATGACCATGGCGGAGGCCTTCAGCCGGTTCTGCCGCGGCCTCGACATCCTCGGCACCATCGATGCCGCGACCGGGGAGGGCAGCGCCGCCAAGCTGCGCGCCGCCGCCGCCCGCAGCGGGCTGCATGTGCCGGAGACCGATAGCTGGGAGGACGGCTTCTTCCGCCTGATGCTGCGCCACGTCGAGCCGAAGCTCGGCCGCGGCCAGGCCACCTTCCTGACCCACTGGCCCACCCCGCAGGCCGCCCTGGCCCGCCGCGACCCGCAGGATGGCCGCGTCGCCCTGCGGTTCGAGTTGTTTGCCGCCGGTCTGGAACTCGCCAACGCCTTCGAGGAACTGACCGACCCGGTGGAACAGCGCAGCCGCTTCGAACGCGACGTCGCCGCCCGTCGCGCCGAAACCGGCGAGGCCGGCTGGGACGTGGACGAGGATTTCCTGGCGGCGCTGGACCATGGCATGCCGCCATCCTCCGGCATCGCGCTCGGCTTCGACCGCCTGGCGATGCTGGCCAGCGGCGCCGCGGATATCGAGGACGTGCTGTGGCTGCCCGCCATCCCGCGCACGCCCCAGCCGGCGCTGGCCGCGCCGCCGAAGCTGCTGACGGGGCCTGGCTAGTCCTTCAGTGCCGCAAGGATTTCGGCGCTGCGTTCGGCCGGCCAGGCGAAGAAGGTGAAGACATATGGGTCGGAGGCGGCGAAGACCGCCGGGTCCGGGGAGGCCACCTGCATCGTCGCCGCGTCGAAATCCGCATGCGGATGCCAGGCGCCATCCAGCACGAACCAGCTTTCGTAGCCGAGGCCGGCCAGCAGCGCCGGCACGTCCCGCGTGCTGCCGGCACGGTGGCGTTCCTCCACCTCCAGCGACAGCACCGGGCGGCAGCGGCGCAGTGTCGCGACGGCGCCCTCCAGCACCTCCTGCTCGAAGCCCTCCGCGTCCAGCTTGACGTGCTCCAGGTCGGCCAGCCCCAGCGCATCGATGGTCGTCACCGGCACCACATGCCGTGCCACGGTGACGGAGGCGAAGGCGTCGTAGGATTTCGCCGTGCTCGCCCATTGCTCCTGTGCCACGCCGTCCAGGATCGGCACGGACAGGGTCAGGGTTCCGGGCACCGCGCCCAGCGCCTCCGTCCGCAATTCCAGATGCGGCGGGACGCTGCCGTAGTCCGCCAGCACCGCTGCGTGCAGGCGGGCAAAGGCGCTCGGCAGCGGCTCGAAGGCCAGCACCCGTGCGCCGGGCAGGCGGGAGAGGGGCAGGGTCAGCAGGCCGTCATGCGCGCCCACATCCAGGATGGTGCCGGGGCGGTGCAGCCGCCGGTGGAAGCTCAACTCGTCCATGTGCCTGCCGGGCTCCCGTTCCTGAGCCCGGCATGTGGCATCGGCGCGCGGAACGCCAGGGGCAGGCGCTTCAGTTCGGCGGGACTTCCGAAATCCGCAGCTGCGCCGGGATGCGGGACCCGCGGTCGTAGCTGCCGATCCAGATGTCGTACTGGCCGGATTGCGGGTTGCGGAAGATCAGGCCGGGGTTCGTGCCCTGGAAGTCGTCGTTGCAGGCCCAGCGACCGTTCGGCAGGTTCACCACCAGCGTGACGTCGGCCCGCGACACCGCCGAAAGATACAGCGGCAGCCCCTGGCCGGCGCTGTAGTTCAGCCGCACATCGGGCGCGTTGGCGATGGAGCCCAGGCATTCCCGCCCACCCAGCCGCTCCGCCGGCAGCCCACCACCGGCCGTGACATTCACGACGTAGGGATCGGGCGCGAAATTGGCGCGGAGGTTCACGGTGCCGAAGGAGGGCTGCCGGTTGTAGTCCTGCGCCAGGGCCAGTGTCGGCACCGCGGCGAGGGCCAGCAGCGCGGCGATGGGTCGGGACAGCATGGTCGATCTCCAGGAGTGGCCGCGCGGGATGCGGCCGCGCGAATGAACATTTCCCTGTTCGTGGAGCCGCTGCATCCAGTGGCCCGGCCCGACCGTAACGCTTCCGTCGTGGTTGAAAAGCCCGCGACGGCCTTGCCGAAATGGATTGAAACGGAGCCCCCATGTCACGCCCCCTGGTCTGGTTCGCCGCATGCCTCGGCCTGGCCCATCCGGCCCTTGCCCAATGGCCCGATCCTTCATCCTGGCTCCCGCTGGAGCGGCGGTTCGAAAGCACCGGCGGCGGCGGCTGGATGATCGATGGCTACGACCCGGTGCTGGCCGGGGGCCGCTGCCGCACGAACTTCCTGGCGCTCGGCCCGGGCGGGGAGCGTGTCGCCAACATCGTGGAGTGGGAGGCGGTGGCGATCCCCGGCGGCATCCTGTGCCGCGACGGCCGCTGGCGTGGCCAGGACGGGCAGGGCGCCGGCACCACGCCGCTTCAGGTGTTCCTGCGCGCCGACGGCGCCCGGTTCCGCTCCCCGTGAGGCGGATCGCTCAGATGATCAGGCGCCCCGCACTCACCGGCACCACGCCGCCGCCGACGCTGACCCGGATGCCGAAATACGGCGTGGTCTGGGCGGCGAGCATGAGGAGGCTCGGCCGGCCCATCTCGAGCCCCTGCTCCACCTCGATCTCCAGCGCATCGGCGCCGAGCCGGGCCAGCAGCAGCCCGGCCAGCGCGACATTGGCGCTGCCGGTTGCCGGGTCCTCCGCCACGCCTGACAGCGGTGCGAACATGCGCGCCCGCAGCCGACCGGGGTGCAGGCGGGTGTAGAGCAGCAGGCCGATGGCAAGGTCCGCCGGCAGGCGGGCGCGGAAGGCGGCGGCATCCGGGGCGGCGGCGGCCAGCGCCTCGGCATCCGCGACCTCGGCGATGGCAAACGGCGTGCCGCAGGAGGCGATGACCGCCTCCCCCACCAGTGCCGGCAGGCCGGCGCAGGTGGCGATGGCCTCGGCATCCAGCGTCTCGCCCAGGGTGAAGGGCTGCGGCGCGGTGATGTGGGCGGCCGTGACCTCTCCGGCCGCATCGCGCAGCAGCCGCGCCTCCACCGGCCCGGCCGCCTGTTCCAGCAGCAGCGTCTCGCCGGCCAGGTCCAGGTGCCGCGCCAGCAGCACGGCGGCGCCGACATTGGGGTGGCCGGCGAAAGGCAGTTCGCGGCCGGGCGTGAAGATGCGGATGCGGGCGCGGGACGGCTCGGCGGCGGTGACGAACACCGTCTCGCTCAGGTTGAATTCGCGCGCGATGGCCTGCATCGCTGCGCCGTCCAGATCGGCGGCGCCGTACACCACCGCCAGCGGATTGCCGCCATGGCGGGTGGTGGTGAAGACGTCGCAGGTCTCGAACATCAGGCTCATGATGATCTTGTCGGACGGGTTGGCGGCCTCAGGCAAGCGTCTTCCGGCAGGCTATCCGAAAGGAGAGGGGCATCAGCCAGCCGCCGCGGCGATCGCCGCGTTCATCGCCCGCACCCCGGCATCAGGCCCCTCCGGATGGTTCCAGACCGCGCCCACCACCGCCAGGAAATCCGCCCCGGCCCGGACCAGCGGCGCGCAGTTGGCGGCGGTGATGCCGCCGATGGCGACGCAGGGGATCTCGAACATCTCGGACCACCACTCCAGCAGATCGGTCTCCGCCACATGCTCGGTTCGCTTGGTGCCGGTCGGGAAGAAGGCGCCGAAGGCGACGTAGTCCGCGCCCGCTTCCCCGGCCTGCATCGCCAGATGGCGGGAGGCGTGGCAGGTGACGCCGATCATCGCCTCCGTCCCCAGGAGCTTGCGCGCGGCCACCGGGTCGCCATCGCTCTGCCCGAGATGCACCCCGTCGCAGCCGGCGCGCTTCGCCAAATCCATGCGGTCGTTCATCAGCACGGCGACGTCATGCGCCTGCGCGACCGGCAGCAGGGCCTCCGCCGCGCGCAGGATGGCATCCTCCGGCAGGTCCTTCAGCCGCAGTTGCAGCGCGGCGACGTCCCCGGCGCCGAGCGCGCGCTTCAGCGCCTCGGTAAAGCCGGGCAGGTCCGGGATGGCGGGCGGGGTGATGAGGTAGAGGCGGCAATCTTGCATGACCCAGCGTGTCGCCCGCCCGCGGCGCTTTGGGAAGGGGCTACGCCAATCCGCGCCAGGCCAGATGCGCGCCGAGTGCCAGCAGGCTGGCGAAGAAGATGCGCCGGAACAGCGCCGGCGGGATCTTCGCGCGCAGCCAGCCGCCCAACGCCATGCCGCCGAGCGCCGGCGGCAGCGCCAGCAGCGATCCACCGGCCGCCATCGGCGTGAAGCTGCCGGCCAGGGCCAGCGAAAGGCCCAGCGCCACCGTCGCGACCAGGAAGGCAAGGCCCAGCGCCTGCACCAGCGCATCGCGCGCAAGTCCCAGCGCGCCGAGCCAGGGCACCACCGGCATGACGAAGACGCCCGTCGCCCCCGTCACCAGCCCGCCGAGCAGCCCGACGGGCACCGCGCTGGCACGCTCCGCCCGTGGCGACAGATGGATTGGCGGCGCCGCCAGCCCCCAGCCGCCATAGACCGCCAGCGCCAGACCCAGCAGCCCCAGGGCCATTGGCCCGCCACCCGTCAGCAGCCCGATCCCGGCCAGCGTGCCCGGCACCAGCATCAGCAGCATCGGCCACAGCCGCCGCAGCAGCGGCCGCAGCGCCGGCCCGTGGGCCTGCATCACGTTGGTGGCGAGCGAGGGCAGCACCAGCAGCGCCGCGGCCTCCGCCGGCGGCATCACCAGGGCAAGGACGCCGATGGCGATGGTCGGCAGGCCAAGGCCGATCAGGCCCTTGACCATCCCGGCGAGCAGGAAGACGAGGCCGATGAAGGTGGGGCCGGCGAAGACGGCGAGTGGCAGGTGTTCCATGCGGCCAGCCTGCCTGGGATCCGACATCGATGCTTCGCTGCCGGCCGCAGCGTCTGGCGCCGATCAGCCGGCCCGCGCGTCGGACTGGCCGACGGGTGTCACGCGAGAAGGGGAGGCCGCGTGGCCTCCCCTTCCTGGTCTCAGTGCTTGTAGACGTTGATGATCGCGGCCAGCAGCGCCAGCGCATCGGCCTTGGAGCGCTGGAAGGCGTTGCGGCCCATGATGGAGCCGTTGCCGCCGGCGGCGTGGATGGCGCGCACCTCGTCCAGGATCGCCTCCGTGCCCTTGGCCTCGCCGCCGGAGAACACCACCAGGCGCCGGCCGCCGAAGCAGGCCTGCACGATGTGGGCGAAGCGCTTGGTGGCGTCGTCGTCCACCGGGCTCGCCTGGTAGGTCTTCTTGGCCGCATCCAGGCTGATGGCGGAGGTCGGCGGCTTCACCTTGATGATGTGCGCACCGGTCAGCGCCGCGATGTGCGCGGCATAGGCGGCGATATCCAGCGCCGTCTCACCCACCTTGTCCAGCATCGGGCCGCGCGGATAGCTCCATACCACCACGGCGAGGCCGACGGACTTCGCCTCCTCCGCCAGCTCGCGCAGCTCCTCGATCATCTCGAACTGGTATTCGGAGCCGGGGTAGATGGTGAAGCCGATGGCCGAGCAGCCCAGCCGCAGCGCGTCGCCGACGCTGGCGGTCACGCCCTGGTCCTTGGTGGTGGACAGGCTGTTGCTGCTGTTCATCTTCAGGATGGTCGGGATGGTGCCGGCATAGGTCGAAGCACCGGCCTCGATCATGCCGAGCGGCGCGGCGTAGGCGTTCAGCCCGGCCTCCAGCGCCAGCTCGAACAGGTAGCGCGGGTCATAGGCCGCGGGGTTCGGCGCGAAGCTGCGGGCCGGGCCATGCTCGAAGCCCTGGTCGACCGGCAGGATCACCATGCGCCCGGTGCCGCCCAGCTTGCCGGCCATCAGGATGCGGGCGAGGTTCGCCTTGGTCCCGGGGTTGTCGCTCTCATACCAGGACAGGATTTCCTGGACTTTTGGCGTCAGACGCATTTTCGGGAGCCCTCTCGGATATCGGCGAACGATGTCCGGGGTCTAGCGCAGCATGGCCCCGGTGTCATGCGTCCGGGCCAGCCAATCCGCCAGTTTGGCGCGCGCGGCGAGGCGGCGGAGATCAAGATCGCGAAGGTCCAGCGCAGGTGGGCGCGCGGGCAGCAGCAGGGCGTCCACCTCCGCCGCCGCACCCGCCACCACGGCGAAGGCCGGCAGCGCGCCATCCAGCACCAGGATGCGGCAGCCGGCGCGAAGGCCCGCCAGCGCATCGCCGGCCGCATCGCCGCAGCACAGCGCGTCGGGCGCATCGCCGGCCGCCGCGACCAGCGCGCGCCAGGCGCCCGGGCCCAGGAACCCGGCGGCCCCCGGCGCCGACAGCAGCAGCACGCCCCCCGGCCCCGCCACCTCCAGCGCCGCGCGGCCCTCCGCCGCGGACCGCACCAGAACGGCCGGCGGAAGCCGGACCGAACCCTCGCTCACCGTTGACCCGCCGCGCCGTGCATGCAAAGCGTTGCAGCATGCCGGAACCGGTGGCGACAAGGCGCAGGCGGCGCAGTCGCTGCGTTTGGGCGCGCAATGGGGCGGGGGTTTCTGGTGTCAGGCATGCGTGCGGAAACCGGCGATCCGACCAGCCGTGCCTTGGCGCGGCTGGAACAGGCCGTCGAGAGACTGGCCGAGGCCGCCGCCCAGCCCCGCGCCGTTGCCGCGCCGGGTGAAGGCATCCCCAAGGCCGCCGTCGCCGCCATCGCGGACCGGCTGGACGAGACGATTGCGCGGCTGCGCGCGGCGCTCGGAGAGGATCAGTAGATGGGTCAGGTCACCGTCCGCGTCGGCGGCTACAGCCACCCGGTTTCCTGCGAGGATGGCCAGGAAGCCCACCTGGTCTCCCTGGCCGGGGAGGTCGACAAGCGGGTCAATTCCATCAAGGCGATGGGCGGCCAGTTCGGCGAGAGCCGCCTGCTGCTGCTCGGCGCCCTGCTGCTGGCCGACGAGGTGCACGACCTGAAGGTCGCGCTGTCGCAGGCCCGTGCCGGCCAGAACATGGCGGCCCCGCAGCCGGACCCGAAGCTGGCCGAACGCCTGGCGCGCATCGCCGATCGCATCGAGGGCATTGCCCAGACCCTCGACCGTCCCTAACTAGGACATGCGGGGCTGCCCGGTTGGTGAGGCACATGAACCCCCGGGGCCAATAAGCATCCTCCGGGGGCTGGCGCTGCCCAGGTCTTGGCCTGGGTACCTGGTTCCCACCTGCAAAAGCAGGTCTCAGGAGGGTTTGAACGCCCACGGCCATGGTGGCTCCGCAGCTTAATTCTTGCCCTCAGACGCCGGGCGGCCGCATCCGCGGCCTTGGCTTCGCGCCTTGCACTGGCCCGCTTGCGGGCGTGAAGGTCTGGGCGCGGGCCGCGTTCGCGGCCTCGGCGCGCTTCGGCGCCGCCGGCTCTCCGTTCTATCCGCTTTCTTCTCCCTCTCCCCCACAGGGGGGAGAGGGTTGGGGTGAGGGGGGCGCGCAGGACCAGCGCAACACCGAATCATGATGCTCTGCCCCGAACTCCTCGCCGGCATGAAGGCGGAAGCCCGCAAGGCCGCGCTGGCACGCCGCGCCGGCTGCGATCCCGCCCTCGGCGCGCTTCTCGCCGACCACGTCCTGCGCGACGCGCCGCCGCCACCCGGCGCCATTGTCGCCGGCTTCTGGCCGATGGGCCCGGAGATCGACATCCGCCCCCTCCTCCTCGCCTTGCACGCGCGCGGCCACCGCATCGCCCTGCCGGTCACGCCGAAGCGCGGCAACCCGCTGCGGTTTCGCCAGTGGCAGCCCGGCGCTGCGCTGGCGCGCGGCCCGCTCGGCACCAGCCAGCCGGGGCCGGAGGCGCCGGACCTCACCCCCGGCTGGCTGCTGGTCCCGCTGCTGGCATTCGACCGCGCCGGGCACCGCCTCGGCTATGGCGGCGGCTACTATGACCGCACCCTGGCCAGCCTGCCCGGCGCCACCGCCATCGGGGTCGCCTATGCGAGCCAGGAGGTTGACGAAGTGCCCGCGGGCGTGGACGACGCCCCCCTGTCTGCCGTCGCGACGGAGCGCGGCCTGATCTTCTGCGGAGCCTCCCCGGTTTGAGAATCCTGTTTCTCGGCGACCTCGTCGGCCGCTCCGGCCGCGAGGCCGCCGCCGCCGCCATTCCCGGCCTGCGGCAGCGCCTGGCGCTCGACCTGGTGGTGGTCAACGCGGAGAACGCCAGCCACGGCTTCGGCCTGGCACCGGAGATGGCGCGCGCGCTGTTCCTGGCCGGGGCGGATGTGCTGACCCTCGGCAACCACGCCTGGGACCGCAAGGAGATCTTTGCCTTTATCGAGACCGAGCCGCGCCTGATCCGCCCGCTGAACTACCCGCCCGGAACCCCCGGCAAGGGCGCCTTCATCGTGGCGCTGGACGATGGCCGCAAGGCGCTGGTGGCGCAGGCGATGGGCCGCCTGTTCATGGATGCGCTGGACGACCCCTTCCGCGGCGTGCAGGCGGCCATCGCCGGGCACCGCATGGGCGCCGGCGGCACCGTCCAGGCGATCCTGGTGGATTTCCATGCCGAGGCGAGTTCGGAAAAACTCGCCATGGGCCACAGCTTCGACGGCCGCGTCTCGCTGGTGGTCGGCACGCATACCCACACGCCCTCGGCCGACCACCAGATCCTGGTGGGCGGCACCGGCTACATGACGGATGCCGGCATGTGCGGCGACTACGACAGCGTCATCGGCATGCAGAAGGGCGGCGCCGCGCTGCGATTCTGGAAGAAGGTGCCCGGCGAGAAGCTGGCCCCGGCCGAGGGCGAGGCCACGGTCTGCGGCGTGTACCTCGAAACCGACGACGCCACCGGCCTCGCCACCCGCATCGAGCCGGTCCGCATCGGCGGCCGCCTCAGCCAGGCGATTCCCGCCCTTCAGGCCGCCTGACGAAACCGGGCCAGCCCACCGGATCGCAGCAGGGTGGAGGGCAGGGGCCGCCCCACCACCTCCTCCGCCAGCCGCCCGGCCTCGACCAGCGCATCGAGGTCGATGCCGGTGGCGAGGCCCATCTCCTCGCACAGCAGCACCAGTTCCTCCGTCGCGATGTTGCCCGGCGCGCCCGGCTGGCCGGCGAAGGGGCAGCCGCCCAGCCCGCCCACCGTGGTGTCGAAGCGGGAAATCCCGAGGCGCAGCCCGGCATGGGCGTTGGCGATGCCGAGCCCGCGCGTGTCGTGCAGGTGCAGGATGAGGGACAGCTCCGGCCAGCGCGCCCGCACCTCGCCAACGACCCGCTCGATCCGCGCCGGCGTCGCCCACCCCATGGTGTCCGCCAGCGTCGCCTCGCGCAGCGCCAGGCCATGCTCGGCGCCGATGGCGAAGGCGTCCGCCAGCGCCTCGATCACCTTGGCCGGCGGCACATCGCCCGAGTAGTTGCAGCCGAAGGCGGCCTGCACGCTGATCCGCGGCACCGGGACGCCGGCCTCCAGATGCGCCGCGACGTTGCTGCGCTGTGCCGCCAGGTTCTTGGCCCGGTCGCGATTGAGGTTCTTCAGCGAGAAGGCCTCGGAGGCCACCACCGTGACGGCGCCCTCCACCTTCAGCCGGTCCTTGAAGGCCATGGCGCGCGAAAGCCCGGCGGCGTTGAACCACAGCGCGGTGTAGGTCACGCCCGCGCGTGGCGCGAAGCCCGCCACCACCGCCTCCGCATCCGCCCAACCCGGAACCAGCTTCGGCGAGACGAAGGAACAGACCTGGATGTGGTGCAGCCCGGTGGCCGACAGCGCATCCACCAGCGCAATCTTGCGGGCCGTGGGGATCGGGCCGGGCTCGATCTGGAAGCCCTCCCGCGGGCCCTCCTCGCGGATCTCGACGGATGACGGCAGGTCGGTCATGGCGCGTTCTCCTCGCCGGGCAGGCTACACCCCCGCATGGGCGATGCGGAACCCTGGCCCCAAGGGTGCCGGCGCGCAGCGCCGAGCGGCCGGAGGGCCGCCGCGCCCAGACCGAATGCGCGGCCGTTTCAGGCCCAGGATGGCAGGTCGATCCAGGCCAGATGCCCACCCTTGCCGGCGCCGCAGTCCAGGAACACGCAGCGCCCGCCGAGTGCGCCCTCCGCCACGAAGGGCCGGCCGTCCATGCTGCGGCGGTCGTGGCCGCAGACCACGGTGACATCGGCCGGGATCTTGTCCACCCAGTCATGCACCCGGTCGGGAAACCCATCCTGGCGCATCCGCCCCGTCACCTGGCCGAACAGCGCCCGCGTCACCAGGCCCTGTGCCTTCTGCGTGCCGGCATCCGGCGGTGGTGCCGCATGCAGCATGCCGGGGTGATAGCCGCCATGCACGAAGACGCGGCCGCCATCGCGGATCCAGGCCGGGGCGCGGGCAATCTCCTCGATCGCGCGCGCCTTCAGCGCCGCCCCGTCCGGGGCCGCCTCGAGCTGTGCCAGGGTTCGCCCCAGCCCCTCCGCCTGGATGCGCAGCGGCGTGCCGGTCAGGGCGCGGCGCAGCTTGTGGTCGTGGTTGCCGAGCAGGAACAGGCCCTGCCTGGCGTCGATCAGCGCGAACATGCGGCGCAGCACCTCCGGGCTGTCGGGCCCGTGGTCGGTCAGGTCGCCGAGTTGCAGCACGAACAGGTCGTCCGCCAGCGCGCCATCGACGGCATGGGCGAAGGCCTGCGCATCGCCATGCACATCGGCCACCACGCGCAGCCCGGCGAAGCCGCGCCACAGGTTCTCAGGCGGGGTCATCAGGCCGGACCCCTCACTTGCCCCGACCCCTCACTGGCGCAGCGCCGCGAAGCCGGCCAGCGCCCGGGCGCGGCCCGTCGCATGGTCCACGATGGGGGAGGGGTAGCCGTTGCGGGGAATGGCCTTCGGCGCCTCCCACGGCTTGTGGATGAAGGCGTTCGGCATCGTCGCCAGTTCGGGCACCCAGCGGCGCACATAGGCGCCCTCCGGGTCGAACTTCTCGCCCTGCAGGATGGGGTTGAACACCCGAAAATAGGGCGCCGCATCGGTACCGCAGCCGGCCACCCACTGCCAGGAGGCACTGTTGGAGGCGAGGTCGGCATCCACCAGCGTGTCCCAGAACCAGGCGGCGCCCTCCTGCCAGGGCTGCATCAGGTGCTTCACCAACAGGCTGGCCGCGATCATCCGGACCCGGTTGTGCATCCAGCCGGTCTGCCACAACTGCCGCATGCCCGCATCCACCACCGGATAGCCGGTGCGGCCGCGCTGCCAGGCGTCCAGCAGCTTCGCATCCGGCTGCCAAGGGAATTCGGAAAATTCCGCGCGCAGCGGCGCCTCCGGCATCTCCGGCCGGTGCCACAGCAGGTGGTAGGCGAATTCGCGCCAGAGGATCTCCTTCAGGAAGGTCTCGCTGGCGGTCGCGTCCGCCTGCGCGGAACGGACCGCGTGCCAGACCTGGCCGGGCGAGACCTCGCCCCAGCGCAGATGCGGCGACAGGCCGGAGGAACCCTCGATGCCCGGCAGGTTGCGCTGCGCATCGTACTTCCCCAGCGCCCGGTCCACGAAACGCGCCAGACGCGCCTGGGCCCCGGCTTCGCCCGGTTGCCAGGTGTCCGGGAAGCCGGCCGCCCAGTCCGGCTCGCCCGGCACCGGATACAGGCCGAGCGACTCCAGCGCCTCGCCACCCTCGGGCGGCGTGACGCCCGGGATGCGCTCGGGCGCGGCGCGGGGTGCCGGCGGGTCTCCGGCGGCCATCATAGTCTTCGCGAAGGGCGAATAGACGGCATAGGGCTTGCCGCTGGCGGCGCCGAAGCCGTGCGGCTCGCGCAGCAGCGTCGTGGTGTGCAGGTGCAGCGTGCGGCCGGAATCGGCCAGCGCCTCATGCACCCGGCGCGACTGCGCGCGCGCCCAGGGCTCGGTGCCGCGGCCGGCATGGACGCTGCCGGCGCCGACCGCCTCCACCAGGGCCGGCAGCACCGTCTCTGCCCGTCCGCGCGCCAGCACCAGCGTCGCGCCGCGCACCGCCAGATCGGCCCGCAGGGCGGCGAGGCTGCCGCGCAGCCACCAGCGCGAGGCGGCCCCGGCACGCTGCGCACCGGCGGCGGCGTCATCCAGCACGAAGACCGGCAGGACCGGGCGGCCGCCTTCCAGGGCGGCGAGCAGGGCAGGGTGGTCGGACAGGCGAAGGTCGTGGCGGAACCACACCAGGCAGGGCTCGGTCATCCCTGCCATGTAGGATGAAACGACCGATTAGGGAGCAGCGGGAGCGAACCATTGCGGATCGAACGCGTTCTTGACCCGACCGCAACGCCTGCCGCCCTGGTTTGCCCTGACGTGCAGGGGCCGCGCGGGCCACAATTGAGGATACCCCCGCATGATCCAGACCATTCTCCAGCGCCGTCGCGTCCTGACCCTCGGCACCCTGGCCGCCGCCGGCTCCCTCGCCGCCCCCGCCATCCTGCGGGCCCAGACCGTGCCGGCGACCCGCACCCTGGCCGACACCATGGCCGGCGACACCCGCTTCTCGCGCTTCCTGGACCTGATCAGCCGTGGCGGCATGGTCGAGGATTTCCGACGGGCCGAGCCGATGACGGTCTTCGCCCCGACCGACGCCGCCTTCTCCGGCGCCCCCGCCAACCTGCTGCAGCAGCTCGTCGGCACCGGCAGCGCCGGCGGCAGCCAGGAAAGCGTGGACCGCCAGCGCCTCGGCGCGCTGATTAACTACCACATCGTGCCGGGCGCCTTCCGCGCCTCCGAGCTGATGGGCAGCGATCGCCGGCTGCGCACCCGCAACGGCGCGGATGTCGCCATCACCGGCAATGCGGATGGCGTGATGCTGCAGAACCCGGCCCCGGCGATGCAGATGGGCGGCTTCGGTGCGGCCGGCGCCAACGTCTCCGCCCGCCCGGCGCGGGTGGTGCAGGCCGATATCGTGGCCAGCAACGGCGTGATCCACGCGATCGACCAGGTCATCTGGCCGTGATGTGACGCGGCGGGGGCCAGAGCATTTTCAAGCCAGGCGGAGACGCCTGGCGACCCGGAAAATGCGGCAGGTCTAGTCCCCGCCGAGCTGCGTGAGGACAGGCGCGCCGTCCGGCAAGGACGGCGCGTTTTCCGTTGCAGGCGGCCTGGCGCCGCGCAGGGGCCCGGTCGGGAAGCTGAACAGCCGGTCCTGGCCCAGCAGGAAGGCCCGGCCGCCGCGCGGGAACAGCGCGGCGATGGCGGGGTCGCGCACCTCCAGCCCGCCGGTATAGGCACCGAAGGCCGGCAGCAGCAGGCGCCGCGCATCGGTCAGGAAACAGGGGCGTGTCACGGTCCCGGCGCGGGTCGGCATGGACGCCTTCGGGTGGTAGTGGCCCGAGACCTCGAAATTGGCGCCCGGTTCGGCGATGTGGCGGAACATCAGCGGCCCGCGCCGCCATTCCGCCACGGCGATGCCGGGCAGACCGACCGGCGGTTCCGGGTCATGGTTGCCGAGCACCCAGACCACCTCCAGCCCCGCCAGCATGCGTTGCAGGGCGGCGCAATCCGCGGCGTGCAGCCGGGCGCAGCCGTGGCGGTCGTGGAAACTGTCCCCCAGCAGCACCAGCCGCGCCGGCTTCCAGCGCCGCAGCGCCAGCGCCAGGCGCTCCAGCGTCTCCCGCGTGTCGTAGGGCGGCAGGAAACGGCCGGCGGCGGCGAAGCTGCTGCCTTTTTCCAGGTGCAGGTCGGCGGCCACCAGAAGCTGTTCGGAAGGCCAGGCGAGCAGCCCGGCCGGGTCCAGCATCAGGCGCTGGCCGGCCATGTGAAGCGGCGCTGCGTTCAAGTGGGAGCTCCGTAGTTCTTCGGCGCGGTTCTGACAAAGCGGTTGTAGCGCTGCTTCGGGTCGCGCGGACGCCGCGCCCTGTCGCGGTCGCCGCGCGGCGGGATGGCTTCGGTGACGTTGGCGAGCAATTCGGAGAAGATCTCGGCGCCGTCGGTGGCGTCCGCGACCAGGTCCGCCGCCTCCGCCAGCAGCGCATCCTGCGCGCCACCCGCGACCCATTCCCGCCCTTCCTCGATCAGCGCCGGCACGGACAGCGGCGAGGCGCGTTCGAGGCGCATGTGGCGGATGCCGCCGGCCTTGGCGCGCGCCAGCAGCAGCCCGATCCGCGCCACGTCGGTGAGCCCCGCCGCGGCCTCCCGCCGCGTCGCGCGCAGCAGGATGTGGTCCGGCTCATGCTTGCGCAGCACGTCGTAGATCAGGTCCGAGTTCATGGTCATCTGCCGCGGCCGCTTCTCCGTCCCCGGATGGTTCTTCTCGATCAGCCCCGCGATGGTGGCGATATTTCGGAACGTGCGGCGGAGCATGCTGCTCTCGGCCATCCAGGCTTCCAGCTCCTCCCCCAGTATGTCCTCCTCGAACAGCCGCTCGATCCCCGTGGGCTCGAAGGCAGACCAGGCGGCCAGCACGTAGTCCGTCGCCAGGTAGCCGAGCGGCCCCATGCCGAGGCGCTCCATCCGCTTGGTCACCAGCATGCCCAGCGTCTGGTGCGCGAGGCGCCCCTCGAAGCAGTAGGCCACCAGGAACCAGCGGTCGCCGCGCAGGAAGGTCTCGACCAGCAGCCCGTCGCGCGGCGGCATGATGGACTGGTGCTGCTGCAGCCGCAGCCATTCGCGCACGGATTCGGGCAGGGCGGGCCAGGAGGACGGGTCGTGCAGGATGCCACGCACCCGGGCCGCGAGATGCGTGGTCAGCGGCATGCGGCTGCCGGCATAGGCGGGCACGCGGGGCTCGCCCTCGCCGCCGCGGGAGACCATGCAGGCCAGCGCGTCCAGCCCCTCGAAGCGCAGCAACTGGCCCGCGAAGATGAAGCAGTCTCCGGCGGTGAGCGTGGAGACGAACCACTCCTCGACCTCGCCGAGCACCGGTCCGCCGCGCAGGCGGACCTTCACCAGCGGCGTCTCGACGATGGTGCCGAGGTTCATGCGCAGCTGCCGCGCGGCGGCGGGGCCACGTATATGCACCATGCCTTCGGAATCGCGGAACAGGCGGCGGAACCGGTCATAGGATTGCAGGGCGTAGCCGCCGTTTTCCACGAAGCCCAGCGCATCGTCGAAATCGCGCCGCGTCAGCTCGGCATAGGGCGCGGCGCGCGTCACCTCCGCATACAGCGCATCCGGGTGGAACGGCCCGGCCACCGCGACGGCCAGGATGTGCTGCGCCAGCACGTCGAGCCCGCCCTCCCGCGGCGGATCGCCATCCAGCTCCTCCGCCGCGATCGCCTGGCGGGCGGCGATGCATTCGATGACCTCGAAGCGGTTCGCCGGCACCAGCACGGCCTGCGACGCCTCGTCCATGCGGTGGTTGGCGCGGCCGATGCGTTGCAGAAGCCGCGAAACGCCCTTCGGCGCGCCGACCTGCACCACCTGGTCCACCGCGCCCCAGTCGATGCCGAGGTCGAGCGAGGCGGTCGCCACCACCGCGCGCAGCCTGCCCTCCGCCATCGCGGCTTCCACCTTGCGGCGCTGTTCGACGGTCAGGCTGCCGTGGTGCAGGCCGATCGGCAGGTTGTCGTCGTTCAGCCGCCACAGCGCCTGGAAGCAGAGTTCCGACTGCGCGCGGGTGTTGACGAAGACGATGGTGACGCCGGCGCCACGGATGCGGCGATACACCTCCGGCATCGAGGCGAGCCCCATATGCCCGCCCCAGGGCAGGCGGCCTTCCGGCAGCAGCATGTCGAGGCGCGGCGGCGCCCCCGGCGCGCCCTGCACCAGCGCCACGTCCTCGGCCTGGGCGGTGGGCGAGAGGTAGGCGCGCAGCGGCGTCGGATGCGCGACGGTGGCGGACAGCCCGATGCGCCGTGCGCCCGGTGCGAGCGTCGAAAGCCGGGCGAGGCCGAGTGCCAGCTGGTCGCCGCGCTTGCTGCCGGCCAGCGCGTGGATCTCATCCACCACGATGGCATGCAGCCCGGCGAAGATCTCGCCCGCATCCGGCAGGGTCAGCAGCAGCGCCAGGCTTTCGGGCGTGGTCAGCAGCAGATGCGGCGGCGCGGCGCGCTGGCGGGCGCGGCGGTTCGCGGGGGTGTCGCCGGTGCGGGTCTCGATGCGGATCGGCAGGCCCATCGCCTCGACGGGGGCGGTCAGGTTGCGCGCGATGTCGACTGCCAGGGCCTTCAGCGGCGAGATGTAGAGGGTGTGCAGCCCCTCCCGCGGATGGTCGTGCAAATCCACCAGGCTGGGCAGGAAGCCGGCCAGGGTCTTGCCGCCGCCGGTCGGGGCCACCAGCAGCGCGCTTTGCCCGCCCTGTACGGCCGCCAGCAGCGCCATCTGGTGCGGCCGCGGCGACCAGCCGCGCGCGGCGAACCACTGGCTGAACAGTTCCGGCAATGTTCCCATCTGCCGGGACTATGGCGATGCCGGCGGCGTTGGGGAAGGGCGGTCAGACCTTTTCCAGCGCGCGGTGCGGCAGCGCCGGCATCTCGGCCCGCACCGCATCGCCCGGCCGCACCACGCCGCCCTGGCGCACGATGGCCATGATGCCCGCCTTCAGGATCAGCGCGCCCTCCGGCGTCCGACCGAGGGTGGCGCGCATCAGCCCGGGCTGGAACTGGTCCAGCTGGTAGCAGGGGTTGCGCAGCCCGGTCACCTCGACCACCGCCGCCTCGCCCAGGTGCAGCAGCGCGCCCCGCGGCAGCGCCAGCAGGTCGAGCCCGGCCACGGTCACATTCTCGCCGATCGCGCCGGGGGTGACCTCGAAGCCCTGGCCGCGCAGTTCCTCCAGCAATTCGGCGCTGGCCAGATGCACCTGGCGGAGGTTCGACTGGTTGGGGTTCGCCTTGACGCGGGACCGGTGCTTCACCGTCACGCCGCAATGCGCATCGCCCTCCACCCCCAGCCCCGCCAGCAGCGTGATGTCCGGCAGCACGGGCTTGGAGAAGCCATGTCCGGCCGCCGCAGCCACCGCGATCACTTCAGCCGGCATGGTGTCGTCCCGATTCGATGCTCACTGAAGAAAGCCGATCCAGCGCCCGGCGACCACCGTGCCTACCCAGGCCAGCAGCGAAACCAGCGCCGCCGCCCGCACAAGGGCCGCGACGGGCGCGCCCGCCAGCGCCTGCCGCCAAGGCGCACGCAGGTGCAGCAGCGCCAGGTTCAGCAGCCCGGCGCCGATCAGCCCGAGCTTCGCCAGGAAGGCCGGGTTTTCCAGGTAGGCGCCGGGCCGCGTCGTGAACAGCCAGAACCCGGTCACCGCCGCCAGCGCCAGGCCGGTCGCCGCCACCCGCCACAGCGGCGGCCCGAACAGCGCCAGCGGCGCGGCACGGAAGGCGCCGAGCAGCCGCAGGTCCAGCGTCGCGATGGCACCGAACAGCAGGCCGATGCCCAGGATATGCGCCGCATTCACCAGCAGGTAGGCGGTCTGCCAGTCCCGCAGCAGCGCCGCCCCGGGCCAGGCGGCCAGCGCCTCCAGGTTCAGCTGCGGATCCGCTCGGGGTAGATGTCGTAGGTGCGGTCCCGCACCGTCACCCGCACCGCCTTCATCCGCCGCTCATCGCTGCTGCGCGACCGGTTGCCGAGCGCGCGCACCTCGTCGCCCGCACGGGCGGACTCGGCGTTGAATCCGGCGGCGGCGGTCTGGCGCGGATTGCCCAGTTCGACGATCCAGAGCTGGCCATTCGCCTCGACGCGGAGCGTCGGGTGCGGCGCACCGATGTAGATTTCCCGAATCGTGCCGGTCAGCTCGCCCTGGTCGCCCTCCGCCCAGGACCAGCCGTGATGCGCCGCGGCGCCGCCGGCGGTGACGGTGGCGGCGACAAGGCCCAGCGCCGCGCGCCGGCCGTAGGTGTGACCTTGCATGAAAGACCTCCGTTGGTTGACGGCCGGCAGGTTGGGGTGAGGCAAGCCGCTGTCGAGTCACAACCGCTCAGGCGGCCTGGCGTGCGACCAGCAGCGCCACCAGCGCGCCGAAATCCGGGCAGTCGCCCAGCTCCTCGGCCTCCACCGCCACGCCGCTGCGCGCCTCCACCTCCAGGGTGATCAGCGTGTGGTTCAGGCTGTCCCAGCCCGGCACGTCGCCGGCCGCCGTGACGGGTGTCAGCAGGATGTCGCGGTCGCCGATCACCTCCCGCGCGATGGCCTGCAGGTCGGCGAGGCTGAAGGCGGGCATGGGCGTCACTCCGGTTGGCGAAACTGAGCGAGGTAGCGGCGGCGGTTCTCGTCCCGGCTGATCTTGCCGCTGCCGGCCTTCACCAGCCAGCTCCCCTTGACGATGCGGACATCGCGCGGCGTGACCAGCAGCGTATCGGCCAGGTGGCGGCTGACGGCGGCGCGGCAGGCGGCCATGGTGACGCCCGCCGCCGGATCGTGCTCCGCCACCACGACCAACTCCTCCGAGCCGGTCTGGTCGCTGTCCAGGCCGAAGGCGACGATGCGCCCGGCCTTCAGGCCCGGAATCCCCGCCAGCGACGCCTCGACGTCGTGGCGCCTCGATCTCCTCCAGCGGCAGGCAGCACAACTCGGCGAAGTGCAGCAGGGTGGACGTGTACAGGTGCCCCGGCACCACGGTGCCCGGCTCCAGCCTGCGGATCGCCTCGCGCGTCGCCTGTTGCAGGGCACCGTAGTCCTGGATATCGAACAGGCCCCGCAGCCGCATATGGGCGACATCCGGCGCATCCCCGGCCTGCCGCAGCAGGGCGATCGCACCCGGCAGGTCGCCCGCCTCCCGCAGCCGCGATGCGGCCATGGTCAGCGGGTTGATGGAGCCTTCCGCGACGGTCACTCGGCGTCGGATGTGGGGCCGAGGCGCTTCGGTCCGGCCTGCTGCAGGGTCACGCCGGCCTCGGCCAGCTCACGCAGCACGAGGTTGCCGAGGCGGGTGTATTCGCGCCGATTGCCGGCCCAATGCTCGCGCATCGCCTCGCGCAGTTTCTCCCGGCTCAGGCCGGGGTTCGCCTGCAGGTGCAGCTGCCGCCACAGCACCTGCCCGACGAGCCGTGCCAACTCGGCGTCCTCGGCCGCCGGCTCCTGCGCCTGCTCCGCCGGTGCCTCCTCCACCGCGGCGGCGAAGCTGGGCACCGGCAGGCCGATGCTGACATGCGCCCGCAGCGCTTCCGCCGCCTCCGGTCGCGCCAGCTGCGCCACGACGTACAGGTCACGCCCCGCTTCGCTGGCGTCCCCCGGACCGGCATCCCCCGGACCGACATCCCCCGGACCGGCATCCCCCGGACCGGCGTGGGGGTCCCAGTGCCCGGCATAGGCGATGTCGAAGCCCAGGCGCTCCAGCAGCGGCCGCACCAGGGTGAAGCTCTGGTATTCGAAGCGCGTGCAGGCCTGGCCCTGCCAGGGGAAGTAGCGGCGGATGTCGCCCACCAGCTTGGCGAAGCCGGCCTCCGTCGTCGCGTCGGCGACGTTGAACACCAGCCACCCGCCGGGCCGCAGCAGCAGCGCGGCATTCAGCCAGTAGGCGAGCTGGTACTGCAGGTCGACATGCACCATGGCGTCGATGCTGAACACGGCATCGACATCCCGCTTCAACGCCTCCCGCCCGAAGGCGCCCATCAGGCCGTCGGGGTGCAGCGGGTCGATGGGCAGGAAGCCGAGCCGGCCGGCGTCGACATGGTCCGCGAGCTTCGCCGCCGCGGCCTTCATCACCCGGTCGCTGACGTCGAGGACGGTCAGCTTCACCGCGGTGTTGGCGCGCAGCAGCGCCTCCGCATAGCGCCCATCGCCGGTGCCGATCTCGATGGCACGTCGCCAGCCGGCCGAGTCCGCCATGCCGAAGATCCGGTTCAGCACCGCCGTGGCGGGCGGCCGGTCGGGGCCGCCGGCGATGGCGCGCGGCGCCTCCCGCGTCCACAGGTCGGCGTAGGATTCCGGCCGCGCCAGGCTGGCCGGCACGGCGCCAGGGTCGGCGCGCAGCGCATCGCGGAAGGCCTCCGCCTGCCCAGGGCGATCGAGACGCGCGATCAGGTACAGGTCGCGTGGCGGCCGGCCCTCATGGTTCGACCAGGGCTCCAGCAGCTCGATCTCGAAGCCCAGCCGGCGCAGGACGAAGCCGGCGATCTCGGCCGAGAGGTATTCGAATTTCGGGCAGATGCGGCCCTGGAACCTGTAGAACTTTCGGATGTCGCGCAGGATCTTCTGGAAGCCGCCGACGGTGGTGGGGTCGGCCAGCGTCATCAGCACGCGTCCACCCGGCTTCAGCAGCAGCGCCGCGTTCATCCAGTAGGTGGTGAGGTAGGTGAGGTCCACATGGACCATGGCGTCGATGCTGAACACCGCATCGACCTTGCGCGCCAGGCCCTGCGCGGACAGCGTGGTGAACATCGCATCCGGGTGCACGGGGTCGATCTCGTGCAGGGACAGCCGGCCGGCCTCGACGAAATCGCCCAGCCGCGCCGCCGTGGCGTCGAGGAAGTTGCGGCTGACGTCGAAGCCGAACAGCCGGACCTTGTCGCCGGCGTGCAGCACGCGTTCCGTGTATTTGCCGCCACCGCCGCCGATCTCGATCGCCACGTCCCACTGCGCGACGCCGGCGGGGACGAACAGCTTGTCGAAGATGCGCTGCCAGCTTTTCTCGTTGCCCCATTCCTGGCCGGGATAGGCCAGGCGTGCATCGGCCTGCTGGAGCCTGGGAAACGCCTCCGCCACATAGACGTCCCACAGCTGACCATAGGTCTGCTTCTTCATTCGGCGCCGCTCCGAGTTGCGCACAAGTTACCAGCCGCCTTCCCCCCATGAAAGGGTTGCGGCAGCCGCGCCCGGCCCGATCGCATTGTCGCCTGGACCAGCCGCGCCCACATTGTGGGCGATGGCGGCCCCCCACCCCCGAAGCTGGATGCGCGTGACGCCCGAGGGGCTGTACTGCGAGCCCGGCGGCTTCTTCATCGACCCGGCGCGGCCGGTGCCGCTGGCGGTGGTGACGCATGGCCATTCGGACCACGCCCGCCCGGACCACGCGGCGGTGCTGGCCAGCCCGGAGACGCTGGCCGTCATGCGCGCCCGCATGGGCGAAGGCCGCGCAGGTCTGCGGCAGCAGCCGATCGCGGCCGGGGAGGTGGTGCGCCACAACGGCGTCGAGATCCGCCTGGTCCCGGCCGGCCATGTGCTGGGGTCGTGCCAGGTGGTGCTCGACTGGCAGGGCAGCCGCATCGTCGTCTCCGGCGACTACAAGCGCCGAGCCGACCCGACCTGCGCGCCCTTCGAGCCCGTCACATGCGACGTCTTCGTGACGGAGGCGACCTTCGGCCTGCCGGTGTTCCGCCACCCGGATGCGGCGGCGGAGGTGGCGCGGCTGCTGGAAAGCCTGCGCCTGTTCCCGGACCGCGCGCATCTGGTCGGCGCCTATGCGCTGGGCAAGGCGCAGCGGCTGATCGCGCTGCTGCGGCAGGCGGGGTGGGACCGGCCGATCTACCTGCATGGCGCGCTGGTCGGCCTGTGCGAATTGTACGAAAGCCTCGGCGTGAAGCTCGGCCCGCTGGAGCCGGTGCCGGTGCCCACGAAGCGGGGCGGCGGCGGCCTGCTGGCCGGCGAGGTGGTGCTGGCGCCGCCGAGTGCCGAGGCCACCGCCTGGGTCCGCCGCCTGGCGGAACCGGTGATCTGCGCCGCCTCCGGCTGGATGCGGGTGCGGCAGCGCGCCAAGGCGAAGGGCGTGGAACTGCCGCTGATCATCTCCGACCACGCCGACTGGGACGAACTGCTGATGACCATCGAGCAGGTGCAGGCACCGGATGTCTGGGTGACGCATGGCCGCGACGACGCGCTGTGCCACGCCATGGCGCTGCGCGGCGTGCGCGGCCGGGCGCTGCACCTGCTGGGGCGCGGCGAGGAGGATGAGGACCCGGTGCCGGTGGCCGCGGAAGCGCCCGCGGCATGAGCCTGCCCGCTTTCGCCGGGCTGCTGGAACGCCTCGCCTTCACCCCCGGCCGCCTCGCCAAGCTGGCGCTGCTGCGGCACTGGTTCGAGACGCAGCCCGACCCCGACCGCGGCATCGGCCTTGCCGCGCTGACCGGCGAACTGGTGTTCCGCTCCGCCAAGCCGGGGATGGTGCGGGAGCTGGTGGCGGGGCGCACCGACCCGGTGCTGTTCGACCTGTCCTACGACTATGTCGGCGACCTGGCCGAGACCGTCGCGCTGATCTGGCCGCCACGCGCCGGCGTCAACACGCCGCCGCCGGGCCTCGCCGAGGTGGTGGAGGCGATGGAGGCGACGCCGAAGGCCGCGCTGCCGGAGCTGATCGCCGGTTGGCTGGATGCGCTGGATGCGAATGGCCGCCTGGCGCTGATCAAGCTGGTGACCGGCGGGCTGCGCGTCGGCGTCTCCGCCCGGCTGGCGAAGACCGCGCTGGCCGAATGGGCCGGGGAGGATGTGGCGGAGATCGAGGAGGTCTGGCACGGCCTGGCGCCGCCCTACCTCAACCTGTTCGCCTGGCTGACCGAACAGGGCCCGCGGCCGAGTTCCGAGAACCTGCCGGTGTTTCGGCCCCTGATGCTGGCGCATCCGCTGGAGGAACCGGATTTTCCGACGATCGGCCCGGAGACCCACCGCGCCGAATGGAAGTGGGACGGCATCCGCGTGCAGCTTTCAGCGACGCCCGGCGGCGCCGCGCTGTGGTCGCGCGGGGCGGAGGAGATTTCCGGCGGGTTCCCCGAAATCCTGGAGGCGATGGATTTCCACGCCGTGCTGGACGGCGAGTTGCTGGTGATGCGGGACAAGGAGGTGGCGCCCTTCGCGGACCTGCAGCAGCGGCTGAACCGCAAGGTCGTCAGCGCGAAGATGCAGGCCTCCCACCCCGTCGCCGTGCGGCTCTACGACATCCTGTTCGACGGCGCCGAGGACCTGCGCCCGCTGCCCTTCGACGCTCGCCGTGCCCGGCTGGAGGCCTGGTTTGCCCGCGTGCAGCCACGACGCATGGATCTGTCGGAGATGATCCGCTTCCGCTCGATGGGCGAACTCGAGGAAATCCGCGCCGGCGCACGCGCCGCGGCGATCGAGGGGCTGATGCTGAAGCGCGCCGACAGCCCCTACCTCGCCGGGCGGCAGAAGGGGCTGTGGTGGAAGTGGAAGCGCGCGCCGCTCGGCGTCGATGCCGTGCTGATGTACGCCCAGCGCGGCCACGGCAAGCGCAGCAGCTTCTATTCCGACTTCACCTTCGGCCTGTGGCGGCCGGACGGGCAGGGGGGGCAGGAGCTGGTGCCGGTCGGCAAGGCCTATTCCGGCTACACCGTCCAGGAACTGCTGTGGATCGACCGCTGGATCCGCAACCACACCACGGCCCGTTTCGGCCCGGTGCGGGAGGTGGAGAAGTCCCTGGTGATCGAGGTGATCTTCGACGCCGCCCAGCGCAGCACCCGCCACAAATCCGGCGTGGCGCTCCGCTTCCCCCGCATCCTGCGGCTCCGCACCGACAAGCCGGCGGAGGAGGCGGACCAGTTGGCGACGCTGGAGGCGCTGATCGTCGGTGTGGCGGAGGAATAAGAGGATTGGCTAGCCTCGGCGTCCCGGCCCGCATCGGGCGGGCCGGCGGAGATGAACCACGATGCTGAAATCCGCTTGCCGCCTGGCCCTGGTCCTGCTGCCGTTGGCGGGCCTGGCCCAGGCCCAGACCGTGATCGCGACGCGCGATGCGCCGGAGGCGATCGGCCCCTACAGCCAGGCGATCCGCGTGGGCAACACGCTGTACCTCGCCGGCCAGATCGCGCTCGACCCCGCCACCAACCAGATGATCGCCGACCGGACCATCGAGGCCGAGACGCGCCGGGTGCTGGACAACCTCAAGGCGGTGGTGGAGGCGGCGGGCTTCCGCATGTCCGACATCGTCTCCACCACCGTCTTCATGGCGGACCTCAATGAGTTCGGCCGCATGAACACGGTCTATGCCACCTACTTCCCCTCCAACCCGCCGGCCCGCGCCACGGTGCAGGCCGCCCGGCTGCCGCGCGACGTGAAGGTGGAGATCGCGGCCATTGCCGCCCGGCCCTAATTGACCACCCCCAACCCGCGTGCTGCCTTGCCGGCGCAGCGCCCCGGGGGGGAAGTCGATGAAACTGGTTCCGAATCTGTGCCGTCAGCGCCTGGCCGAGGGCGGACTCGCGCTCGGCTTCGGCGTGCACCACCTGCGCGGCAGCGCCGTCGGCATGATCGGCCAGGCGGCCGGCTTCGACTGGCTGTTCATCGACATGGAGCACGGCGCGATGAGCGTCGACGATGCCAGCCGCATCGCCATCGCGGCGCTCGGCCAGGGCATCACGCCCATCGTCCGGGTCTGCAAGGACGCGCTGTTCGAGGGCACCCGCTGCCTCGACAACGGCGCCATGGGCATCGTCGTGCCGCATGTGGACAATGCGGCGGAGGCCGAGGCGGTGGTCCGCGCCACTCGCTTCCCGCCCACCGGCGATCGCAGCTGGGGCGCGCCGCCCTTCGCCTATGGCATGGCGCCGGTCAACGCGGCGCAGGCGCAGGCCGAGCTCAACGCCGACATCCTGGTGGTCTGCATGATCGAGACGCCGGAGGCGGTGGCGAATGCGGAAGCGATCGCCGCCGTGCCGGGGGTGGACGTGCTGATGTTCGGCACCTCGGACCTGACGGCCACCATGGGCATCCCCGGCCAGATTGGCCACCCCGATGTCCGCGCCGCCTATGCCAGGGTGGGCGCCGCCTGCGCCGCGCATGGCAAGGTCATGGGCATGGGTGGCGTGTATGACGAGAAGGTGGCGCCGGACTACATCGCGCTCGGCGCGCGCTTCATCCTGGGCGGGTCCGACCACGCCTTCCTGATGGCCGGCGCCACCCAGCGTGCCGGCTTCCTGCGCGGTCTGGCGCCGAAGCGGGCTTGACCCCTCGCGCCGAGCACCCGGCGGTCGGCATCGCGCTGCGGCTGTCGGCGACACTGCTGTTCGCGGTGATGTCGCTGTTCGTCCGGCTGGCCTCGGCGCAGGCGCCGGTCGGGCAGATCGTCTTCCACCGCAGCTTCTGGGCGCTGCTGTCCTGGCCTATCTCGCCTGGCGGCGACAGTTGCCGCACGGGTTCACCACGCGGCATCCGATGGGCCATCTGCGGCGCAACCTGTTCGGCTGCGCCTCCATGTTCTTCTCCTTCCTGTCGCTGGCCTATCTGCCGCTGGCGCTGGCCACCGCATTGTCGTTCCTGGCGCCGCTGCTCGCCGTGCCGGTCGGCATCCTGGTGCTGCGGGAACGGCCCGGCTGGCTGGTCGGCGGCGCGGCCATCGGCGGCTTCGCCGGCGTGCTGCTGATGCTGGCGCCCGCCTTCACCGGCCCGGCGCTGGACCGGGGCACGCTGATCGGCGTCGGCGCCGGCCTGCTGACGGCGGCGACGACGCTGTTCGCCCGGGTCGAGGTGAAGCGCCTGACGGCAACCGAACTGCCGGGCACCATCGCGCTGTATTTCTCGCTGCTCTGCGCTGCCGGCGGGCTGGCGACGCTGCCCTTCGGCTGGGCCGATGTCGGTGGCAGCGGCCTGGTCTGGCTGGTCGGCGCCGGCATCGCCGGCGGCCTCGCGCATATCTGCATGACGGAGGCGGTGGCCCGCGCGCCGATCAGCCTGCTCGCACCCTTCGAATACACCGCGCTGCTGTGGGCGGTGCTGTTCGACCTGGTGATCTTCGGCCTGGTCCCCGGCCTGCCGAGCCTGGCGGGCGGCGTGCTGGTGGTGGCGGCGGCGGTGGTGGTGGCCTTCGCCGACCGGCTGCGCACCTGGCTGCGCCCCAGGTGATGGCCAGGCGGATTTCTTGCGGATGACTCGCAAGTAATCTTGCGAACGCCTCGCAATTGCGATATCTGGCTCGCAACACCGCCAGAGGACAATCCCATGCGCCGTCGCCCCCTGCTTTCGCTGCTCCCGGCCCTCGGCCTTGCCGCGTTCTCATTTCCGGCGCTCGCCCAGGGACCGGAGCTGAACCTCTACTCCTCCCGCCACTACGACACGGACCGGGAGCTGTATGAGGCCTTCACGCGCGAGACCGGCATCCGCGTCCGCCTGATCGAGGGTGACGCCGACCAGCTGATCCAGCGCATCCGCACCGAGGGCGCCAACAGCCCGGCCGACGTGCTGATCACGGTCGATGCCGCCCGCCTGGCCCGCGCGAAGGAGGCCGGCATCCTGCAGCCGATCCAGAGCCAGGTGCTGAACAGCCGCATCCCGGCCAACCTTCGCGATGCGGAAGGCTACTGGTTCGGCGTCTCCAAGCGCGCCCGCGTCATCATGTACGACCGCCAGGCCGGCCGGCCGGAGGGCCTGAGCCGTTTCGAGGACCTCGCCGATCCGCGCTTCCGCGGCCAGATCTGCGTGCGCTCGGCATCGCATCCGTACAACACCTCGCTCACCGGCTCGGTGCTCGCCGCCAATGGCGCGGAGGCGACGGAGGCCTGGGCGCGTGGCGTTGCCGCCAACATGGCGCGCCCGCCGCAGGGTGGTGACCGCGACCAGTTCCGCGCGATCCCGTCCGGCCAGTGCAAGCTGGCGATCTCCAACACCTACTACCTCGGCAACATGATGACCTCCGCCCGCGCCGATGATCGCGCGATCGCGGAGCGCATCGGCGTGATCTTCCCGAACCAGGGCCAGGGTGACCGCGGCGCGCATGTGAACATCTCCGGCGCCGGCGTGGTCCGCACCGCGCCCAACGCCGCAGCCGCGCAACGCTTCATCGAGTACCTGACCAGCCCGCGGGCGCAGGAGATCTTCGCGGTGGGCAACATGGAATACCCGGTGGTGGCCGATGCCCCGGTGCACCCGGTGCTGGCCGCCTTCGGCGAGTTCCGCGAGGACCAGCTCAACGCCGGCAGCTATGGCGCCAATGCCGCCGAGGCGCTGCGCATCATGCAGCGCGCGGGCTGGCGCTGAATTCCCAAAGGGGCTTCGCCGGCGCCACGGCGCCGGCGGGCCCTGTCGCTGATTTGCTGCAAAGGCCGCTGCGGAAGGGCGAGGCTGCATGTATATCTGCAATTGCAATGCGCTGACGGACAAGCAGATCGCGGCCGCGGTGGCCGCGGGGGCCGACCGTCCGCATGATGTCTATGCGGCCTGCGGCTGCCGCGCCCAGTGCGGCGGCTGCACGGCGACCATCCTGGCGATGGTGCGCGCGGGGACCTGCACCGCCGGCAAGTAGCCGGGCGCATCCCAGGGGCCGGGTCAAACGGTTGCAGAAGGATGTGGACGTGCGCGACGCCAAGGTCATCGAATACCTCAACCTCCAGCTCACCAACGAGCTGACCGCGATCAACCAGTACTTCCTGCACTCCCGCACGCTGCGCCACTGGGGCGTCAGCAAGCTGGCGCGCAAGGAGTATGAGGAATCGATCGAGGAGATGAAGCACGCCGACTGGCTGATCGAGCGCATCCTGTTCCTCGGCGGCCTGCCCAACGTGCAGCGGCTGAACCAGGTGCTGATCGGCCAGAACGTCCAGGAAATCCTGGAATGCGACCTGAAGCTGGAGGAGAAGGCGCTGGTCGACCTGCGCGACGGCATCGCGCATTCCGAATCCGTGCGCGACTACGTCTCCCGCGACCTCATGCTGAAGATCCTGGCGAATGAGGAGGAGCACGAGGATTTCCTCGACCGCCAGTTCGACCTGATCCGCCAGATCGGCATCGAGCGCTACATCCTGCTGAACAGCGACGCGGCGCCCGACCAGGACTGAGCAGGAAGCCCTTCGCGGCACCCACGGCCCAAGGCGCTTCCGCGAAACGATCTGAAATAGGCGCGGGCCGAATTGGCGCCATGCTCGTCTGCAACCGCCAGCCCCGATGCCAGCGTCGGGGCTGGTGCTGGCGGATCGGAGCAGAAGACCATGGCCACAGCCGCCGACCTCGCCAAGATCGGCAACACCCCGGTCCTGTCCGGTTCCGTCGGCCGTGGCGGCCGAAACAAGCCGACCGACGTCGCCATCGTGCAGTTCCTGCTGAACAACTGCTTCTACGACAATCCCGCGGTGCCTTTCCTGCCGATCGACGGCCAGGCCGACCAAGCCCTGGATGCGCAGATCACGCTGCTGCAGAAGGAACGGCTGAAGAATCCGAAGCCCGACGGCCGGCTTGACCGCAGCGGCAAGTCCATCGCCTTCCTGCGCGCGCAGACGGTCGGAAGCTTCCTGCCGAAGCTTTATGGCCAGGAGCAGAACTTCGACCTCTGGGCGAGCATGAACACGGAAACCATGCTGCGCCTGACCCAACGCCAGTTCGGCCCGCTGAACCAGGCTTCGATGGATGGCTTTCGCGGCCTGTTCGGCCGCATCCTGGCCGACCCCAAGCTCTACGACATTCGCTGGGGCGCCTACATGCTGGCGACGGTCAAGGCGGAAACCGCGGTCTACCTGCCGATCGAGGAACACAAGGCCCTGTGGTCCAAGAAGAGCGGGGCCGGCGGGTATGCCGAGGAGATCACGCCCAAGGACTCGACCGGCACGACGATCAACGGGGCCGACGGCAAGCCGCTCAAGGCGCGGTACTTCGGGCGCGGCTACGTGCAACTGACTTGGGCTGAGAACTACCGTGCCATGGGACAGGCGCTCGGGCTGGGCGATGGCCTTCTGGCGGCGCCGGAGCGTGCGCTGGAGGCCGAGATCGCCTACAGGATCGCCTCGCTCGGCATGCGGGAGGGCCGCTTCTCCTCCGACAAGAAGGGCAAGGCGATGAGCCTGCCTCGCTTCATCAACGGCAGCGGCTGCAACTACCGCTATGCGCGACAGATCATCAACGGCCTCGACCGGGCCGACGAAATCGAGCGCTATGCAATAGCCTTCGAGGTGCTGATGCTGCTTTCGACGTCGGGGCCGCCTAAGGGCGCTTGAGACGAGGCACGAGGATTTCCTCGACCGCCAGTTCGACCTGATCCGCCAGATCGGCATCGAGCGGTACATCCCGCTGAACAGCGACGCGGCGCCCGACCAGGATCAGCGCGCTACGCCGTGACGCTGCTGCCGCCGAAGACCACCTGGCGCCGCAGCGCCGGCGTGAACAGGCCGTACAGCATCGGCAGCCCCGGCGCGCTGGCGGCATCCAGCGTGGCGCGCTGGTCTTCCGTCAGCCGCAGATCCGTGGCCGCGATGTTGTCCTGAAGCTGCGCCACGCGGCTGACGCCCATCAGCGCGGTGGTCACCCCGGGCCGGCCAAGGACCCAGGCGAGCGCCACCCGGGCCATCGGCTGCCCCATCCCCTCCGCCACCTCCCGCAGCGCGGCGACGATCCGCCAGTTGCGCTCGGTGAACAGCGTGTCGCCGAAGGGGTTGGCCCCGTCCAGCCGCTTGTCATCCGCCGGGCGCGCGGTGGCGCCGGTTTCGCTCGGCAGTCCGCCGGCACGCGAGGCGCCCGCCTCGACCGTCGCACGATCGTATTTGCCGGTCAGCAGGCCATAGGCGAGCGGGCTCCACGGCATGAAGCCCAGGCCCATCTCGCGCGCCAGCGGCAGGTGCTCCGCCTCCAACTCCCGGCTGACCAGCGAATGGAAGTACTGCATCGCGATCGGCCCCGGTTGCCCGCGCAGTGCCGCCAGGGTCGCGATGCGCGCGACGTACCAGGCGGGTGCGTTGGAGATGCCCCAGTAGCGGATGCGGCCGGCGCGGATCAGTGCCGCCATCGTCTCCAGCAACTCCTCGGCCGGCGTCACGGAATCCCACACATGGACCCAGTACAGGTCGATGTGGTCCGTGCGCAGCCGGCGCAGCGAAGCCTCCAGCGCCGCATGGATGTGCTTGGACCCGTTGCCGCCGGCATGGGGCCCCTGGCCAGCGGAGAAGCCGGATTTCGTCGCGAGCACGACGCGGTCCCGCAGCCCGCGCTCGGCGATGATCGCGCCCAGCATCTCCTCCCCCTGCCCGCCGGCATAGACATCCGCCGTATCGACCAGATTGCCCCCGGCCCTCCACATAGGCATCGAACACCGCCTCGGCCTCCGGCCGGTCCATGCCCCAGCGCGCGACGCCGAACGTCATCGTCCCGAGGGCGAGGGGGCTGACGGCAAGGCCGGAGCGGCCGAGGGTGCGGTAGTCCGTGAGGGCCATGCGAGTGTTCCATAGTGATTGCTACGGAACCTGATGCGCCGCTTGCCGGCCATGGTCAAGAATTATATAATGATCGCTATGGAACATGCCGCGCCGCGTCGCCGCCATGGCCGCCCGCTGTCCTTCGACCGCGAGGCGGCGCTTGGTACCGCCATGCTGCTGTTCTGGCGGCACGGCTACGAGGCGACCTCGGTCGCCCAGCTGACCCAGGCGATGGGCATCACGCCGCCCAGCCTGTATGCCGCCTTCGGCGACAAGCGCCGCCTGTTCCGCGCCGCGCTCCACCGCTACATGACGGGCGCGCGGACCGTGGAGCAGATCATCGGCGAGGCCGCGAGCGCGCGGGATGCGGCACGCGACCTGCTGGTCGCCGCGGCAACCGGCAACACCGGCGAGGCGACGCCGCCAGGCTGCCTGCTGGCCAGCGCCCTGGTCAGTGGCTCGGCCGAGGAGGCCGAGCTGCGAGAGGAGTTGGCCAGCATCCGCCGCGATATCGAGGCGCGCCTGCGGTCGCGGATCGCGCAGGATGTGGCGGAGGGCCGGCTGCCTTCCGGCTGCGATGCCGCGGCGCTGGCCGGCCATACGCTCGCCGTGATCCAGGGCATGTCGACGCTGGCCAAGGATGGCGCCGACCGCGGCAAGCTGCTGCGGATCGTGGAGACCGCGATGGCGTGCTGGCCGGGGCCGGGTGGCTGATCCTCAGCCGCGTGCAGCCCTGCCCAGGGCGGCGGCGATGGCGGTGGCGATCGCCGCGCCCTCCTCCGCCGTGCTGCCCTCGGCCTGGCTGCGGCCGGCGCGGCGATACCAGTAGCCGGCATTGGCCTCATCGCCCTCGATCCGGTGCAGCCAGGCATGGACCCAGGCGGCGTCCGCGCCCTGATCGGCCTGGGCGATCTGGTGCGCCGCCTCCCAATCCCCGTCCAGCGCCAGGCGGATGGCGCGCAGCAGCGGCTCGGTCTTGGTCATCCTCGTCGCATCCCCCGCACCAGCGCCGCCACCGGCAGCAGCCCGACCAGCACGATCAGCAGCGCGGCGGTGGAGGCCTCGGCCAGCCTTTCATCCGAGGCAAGATTGTGCACCCGCACCGCCAGCGTGTCGAAGTCGAAGGGCCGCACGATCAGCGTCGCCGGCAGTTCCTTCATCGTATCCACGAAGACCAGCACGCCCGCCGTCAGCAGCGCGCCGCGCGCCAGCGGCAGTTCCACGGACCATACCGCCTGGCCCGGCGTGCGGCCGAGCACGCGGGCGGCGCCGAACAGGCTCGGCCGGATGCGCGCCAGCCCGGATTCCACGGCCGACAGCGCCACGCCGAGGAAGCGCACCAGGTAGGCGAAGACCAGTGCCGCGATGCTGCCCGACAGCAGCAGGCCGGTGGAGATCCCGAAGCGCGCCCGCATCCACGCATCCAGTGTGTTGTCGAACAACGCGAAGGGCACCAGCGCCCCCACTGCTATGACCGATCCCGGCAGCGCATAGCCCAGCGCCGCCACGCGATTGGCCGAGGCGCGGAGGCGGGAGGGGTGCAGCCGCTGCGCCCAGGCCAGCAGCGCCGCCAGCAGCACGGCGAGGGCCGCCGTCAGCCCGGCCAGTGTCACGCTGTTCAGCGCGTAGGGCACGGTGCGACGCGGGTCGAGCGGGTCGCCGGCCTCCAGCATCAGCATCAGCAGCGCGCCGGCCGGGATGACGAAGCCGAGCAGCACCGGCAGCGAACACACGAGGATGGCCGCC
This sequence comes from Falsiroseomonas sp. E2-1-a20, assembly GCF_051433195.1. NCBI lineage: Bacteria > Pseudomonadati > Pseudomonadota > Alphaproteobacteria > Acetobacterales > Roseomonadaceae > Falsiroseomonas > Falsiroseomonas sp. E2-1-a20. The sequence goes on along the minus strand of NZ_JBHMFT010000007.1, from coordinate 155,858 downwards.
GCTTCCTTCCAGCCGCGCAGCACCACCGGCCGCAGCGGCGGGTTGCGCGTGGTGGTGGGGTGGTAGCGCCGGCCGCCGCGGCTCATCCGCTCCAGCAGCAGCAGGGTCGCGACCAGCCCCATCAGCGCGGTCGCCAACTGCGCCGCCGCGGTGCGGTCCGCCAGGCCGAACCAGGCATCGTAGATGCCGGTGGTGAAAGTGCGGACGGCGAAGTGCTGCACCGTGCCGAAATCCGCCAGCGTCTCCATCAGCACCAGCGCCACGCCGCCGGCCAGCGCCGGGCGCGCCATCGGCAGCGCCACATGCAGGAAGGTGCGCGGCAGGCCGTGGCCGAGGGTGCGGCTGGCTTCCAGCAGGCAGACGCTCTGCTGCAGGAAGGCGCTGCGGCACAGCAGGTAGACGTAAGGGTACAGCACCGCAGCCAGCATCAGCGCGGCGCCGGGCAGGCTGCGGATCTCGGGGAACCAGTATTCGCCCCATCGCAGGCCGGTGGCATCCCGCAGCGCGGTCTGTACCGGCCCCGCCACGTCCAGCAGCCAGACATAGGTATAGCCGCAGACATAGGCCGGCATCGCCATCGGCAGCAGCAGGGCGACTTCCAGCAGCCAGCGGCCGCGGAAGGCGCAGCTGGCGACCAGCCAGGCTGTGATGGCGCCCATCGTCGCCGCCAGCACGCCGACCAGCACCGCCAGCAGCAGCGAGTTCACCAGCAATTCCGGCAGCAAGGTCCGCAGGATATAAGGCCATTCGGTGCCACCCGATCCCAGGCCAGCGGGCGTGGCCGCCGTCACCAGGACCGCGGCCAGCGGCGCCGCGATCAGGCCCGCCGCCAGCAGCGAGACCCAGGCCCAGGCCGGCGCCACCCGGCTGCGCCGCGGCGGGCCGGGGCGCAGGCGGTCGGCCGGGAAGCCGGCGATGGACATCCTCGTGTCAGTCCTTGCGCGCCATCCAATCGGCGGCGGAGACCCGCTTCACCTCCATCCGGTCGGTGGTCCGCGTGTACCAGCCGGCGCCGTGCAGGCGGCCGACCAGCCCGAGCGCCGGGCTGTCGATGTAGCACTTCACCGGGTCCATCACCGCGGCATCGGCGATGTGCATGGCCCGCACCTGGCCGATGACCATGCTGTGCGCGCCGATCGGCAGCGTCTGGAACAGCGTGCATTCCATCGCCACCGGGCTTTCGGCCAGGCGTGGTGGCCGCACCTTGGTGGAGGGCAGGGTGGTCAGCCCGGCCTGCGCCACCTCGTCCTCGCCCGGCGGGAAGTCCGCGGCGGTGACGTTCATCGCATCCAGCGCCGTCTCCGGCACCAGGCAGACGGTGAATTCGCCGGTCGCCGCGATGTTGGCCAGGGTGTCCTTGGCGGCACCGGTCGGACGGTTGCCGACGCCGAGCGCCACCACCGGCGGGTCCGAGCCGAAGACGTTGAAGAAGGAATAGGGCGCGGCGTTCAGCACGCCCGCCGCATCCTGGGTCACCACCCAGGCGATCGGCCGCGGCACGACGGTGGAGACCAGCAGCTTGTAGCGGCTGGACGCCGGCAGGGCATCGAGGTCGAACAGCATCGGCGGTCTCCGAGGGTCGCCGCGCTTACTGCCGCCGGCGGCCGCCCCTGTCGAGGGCCGGGAGCCTCAGCATTGCCGTCCCTTCGGCACCTGCATGGATCGCAGCTCACCCTCCGCCACCAGCTCCGCCGATTCGGCGAGCGCGGCGGTCAGCGGCAGGCCGAGGTGCCGCGCGACCTGTCCCAGCCGGGCGCCGCAACTGCGCAGCGTCTCCAGCGACGTGTCGGTCCGGCGCGGCTCGCCGCCGGGCCTCTCCCCGTCCGGGTCCAGCAGGTCGAAGACGAAGGTCCGGCTGCCATCGTCGTGCTGGGTGATCAGCGGGGTCTCCTGCAGCAGTGCCGCCAGCAGGTCCTGGTCCGGGATCGTCTCGAGCCGGCCCTTGCGGTCATGGATGAACAGCGTGATCCGTGCGACCTCACTCATGGTGCTTCCCTGCCTGGCTGGCGTCCTGGGCGCTTCGGCCCTGCTCCGATCCGAGCGGGCGCCTTGGATAACCGTTTCGTTACGAAACTATCCAGGATTGAACCAGGAGGCAAACGAATCCCGTTGAGGGTCAGCCCACCGCGTCCGGCGCCTTCCTCCCGTGCAGAAGCACCGCATCCACATTGCCCAGGGCGCGCTGGCCCATGGCGTCCCGCGTCTCGAGGGTTGCGCTGCCGAGATGCGGCAGCAACGCCACGTTCTCGAGGCCCATATAGCCCGGGAACAGCTTCGGCTCGCCGTCATAGACATCGAGGCCGGCGGCGCGGATGTGGCCGGAGACGAGCGCCGCGACCAGTGCCGCATCGTCCACCGACCCGCCGCGGCCGGTGTTGATGACGATGGCGCCCGGCCGCATCCAGGACAGGCGTTCGGCGTTCAGCCAGCGCCGGGTCGCCTCGCCGCCCGGCATGTGCATGGACAGGATATCGATGGAGGACAGGAAATCGCGCTCCTCCGCATGGAAGATCGCGCCCTGTTCGAGGTCCGGCGGCACCCGGTTCAGGTCGCGGTAGTGGATTTCCATGCGGAAGCCGCGCGCCATGGCGGCCAGTTCGCGCCCGATGCGGCCGAAGCCGGCGATGCCGAGGCGCTTGCCCTCCAGCGTCACGCCCATCAACTGCGTCGGCGCCCAGCCCTCCCATTTCCCGGCGCGGACCATGCGCTCGCCCTCTCCGGCGCGGCGGGCGGCCATCAGCATCAGGGTGAAGGCGCATTCGGCGGTGGCGAAGGACAGCACTTCCGGCGTGTTCGCCACGGTGATGCCGCGCGCCTTGGCGGCCGGGAGGTCGATATGGTCGGTGCCGACGGAGAAGGTGGCGATGATCTTCACGCTGTCCGGCAGGGCTGCGATGGTGGCCGCGTTCATCGGGTCGCCGGCGGCGCACAGGATGCCGGCGGCACCAGCCTCCGCCGCGCGGCGCGCGATCTCGGCGCCGTCACGGGACCAGGGCTCGTCGGCGCTGTTCAGGCGGGCGTCGTAGTCGCGCGCGGCGCGGGCCTCGATGGCATCCGGCAGGCGGCGGGTCAGCAGCAGGACGGGCTTCGGCATGGTTTTGTCTTCCCGGGCGTCGTTCGGGCTTTGGTAGCAGGAAGCGCCCGGCTTGCCAGCCGGGCCGCTCGGTTGCAGGTTCCCCGCCGGATTACCGCAAGGAATGAAAACATGGATCTGGGTCTCAAGGGCCGCCGCGCCCTGGTGATGGGCGCCTCCAAGGGCCTCGGCCGGTCGATCGCCGATGCGCTGGCAGCCGAGGGGGCGACGCTCGCCATCAGCGGCCGGGACCAGGCGAGCCTCGACAAGGCGGCGGCGGAACTGCGCGCGGCCGGCGCCGCCGCGGCCACCGGCCTGGTGGCCGATGTCGCGCAGGGCGAGCAGATGGACCGGCTGGCCGATGCGGCGGTGGCGGCGATGGGTGGCGTCGACATCCTGGTGCTGAACCATGGTGGCCCGCCGCCCTGCATCGCCTCCGAGATCACGGACGCCGCGCTGCATACCTGGTTCGAGCAGATCGTGGCCTCCCCCATCCGCATCGCCAACCGGCTGGTGCCGGCGATGCGCAAGCAGGGTTGGGGCCGCGTCATCGTGGTGGGCAGCACCGGCATGCAGCACCCGATCCCGAACCTGGCGCTGTCAAACACGCTGCGGGCCGCGATCTGGGGCTGGCTCAAGACCTATGCGGGGGAGGCGGCGAAGGACGGCGTGACGATGAACGTGCTGGCCCCCGGCAGCATCATGACCGACCGCATCGTGCAGAACGCGACCTCCCGCGCCGCCAAGGCCGGCACGACGCCGGAGGATGAGATGGCGCGCATGTCGGACGAGATTCCGGCCGGGCGCATCGGGACGCCGGATGAATACGGCCCGATGGGCGCCTTCCTGGCCAGCGACCGCGCCGCCTACATCACCGGCTCCATGATCCGCGTCGATGGCGGCCGCGTCCGCAGCATGCTCTGACAGCCTGACGTCAAAGCCCTCTCCCCCGCTTGGAGGGGAGGGTTGGGTGAGGGGGGCGAGCCGTCCCCGACCAGATGAGGAGACGGTGCCGATGCTGCCGAACCTGACGCCGGACGTGGCGCTTGCCGAGAAGCTGTTCGACGACCTGCGCGCGGCGAGCTTCGACGGCGTCGGTATCACCCGCGATGCCTATGGCGCGGGCGAGCGGCGCGCGCATGAGATCGTGCGCGCGGCGGCGGAGGGCATCGGGCTGGACTGCCAGGTGGACCCCATCGGCAACCTGCTGATGACCCTGCCGGGCAGCGACCGCGCCGCGAAGCGCGTGCTGCTGGGCAGCCATCTCGACAGCGTCGCGGAGGGTGGCAATTTCGATGGCGCCGCCGGCGTGCTGGTGGGCCTCGCCGCCGTGTCCGGCATGAAGCGCGCGGGCTTCGTCCCGGGGCGGGACGTGACGGTGGTGGCGGTGCGGGCGGAGGAGGCGGGAAGCTGGTTCCCCATCTCCTACCCCGGCTCACGCGGCGCGCTCGGACTGCTGAAGCCGGAAGAACTGCAGGTGAAGCGGCAGGACAATGGCCGTTCGCTGGCCGACCATATGCGGGAGGAGGGGTTCGACCCCGGCTTCGTCGAGCGTGGCGGGCGCACCTTCTCGCAGGACGACACGGCGGCGTTCCTGGAACTGCATATCGAGCAGGGGCCGGTGCTGGAAGGCCACGGCGTGCCGGTCGGCATCGTCACCGGCATACCCGGCAGCCGCCGCCTGCGCGCCGCGCGGGTTCTCGGCGAATACAACCATTCCGGCGCCACGCCGCGCAAATACCGGCGCGACGCGGCGATCGCGCTGGCGGAGTTGGCGCATCGCGTCGATGACCGCTGGGTGGAGCTGGAGGCGCGCGGCCATGTGCTGGTCGTCACCTTCTGCGTCATGGGCACCACGGAAGACGCCGGCTTCACCAAGATCGCCGGCGAGGCGCGGTTCCAGCTCGACGTCCGCAGCGTGAACCCGCGCAGCTGCGACCTGCTGATGGAAACGCTGTACGACGCGGTGCCGGAGATCGAGGCGCGCCGCGGCGTGCGCTTCGAATTGGGCGCCGAGACCACCAGCCGCGCCGCGCCGATGGATGCCGGCATCCAGGCGGGGCTGGCGGCGGCCGCGGACGCGCTCGGCATCCGGCACCTGTCGATGGCCAGCGGCGCGGGGCACGACGCGGCGGCCTTCGCCATGGCGGGCATCCCGGCCGGGATGATCTTCGTCCGCAACCAGAATGGCAGCCACAATCCCAAGGAAGCGATGCGGATGGAAGATTTCGGCGAGGCCTGTGCGGTGGTGACGCGTTGGGCGAGCGAGGCCTCGCAGTGAGCGCTCGTCTTGCAGTGGATATCGGCGGCACCTTCACCGACGTGGCCGTCGAGCGTGCCGGCGAGGATGGAGTCGAGCGCTGGACCGGCAAGGTCCTGACCACGCCGCATGCGCCGGAACTTGGCGTGCTCGAAGGTGTGCGCGTGGTGCTGGAACGCGCCGCGCTGACGCCCGCCGATATCGAGCTGGTCATCCACGGCACCACGCTCGCCACCAACGCGATCATCGAGCGCAAGGGCGCCCGCACCGCGCTGCTGACCACGGATGGCTTCCGGGACGTGCTCGCGCTCGGCAACGAGTCCCGCTACGACCAGTACGACCTGAACATCGACCTGGCGCAGCCGCTGATCCCGCGCCGCTGGCGCCTGACGGTGCCGGAGCGGCTGGACAATGAGGGCCAGGTGCTGCTGCCGCTCGACGAGGCGGCGGTGCGCGCGCAGGTCGAGACCCTGCGTGCCGAGGGCATCGAAAGCCTCGCCATCGGCTTCCTGCATGCCTTCGTGAACCCGGCGCATGAACGTCGTGCCGCCGCGATCGTGCATGAGATGTGGCCCGACCTTCCCATCTCGCTGTCGTCCGAGGTCTCGCCGGAGATGCGGGAGTGGGAGCGGTTTTCCACCACCGCCGCCAATGCCTATGTCCAGCCGCTGATGGCGAGCTACCTGCGGCGGCTGGAGGCCGGGCTGAAATCCGGCGGCTTCACCTGCCCGCTGTTCATGATGCTGTCGGGCGGCGGCCTCACCACGCTGGATACCGCGGCGCGCTTCCCGATCCGCCTGGTGGAATCCGGCCCGGCCGGTGGCGCGATCTTCTCGGCGCATGTCGCGAAGCAGCGCGGCTGGTCGAAGGTGCTGTCCTTCGACATGGGCGGCACCACGGCGAAGGTGTGCCTGATCGACGATTTCGCGCCACAGGCCAGCCGCACCTTCGAGGTGGCCCGCGTCGGCCGCTTCAAGAAGGGCTCGGGCCTGCCGCTGCGCATCCCGGTCATCGAGATGGTGGAGATCGGCGCCGGTGGCGGCTCCATCGCGCATCTCGACGCGCTGGGCCGCATCCAGGTCGGGCCGGAAAGCGCCGGTGCCGATCCGGGGCCGGCCTGCTACGGCCGCGGCGGCGACAAGCCGGCGGTGACGGATGCGAATTTGGCGCTCGGCCGCTACGAGCCGGATCTGTTCGCCGGCGGTGCGCTCAAGCTGCATGTGCAGCCGGCGCTCGATGCGCTCGATGCGCATGTCGGCCGCAAGCTGGGCCTGGCGCCGGAGATGGCCGGGCTCGGCGTGGTGGAGATGGTGGACGAGAACATGGCGAACGCCGCGCGCGTCCATGCCATCGAATCCGGCAAGGGCTATGGCGGCCGCGGCATCATCGCCTTCGGCGGCGGCGGGCCGGTGCATGGCTACCGCGTGGCCGAGAAGATCGGCGTGGATCGCGTGCTGGTGCCGAGCGGCGCCGGCGTCGGCTCCGCCATCGGCTTCCTCCGCGCCCCGGTGGGCTATGAGGTGGTGAAGTCGCTGTACCAGCGTTTCCGCAGCTTCGACGTGGCGGCGGTGAATGCGCTGCTGGCGGAGATGTCGGCGGAGGCATCCCGCGTGGTGGCGGAAGGCGCCTTCGGCGCGCCGACGCAGGAGCACCGGCTGGCCTTCATGCGCTACGTCGGCCAGGGCCACGAGATCAACGTGGCGCTGCCCGCGCGCGCGCTGACGCAGGCCGACATCCCCGAAATCCGCGCCGCCTACGACGCCGAATACACCCGCTTCTACGACCGCCCCGTGCCCGGCAGCGACGTGGAAATCCTGTCGTTTGCCGTCACCGTCGCGACCATCGCGGAGCCGGTGGAACCCGTGGCGCCGGTTGCCGACATGCCAGCCCCCGCGCCGATCCGCATGCAGCGCGTGCGCGACACGGCGACGGGGCAGGTGGCGGATTGGCAGGTCTATGACCGCGCCGAGATGCCCGCCGGGTCCACCGTGCCCGGCCCCTGCATCGTGGCGGAAGCCGAGACCAGCACGCTGGTCGGGCCGGGCTGGTCCTGCCGGGTGGATGGGCTGGGCTATCTGGAACTGACGCGGTCTCTAAATGCGTAGTGCACGAGCCAGGCTAATTCGGCTTACCTTGCACGATGGCGATCCCGATGGTCTGCGGAGTGCCGCTATTGCGGGTAGCACAACGGTCCTGACCAGTTGTCCGCTGAACCGAATCGACGCTTTGAAGGAGAGAGACGAAGCTAAGCGACCGGCGATCTATTTTCTCTCGGGCGAAGGCGAAGCAGGTGAGGTCATCTACATTGGCGAGTGTGACTCGCTCGCTGAGCGCTTTCGCGGCAAGCATCATGCTCTCGAGAAGGCTGATTGGCGCCAAATAACTGTTGCGTCGACAACTGATGAAACCTTCAATAAGGCACATGCCAGACGCGCGGAGCATTTGCTTGTCGAGGCGAGCCGTATTCTTCGCCGGGCGCTTGTTCTAACGGACCAAACTTCACTTGGAAAGTTGAGCGATGGTGATGCTGCCTTCGCTCAGGGCTTCGTCGATGACGTGGCGCTGCTTGCCGAAATCATCGGTGTTCGGGTCTTTCGCGCCCCTCCGAATCAAGCCCCAATGCAAAGGCTGGATCCTGCGAAAGCGCCCAGGCCCGCCCTCGCGACGCCACCTTCACTTGACATTGCAGTCGGCGACACATTTCGATTTGTAGGGGCGCGAGATATAAATGCTCAGATGCGCGCGGATGGCTCTGGATTTATAATTCTTGCAGGATCTGAGTTGCGAAAGTCAGCTCCTGGCGCAACCCCGCCTGGGATCATTGCTCTTCGAAATCGCGCTTTACAATCCGATTTACTTGAGTCGCACCCGGAGAAATCGGAATTGATGCGGTTCAAAACTGATTTTCCGGTAGGAAGCACCTCAGCTGCGGCGGGGGTACTGACGGGAACCAGCTTGCGAGGACCTCATGCTTGGCTTCATGAAGCACCAGGGCGCAGATACGATCAGTGGATTGAGGCACTTCAGAAGGTCGAGACGCCCCTTTGATTGGCAAATCCAAGAGCGGCCGCGCGGCGGCTGAGCTAAAGCTCCACCTCGTCACCCTCGACGAAGATGGTGCCGGATGGCGGCAGGGATCGCGTGGCGCTGTCGGCATCCAGCCCCAGCCGCGTCATCTCCGCCTCCGTCAGGCGGCGGAACTCGACACCGGCCTCCCGGAAGATCTCGATCGACAGCAGCCCGGCCTTGTCCCACTTCGACGCAGTGCCGCGCCGTGGTTCGGCGGCGATGACGCGCTTGACGCCGGCCTGGATCAGCAGCGTCGCGCACATGCTGCACACCGGCTTGCCGACCACATAGGCGTCGCAGTCCCGCGCCTCCTTCCCCGCGAAGATCAGGGCGTTCTGCTCGGCGTGGATGGTCATGGTCAGCTTGAGCTTCTGGTCCTCCAGCCGCCGCACGTCATCCTCGACGTTGGAGGGGAAGCCGTTGAAGCCGACGGCGATCAGCCGCCCGAGCTTCGGGTTGACGATGGCGGCGCCGACCTTGGCGCGCGGGTCCTTCGACCATTCGCCGACCAGCTTCGCCAGGTCGAGGTAGCGGGCATCCCACTTCTCCTGGTTTTTCCGCCGCACTGCCGCGCTGACTTTGGTCCGGGCCATTCCTACGCACCGCAAGCCTCTGAATATCAAGCCTAGATGGGGATCGCATGAGCACGCAAGCCGCCAGCGCGCTGGAGAAGATCCAGCAGCAGATCCAGTGGAACCGCCTGATCGCGGTGGTCGAGGAACAGGCGCAGATCATGATCCGCACCGCCTTCTCCACCACGGTGCGCGAAGCCGGCGACCTGTCCGCCGGCGTCTTCGACCTGCATGGCCGCATGCTGGCGCAGGCGGTGACGGGCACGCCGGGCCATGTGAACTCCATGATGGAATCCGTCGGCCACTTCCTGGCGAAATTCCCGGCCGGGACGATGAAGCCGGGCGACCACTACATCACCAACGACCCCTGGCTCGGCACCGGCCACCTGCACGACCTGACGGTGGTGACGCCGGCCTTCAGCGGCGGGCGCATCGTCGGCCTGTTCGCCAACACCGCGCATGTCATCGATGTCGGCGGCCTCGGCATGGGGCCGGAGGGGCGCAGCGTCTTCGAGGAGGGGCTCTATATCCCCATCGTGAAGTGCTTCGACCAGGGCAAGCCGAACGAGACCTTCTTCGACTTCCTGCGCATGGGATCGCGCACGCCGGTGGAGCTGGAGGGCGATGTCTATTCCCTGTGCGCCTGCAACGATGCCGGTGCCAAGCGCCTGGCGGAGATGCTCGCCGAATTCGGCATGGACAGCCTGGACCCGCTGGCGACCTACATCTTCGACAGCTCGCTGAAGGCAACGCTGGAGGAGATCGCGAAATTGCCGCAGGGCACCTACCGCAGCCAGATCACCTCCGATGGCTACGAGGCGCCGGTCACGCTGAAGGCCGCGATGACGGTGCAGGCGGACCGGATCGTGGTGGACTACGCCGGCACCTCGGGCCTGTCCGGGCGCGGCATCAACGTGCCGGCCGCCTATTGCCGCGCCTATGCCTGCTTCGGCATCAAATGCGTCGTGGCGCCGGAAATCCCGAACAACTGGGCCTCGCTGGCGCCCTTCCACATGGAGATCCCCGAGGGCTGCATCCTGAACGCGCCGCGGCCCTATCCGGTCTCGGTGCGGCATGTGGTCGGGCAGTTGCTGCCGGACCTGATGATGGGCTGCCTGCACCAGGCGGTGCCGGACCGGGTGAATGCGGAGGGTTCCTCCGCGCTGTGGAACCCGCCGCTGCGGGGCGGCGCGCAGGTCTCCGGCGCGGCGGCGGAGCTGCCGGATTTCGAAATCATCACCTTCAACTCCGGCGGCACCGGCGCGCGGCCGACCAAGGATGGGCTGGACGGCACCGCCTTCCCCTCCGGCGTCCGCACCATGCCGGTGGAGGCGACCGAGAATGTCGCGCCGGTGATCTTCTGGCAGAACCAGCTCCGCCCGGATTCGGCCGGCGCCGGCCGTACCCGCGGCGGCTTCGGCAAGGTTATGGAGATCGGCACGAAGGGCGAGGCGGAATTCGCCGTCAACGCCATCTTCGACCGCGTCGCCAACGCACCGAAGGGCCGCGACGGCGGCGGTGAGGGCGCGCCCGGCTGGGTCGGCCACACCGATGGCACCACCATCCGCACCAAGGGATTCCAGGTGATCCCGAAGGGCAAGCGCCTGCTGCTGAAGCTGCCCGGCGGCGGCGGCATGGGCGATGCGAAGGCGCGCGACCCGGCGCTGGTGGCGCGCGACGTGGCGGATGGGCTGGTCAGCCCGGAGCAGGCGAAGGCGCTGTACGGTATCGAGGTGTAACCGGCCGCTTGGGGACCGGCGCCGCTTCCCCATCCGCCGGGGATGACGTTCCGCATCACCCGCCGCCTGGCCCTGGCCGGCCTGACCCTGGCTGCCGTGCCGGCGCGCGCCGATACGGCCCTCCTGTCCCGCGCGCTCGACGGCATCGCCGACACGCCCGGCCTGCGCGCGCTGATCGTGGCGCAGAACGGGGCGCCGGTGGCGGAACGTGTGTTCCGCGGCGGCGGGCTGGACCGGCCGACCAACATCAAGTCGGCCTCCAAGACCCTCCTCGCCATGCTGGCCGGCATCGCCATCGAGCGGGGCGTGCTGACCGGGCTGGACCAGCGCGTCGCCCCCATCCTCGGCAACCGCATCCCGCGCGACGCGCCGCCGGAGGTTCGCGACATCACGCTGCGCCACCTGCTGTCGATGCGGGCGGGGCTCGAGCCGACCTCGGGGGCCAACTACGGCGCCTGGGTCGCCAGCCGGGACTGGCTGGCCTACGCCCTGTCGCGGCCGATGGTGGATGAGCCGGGCGGGCGGATGCTGTATTCCACCGGCACCTCCCACATCCTGGCCGCCGTCCTGGCCCGCGCCAGCCGCCGCAGCGTCCACGACCTGGCGCAAGCCTGGCTCGGCACGCCGCTCGGCTTCACCGTGCCGGGCTGGACGCGGGACCCGCAGGGGCTGCATTTCGGCGGCAACGAGATGGCATTGTCGCCCCGAGCGCTGCTCACCTTCGGCGAATGCTGCCGCAATGGCGGGGTGCATGAAGGCCGCCAGGTGATCCCGGCGGATTTCCTGCGGCAGGCCTGGCAGCCACAGGCGCGCTCGGCCTGTAGCGGGCAGATGTACGGCCTCGGCTGGTGGATCGCGGAGGCGCGCGGGCAACAGGTGCTCTACGCCTGGGGCTATGGCGGGCAGATGCTGTACCTGCTGCCGGGGCTGGGGCTGACGGTGGTGATGACCTCGGATGCCGACGTGCCGCGGGTGCGCGGCCAGGTGCAGACGCGCCACGCGCTGCTGACGGAGGCGATCCTTCCGGCCTTCACCGACGGCGCCTAATCGTCCGGCGCGCCCTTCGTCTGGTCCGTCACCCCCGGCGGGTCCGGGTACAGGTCGGACGGCACCTTGGCCTTCGGGTTCCGCGTGGTGCCGCCCTGCTGCACCTTCTCCGCGGTGTCCTTGCTGGTGGGGTCGGCGCTGTTCATCCGGTCGCCGGCGCCGGTGGGAAGTGGCGGCTTGGCCATGGGTTGCTCCTGTGCTGCCGGACAGCAACGTCCACGATCGGCCCTGGCTCCCTGGCGCGCCGCCCCCCTTCTTGGCATGATCGCCCGAAGCGATAGGGAACCCGGCCACATGGCGCTCCGCTGCGACCTCATCATCCGTGACGCCACCTTGTTCGACGGCACCGGGGCCCCGCGCCGCCTCGGCGATGTCGGGGTCAAGGGCGACCGCATCGCCGCCATCGGCGACCTCGGCGGCGCGACGGCGGATCGGGAGGTGATCGCCACCGGCCGCGCCGTGGCGCCCGGCTTCATCGATGCGCACACGCATGACGACCGTGCCGTGCTGTGTGGCCCCGCCTGCACCACCTGCAAGACCAGCCAGGGCGTCACCACCGTGGTGGTCGGCTGCTGCGGCGTCTCGCTTTCCCCGGCCCGCTTCAAGCGCATGCCGCCGCCGCCGCTCGACCTGATCGGCGCCGAGGGCTGGTGGCGCTTCGCCGATTTCGGCGACTACGCTCATGCGCTGGCGAAGCAGGGCAGCGAGGTGAACACCTATGCCCTCGCCGGGCACCAGACCATGCGGGTGGAGGCGATGGATGGCGATGTCTACCGCCCGGCCAAGGATGGCGAGATCCACCACATGCACCAGCGGCTGAAGCAGGCGCTGGCGGAGGGCGCCTCCGGCTTCTCCACCGGCCTGTACTATGGCCCCAACATGCATGCGACGACGGAGGAAGTCATCGCGGTGGCGGAGGCGCTGAAGACCACCGGCGGCCTCTATTCCACGCATATGCGCGACGAGGCCGACAAGGTGCTGGGCTCGATCGAGGAGACCATGAAGATCGGCAAGTGGGCCGGCGTCGCGGTGCAGATCAGCCACCACAAATGCTCGCTGCCGGAAAATTTCGGCCGTTCCACCCAGACCCTGCCGCTGATCGCGGAATATGCCCGGACGCAGGAAGTCGCCTACGACGTCTATCCCTATCCCGCCGGGTCCACCGTGCTGATGCCGGATCGCCTCCGCGACGACGTGAAGGTGATGATCACCTGGTCCGTGCCGCACCCCGAGATGGCCGGCCGCTACCTGCACGAGATCGCCCGCGGCTGGAACAGTGACATCAAGGCGGCGGCGGAACGCCTGACGCCCGCCGGCCAGATCAGCTTCCAGATGGATGAGGAAGACGTGCGCCGCATCATGGCGCATCCGCTGTCCATGATCGGCTCCGACGGCATCCCGCACGACGCCCACCCGCACCCGCGCCTGTGGGGCACCTTCCCGCGCGTCCTCGGCCATTACGCGCGCGGCCTCGGCCTGTTCAGCATGGAGACCGCGATCCACAAGATGACGGGCCGCTGCGCCGAGGCCTACGGCATCGTCGATCGCGGCGTGCTGGCCGAGGGCGCCTACGCCGATTTGGTGCTGTTCGACCCCGCCACCGTCATCGACGCCGCGACCTTCGAGACGCCGACCCTGCCGAGCCTCGGCATCGAGGAGGTCTGGGCCAATGGCGTGCCCACCTTCCGCGCCGGCTACGGCGACAAGGGCGGCGCCACCGGAGAACGCCCGGGCCGGCTGGTGACGCGCCATCGCGCCTGAACCCAAGCCTGGGTCCCCTGGGCCGCGCGCCTGGTACCAGGCGCCGCCGGCCAACGACGTGGCGCCACCCCGCGATCCGGTCACGCGCACCGCCCGCAACGCGATGATCGCGGGGCTGCTGATGCTCGGCGCGCTGGTGCTCGGCGCGCAGATGTTCAGCGGCGGCTGGGTCGTGCCCTTCGAGATGGCCAGCTACATCAAGGCCGGCCCGCGCGCCGGGGCCGAGCGGCTGGAGCGCGACCTGCTGGAGGCGCATGGCCCCGGCAGCAGCGTCGGCCCGCTCTACGCCCAGTTGCAGCGCATGGGCTTCGAATGCCGAGGCATCGCGGCGGCCGGGGAGATCGAGACCTGCCGCTTCCGCGCCCGCCGGGGCGATGACCAGGTGCTGACCGCGCTGGTCGAACTCGGCCATGATGGGCTGGTGGTGCGGGCCATCGCGGTGCGCATGGCTCTGTCGCGAAGCTGATCTTTCAACAGGTCAGGGTTGCTGTCACGATGCGGGCATGGACTGGTTTCCGCTCCTCGGGTTCGCCATCGCCTCCTCGGTCACGCCGGGGCCGAATGTGCTGATGGTGGCTGCCGCCGCCGCGAGCCACGGGCTGCGGCGGGTGATGCCGCACATGCTGGGCATCACCTTCGGCTTCGGCGGCATGATCCTGCTGGTCGGGCTGGGGCTGGCCGGGCCGCTGCTGGCCAGCCGGACGTTGCACGAGGTGCTGCGCTGGGCGGGTGCCGCCTGGCTGCTGGTGCTGGCCTGGAAGATCGCCACCGCACCGCCGCCCCAGCCCCGCGCGGTGGGGGAAGCAGCCGGTCCGGGCAAGCCGCCGCTGGGCTTTGTCGGCGGGGCGCTGTTCCAGTGGGTCAATCCGAAGGCCTGGATGATCGCCGCCGCCGTGGTGCCCGCCTTCACCCGGCCGGGCGAGCCGATGCTGCCGCAGATCCTCGCCATCTCCCTGGTCTTCCTGCTGATCACCCTGCCGTGCCTGCTGGTCTGGGCCGGCATCGGCGTCTCCGCCGGGCGGCTGCTGCACAGCCCAGGGCGGCTGCGCGCCTTCAACGTCACCATGGCGCTGCTGCTGGTGGCGAGCCTGGTGCCGATGCTCCGGTAGACTCGCGCGGCCCTGCGCCGTAATCCGGGCGGCAAGCCCGGGAGACGACACCAGATGGACATGCACCAGCCCGCCGCCGATCCGCATGCCGAGATCCGCGAGGAAGTCCGCAAGCTCTGCGCCCGTTTCCCCGGCGAATACTGGCGCGAGCTGGACAGCCGCCGCGGCTATCCCACCGAATTCGTGGATGCGCTGACCGAAAGCGGCTACCTGGCCGCGCTGATCCCCGAGGAATTCGGCGGCGCCGGCCTGCCGCTGTCCGGTGCGGCGGCCATCCTGGAGGAGATCCAGGCCAGCGGCTGCAACGGCGCCGCCTGCCACGCCCAGATGTACATCATGGGCACCATCCTGCGGCACGGCAGCGAGGCGCAGAAGGCGCAGTACCTGCCCGACATCGCGGCGGGCAAGCTGCGCCTGCAGGCCTTCGGCGTGACCGAGCCCACCAGCGGCACCGACACCACCGCGCTGCGCACCACCGCGCGCCGCGAGGGCGACAAGTACATCATCAACGGCCAGAAGATCTGGACCAGCCGCGCCGAGCACTCCGACCTGATGCTGTTGCTGGCCCGCACCACGCCGCGCGACCAGGTGGCGAAGAAGACCGAGGGGCTGTCGACCTTCATCGTCGACATGCGGACGGCGAAAGGCCTGACCATCCGCCCGATCCGCACCATGATGAACCACAATTCCTGCGAGGTGTTCTTCGACAACATGGAGGTTCCGGCGGAGAACCTGCTCGGGCAGGAAGGCCGCGGCTTCCGCTACATCCTGGACGGCATGAACGCCGAGCGCCTGCTGATCGCCGCCGAGTGCATCGGCGACGCCAAGTGGTTCACCGTGCGATCGGCCGCCTATGCCAAGGAGCGTGTGCTGTTCGGCCGCCCGATCGGCCAGAACCAGGGCGTGCAGTTCCCCATCGCCAAGGCCTACGCCCAGATGCGCGCCGCGGAAGCCATCGTGCAGAGGGGCCTGGCCAAATTCGAGCGCGGCGAGACCTGCGGCGAAGAGGCGAACATGGGCAAGATGCTGGCCGCCGAGGCCAGCTGGGCCGCCGGCGAGGCCTGCGTGAACACCCATGGCGGCTTCGGCTTTGCCGAGGAATACGACATCGAGCGGAAATTCCGCGAGACGCGGCTGTACCAGGTGGCGCCGATCAGCACGAACCTGATCCTGAGCTACATTGGGGAACACGTGCTGGGCATGCCGCGGAGCTATTGAGCCTCCAGCGCGCGGAGATGGCGGATGAGGTCAGGGCCACAGGACAGCTTCCGGGCGAGCGGGCTCTCGGGCGCGATCACCCGCCAGAAAGGGGTACGTTCCTCCGCCGGCTGCGCCAGCGCCCGTTCCGCCACGATGCGCAGGAAGATGCCGGTGGAGGCGGGGCAGGTGGCCTCCGCCCCATGTTCGCGCGCGAGTTCTGCACGCAGCGTCGCCGGGTCCAGTGTCTGGCCGCGTGGGATGGCGCGCAGCCTTGCGTCCAGAATGGCGGGAGAGGCGATGAACAGAAGCGCTCCCTGCTTCAGCCCGGCGAAGGGCTTCGCCAGCACCGTGACATGCGGCGGCCTGGCGCCGTGGAACTTCTCCTCCCAACTCTTCGGCATCCCGGGCTCCACGATGATGCTGGATGATGACGCGCAGATGAGGATCGCGGCCGGGCGGCCGCAAGGGAGGATGGCTTGACCGATCTTGCGACCATGGCGGCCAGGCCGCTGTCCGGCCTCCTCGTCGTCGCCATGGAGCAGGCCGTCGCGGCACCCACCTGCTCCGTGAAGCTCGCCGATGCCGGCGCCCGCGTCATCAAGATCGAACGTGCCGAAGGCGACTTCGCCCGTGGCTACGACACCGCCGCAGCCGGTCAGTCCAGCTATTTCGTCTGGCTGAACCGCGGCAAGGAGTCCCTGGTCCTCGACATCAAGGACCCGGCCGACAAGGCGCTGCTCGGGCGCATCCTGGCGAAGGCGGATGTGTTCATCCAGAACCTCGCCCCCGGCGCCATGGCCCGCGCCGGCTTCGACAGCGCGGAGTTGCGCGCGAAGCACCCGCGCCTGATCACCGTGGACATCTCCGGCTATGGCGAGGAGGGCGACTACGCCGCGATGAAGGCCTACGACCTGCTGGTGCAGGCCGAATCCGGACTCGCCGCCATCACCGGCCATCCGGCCGGGCCGGGGCGCGTCGGCGTCTCGGTGGTGGATATCGCCTGCGGCATGAACGCCCATGCGGCGGTGCTGGAGGCGCTGATCGCCCGCGGCATCACCGGGCAGGGCACCGGCATCGCGGTCTCGCTGTTCGACGGCATGGCGGATTGGATGAACGTGCCGCTGCTGTACTACGAGGGCACCGGCCGCGCGCCGGCCCGCGTCGGCCTCGCGCATCCCTCCATCTGCCCCTACGGCGCCTTCGCCACGTCGGATGGCGCGCTGGTGCTGATCTCGATCCAGAACGAACGGGAATGGGCTGCCTTCTGTGGCGGCTTCCTGGCGGAGCCCGGCCTGCCCGCGCAGCCAGGCTGGCGCAGCAACAACGAGCGGGTCGCCAACCGCCCGGCGGTGGATGCGCATATCGGCACCGTCTTCGCCGGCCTGACGCGCGATGCCGCCGCGGCGCGGCTGAACGCGGCGGGCATCGCCTATGGCTTCGTCAACGGGGTCGCCGAACTCGCCGCCCATCCGGCGTTGCGGCGCCTGCGGGTCGAGACGCCGGGCGGGCCGGTGCAGGTGGCGGCACCGGCGGCTCGGCTGGCGGGCGAGGCGCGGCAGTACGGGAGGGTGCCGGCGCTTGGCGAGCACGGCGCGGCGATCCGGGCGGAGTTTGGCTGACACGCTGATGCCCGGCGGAAAGGCGCTGCCTGTCGCCGCGGCATGCATTCGGTGCGTGGGTGCAATGCAGCAAGATTTTCATGCTGCACCGCAAAAAGACCCTTGTGAGGCCCGGCTCTCCGCTATAGATTGTGCATCGCAGCAACACGGCGTTGCCGGGTTGTCTGTCTTTCTTGGACGTTTCCTCCCTAAACTCGGCGGTCCCGCAAGGGACCGCCCTTTTTTTGTCCGGTGTACGTCCGCCAGGGTCTGGTCAGCGCAGGACGGACCAGTCCGCCTTGGCGAGCGTTGCGACGAGCCGCGTCAGGTCGCGGGTCAGCGCCTGCATCCCGGGCGCCCGTTCCACCCGCGCCTCGTTCATGTACAGGCTGCGCGCGATCTCGATCTGCAGCGCATGCACACCCTCCCGCGGCCGGCCGTAATGGCGGGTGACGTAGCCGCCGGCATAGGGATCGTTGCGGCGCACCCGGTAGCCGAGGCCGCCCAGCGTTTCCTCCACCAGCCGCGTCGCGCGCGGCGCGCAGGCGGTGCCATGCGCGTCGCCGAGGACGAAATCCGCCGGGCTGACACCATGCGCCGGATGCGCCGGCATGGAATGGCAATCGATCAGCAGGCAGTAGCCGAAGCTGGCACGGGTTTCCGCGATCAGGGCCGCCAGGGCCGCGTGGTAGGGCTGCCAGAACTGGCGGATGCGCGCCTCCGCATCGGCGAAGGCCAGCTTGTTGCGGTACACCGGCTCGCCGGAGGCGACGATGCGGGCGATGGTGCCGAGCCCGGCGCCGACGCGCGGGCTGGCGCTGTTCACCCAGGCGGGCAGCGGGCCGTCGAACATCCCGGGGTCGAGTTCCCAGGGCTCCCGGTTCACGTCGCAGAACACCCGCGGGAAGGTGGCCGTCAGCAGCGGCGCGCCGAAGCCGGGGGCGGCGGCGAACAACTCGTCCACGAAGCTGTCCTCGCTGCGGCGCAGCGCCGTGGGGTCCAGGCGGGAATCGGCCAGGAAACCTGCGGTGTAGTGCGCGCCGCTGTGCGGGGAGGCGAAGACCAGGGGCACGGTCTGGCGCTCCGGCCGCGCCACGTGCAGCGGCGGCAGGTCGGGGACCAGGCTGGTGGTCAGGGCGGCGGGCAGAGGCAGGTCCATCGGTGCTTCGATCAAGCCACAGCGAGGGGCCGCTTGTCATCCCCTGCCGTCGGATCGGCCGGCCGCCCTGGGCTTGCGTTGCCCTCCGGCCTTGGCTATCTCAGCGCTTCGCTGGATGGGCGCGTAGCTCAGCGGGAGAGCATCGCCTTGACACGGCGGGGGTCACAGGTTCAATCCCTGTCGCGCCCACCATCCAGCGCTTCTCCTTTCTTCGGGTTCTCACGCGGCGTTGACCGCGGGCGCGGGCTGACGCACATCTGCGCCATCATCCCGGGAGGAACGAAATCATGCGCCGCCGCACCCTTATCGCCGCCGCCCTGGCCACGCCCGCGCTGCCGCGCCTCGGCCAGGCGCAAGCCGCCGTCACGATGCGGCTGTCGCACCAGTTTCCCCCCTCCCACCACAATGCCCGCGTCGTCGCCGCCTTCGCCGAGGATGTGAAGGCGCGCAGCCAGGGCCAGGTGGAGGTGCAGGTCTTCCCGGCGGAACAGCTTGCCAAGGCCGGCGAGAACTTCCCCGGCGTGGCGCGCGGCGCCTTCGAGGCGGCGGCGGCGGTGAACTTCCAGTGGGGCACGACCATCCCCGAGATGAACGCGCCGACCATCCCCTACCTGTTCACGGATTTCGCGCGGATCAGCCGCTTTCCGGGCAGCGAGGCGGCGAAGCACCTGGAAGGGCTGCTGGAACGCCGCGCCGTGAAGAACCTGATGTGGCTCTACACCACCCGCCAATCCATCTTCACCAGCAACCGCAAGCCGATCGTCAACCTGGCCGACTTCCAGGGCATGAAGATCCGCGGCCTGAATGCGCTGACCGACCACGCCTTGTCCGCCGTCGGCGCCGCGCCCTCCGCCATGCCGGGGCCGGAAGTGTCGCAGGCGCTGCAATCCGGCGTGCTGGATGCGGGGCTGACGGACATCTCCGCCGCCGTGTCGCGCCGCTACTACGAGATCCAGAAGTTCGGCACCGTCGCGCCGTATTTCTCCGTCATCAGCCATGTCTATGTGAACCCGCGCTGGTTCAACGGCCTGGCCCCCGCGCACCGCACCGCGATCGAGGCCGCCGCCCGCAAGGCGGAGCAGGACCAGATGCAGATCACGGAAGACACCGCCAAGGCGGCGCTGGGCACGCTGCGCGAGCGCGGCATGACCATCCACGAGCAGACCGCGGCCGAGGCGGCGACGTGGCAGGCGGCGATGCAGCCGCCGGTGATCGCGGCCTTCCTGCGCCTGGCGCCCGAGGGCGGCCCGCGCGCCATCGAGCTGCTGCGCAACATCCCGACCGCCTGAGATGCGTGGGCTGGAGCGCGCCGTCGGAGTGGTGGCGCGCTTCGCCGGTGGGCTGGGCGCGGTGCTGACGCTGCTTTGCGTGGCCCTGGTCGGCTATGCCGTCGGCATGCGCTACCTGCTGGGCCAGCCGGAGCCCTGGACCGACAAGGTCGCCGGCTGGCTGGTGGTGGGCGTGGTGATGCTGGCGGCGCCGGAGGCGCAGCGCCGCTTCGAGCACATCGGCGTCGACATCGCGCGCGACCGGCTCGGCCCGCGCCCGGTGCGGGTCGTGCACCTGATCGGCACGCTGTCAGTCGCGGTGGTTGCGGCCGTGCTGCTGGATGCCGGGATCGAGACGGTGCAGTTCAGCCGCATGGTCGGCATGATGACCGACCTGGAGGGTGTGCCCGCCTGGTGGGTGCAGGCGCTGCTGCCGGTGGGCGCCGCACTGCTGCTGCTGGTGGCCTCCGCACAGACGCTGCTGCTGCTGCTGGGGCGCGAGCCCGAATACCTGCCGGACAGTTCGGAGACGGTCCCGCGCGACCCGCTCGCCCGAGCGGAATGACCTGAAGGAGTGACGCGCGCGTGACCTTCTTCCTGCTGCTGGGCGCGCTGATCGTCCTGCTGTGGCTCGGCATGCCGATGTTCGCGGCGCTGTTCCTGCTGCCGCTCGGCGTGCTGTTCTGGGTCGAGGGCGCGGTGCCGGCGCTCGGCGAGATGGTCATCGGCAAGCTCGATGGCTACCTGCTGGTGGCGATCCCGCTGTTCATGCTGATGGCGCACATCATGGTGCGCGGCCGCGTGGTGGACGACCTGTACAACGCCGCCTTCGCCCTGCTGCGCGGCGTGCGCGGCGGCGTCGGCATCGCGACCGTCCTGGCCTGCACCGTCTTCGCCGCGATCAGCGGCAGTTCGGTCGCGACCGCGCTGACCATCGGCAAGATCGCCATCCCGCAGATGCTGCGCTACGGCATGTCCCGCCAGGGCGCTTTCGGCGTGGTGGCCGGCGGCGGCACGCTCGGCATCCTGATCCCGCCCTCGGCGCCCATGGTCCTGTACGCCTATGTGACCGAAACCTCGGTCGCCGCGCTGTTCCTGGCCGGGCTGGTGCCGGGCCTGCTGATGGCGCTGATGTTCGCCGCCTACTGCTTCGTCACCGAGGGCAAGGCCAAGGTCCCGGCGGATGAGCCGGTGCCCGACAGCGTGCAGGTGGCCCTGATGCGCGCCGGCTGGTCGCTCTCGCTGCCCATCTTCGTGCTCGGCGGCATCTATCTTGGCGTCTTCACGGCGACGGAGGCGGCGGGCACCGGCACGATCTACGCCCTGCTGATCGCCGCCCTGATCTACCGCACGCTGACCTGGCGCGACATGCTGCAGGGTGTGCAGGAGGCGACGCGGACGTCGGCCATGCTGCTGATGATCATCGCGGGTGCCGCCATCTACGGCTACATGCTGACCAAGCTGCAGGTGCCGCAGGAGTTGACGCAACTGGTCGCCGATTTCGGCCTGTCGCGCACCGAATTCCTGATCGCCATGATGGTGCTGCTGTTCCTGCTCGGCCTGGTGCTGGAGAGCTTTTCCATCATCCTGCTGACCATGCCGGCCATCCTGCCGCTGCTCGGCGTGCTGGACATCGACAAGGTCTGGTACGGCATCCTGCTGACGCTGAGCCTGGAGATGGCGCTGATCTCGCCGCCGGTGGCGCTGAACCTGGTGGTCATCAAGGCCATCACCGGGGCGCCGCTGGCGGAGGTGAACCGCAGCATCCTGCCCTACATGCTGATGCTGGCCTTCGGCACCGCGATGCTGATCGCCTTCCCGGAGATCGCGCTGTGGCTGCCGCGCGTCGCGGGGTATGGCGGGTAGATCGCCCCTGGCCACGGGCAAGCTCCGGGGTCGTTCAGCCGCCGATCGAACCCGAGCGGTCCTGCCTGGTTGTGGTTCACACCACGACCACAGGGGACCCACCATGAAGCTTCGAATCCTGACGCCCGTCCTGGCCTCTGCCTTCGCGCTCGGCCTCGCGGCCTGCGACGCCACGCCGAATTCCGGCGCGACGCCTGGCGTCCCGTCCGCCGGGCGGCTTGCGCCCGGTGCATCCCAGAGCGGTTCGGATCAGCGCGGCGGCACTTCGGGAGTTGCGGGCGGCGGTTCGACCAGCACCGGAAGCCCGTCCGGCGAGGGGGCCGGGGCCGGGGCCTCGGCGGGCGCCAGCTCGGGTGGCAGCGCGAGTGGCTCGGGCGGCGCCGGCGGCGCCGGCGCGACCGGCGGCACGCAGTAATCCATCAGGCCGGTGCCGCCCGTCGGGCGGCACCGGCGGCCTGGTCAGGCCGCCTGCTGCAGGCCGGACGCCAGTGCGTCCTCGCCATCGAGCACGGCGGCGGTCGCGTGCACCACGGCGGCGATGCGCACCGCGGCCTGCACCTGTTCCTTGCTCAGCCCGCCATGCAGCACGATCTTCTCGTGGCTTTCCATGCACATGCCGCAGCCGTTGATGGCGGAGACCGCAAGCGACCACAGCTCGAAATCCGCCTTGTCGACGCCCGGCTTGGCCATGACGTTCATGCGCAGCTTGGCCGGCATGTTGGCGTAGTCGCCACCCACCAGATGCGTGAAGCGGTAGTAGACGTTGTTCATGCCCATGATGGCGGCGGCGGCCTTGGCGGCGGCCAGTGCCTCCGGCGACAACTGCGCGCCGAATTCGGCGACCAGGGCGGCGGTCAGTTCCGCGTTGCGGCTGGCGAGGGCGGAGGCGACGAAGGTGCCGGCGCGCTGCTGCTGGTTCAGCACCGGCTCGGTGGCCAGCGAGCCCAGGTTGAGCTTCAGGTCCTTGGCATAGTCGGGCAGCCGCCCGCGAATGGCTTCGAGAGACATGGGGATGACCTCATCAGGACAGGCAGAGCCCTCTCCCCCGAGGGGGGAGAGGGTTGGGTGAGGGGACCGCGCCGTTGGATCAGGCGGCCTGCTCGAACAGCTCCTGCGGCTTCAGGACATCCTTGCCCTTCTCCCAGTTGCAGGGGCACAGCTCATCCGTCTGCAACGCGTCCAGCACGCGCAGCACTTCCTGCGGGTTGCGGCCGACATTCAGGCCGTTCACGGCGGCCCACTGGATCGTGCCCTCCGGGTCGACGATGAAGGTCGCGCGCAGCGGCACGCCCTCGGCCTTGTCGAGGATGCCGAGGGCTGCGGACAGCTCCCGCTTGGTGTCGGCCAGCATCGGGATCTCGAGGTTGCGGATGTCCTCGTTGTAGACGCGCCAGTTCAGGTGCACGAACTCGCTGTCGGTGGAGGCGCCGTACAGCACGGTGTCGCGGTCCGCGAACTCGCCGTTCAGCTTGCCGAAGGCGGCGATCTCGGTCGGGCAGATGAAGGTGAAGTCCTTCGGCCAGAAGAACACGACCTTCCACTTGCCGGCATCGGTCGACTCGGAGATCTCGGTGAAGGACTTGCCCGGGCCGAGCAGGCCTTCCTTGCCGCCCTTGACGGCGGTGAGCTTGAAGGTGGGGAACTTGTCGCCGACGGTCAGCATGGAAATCTCCTGGGGAGGGAGGGCTTTGCGCAACCTGCGCTGCGATGCACCATTTATGGCGCAGTGCAGCAAAGCGTGCCAATGAATAGTTTTCGGCCGTTTGATTGGTTCTGTCGATCATGCTCCTCCCCAGCCCGCAGCAGCTCCGCTATCTGGTGGCCCTGGCGGATCACGGCCATTTCGGCCGGGCCGCTTCCGCCTGCGCAGTCACGCAATCCACCCTCTCAGCCGGGCTGATCGCGCTGGAGCGCCAACTGGCGGCGGCGCTGCTGGAGCGTGGCGGCGCGGTGAAGCGCCCGGTCTTCACGCCACTCGGCCTCGAACTCGTGGCGCGCGCCCGCACGGCGCTGGCGGCGCTGGAGGCGGTGGCCGAGACCGCGGCGACGGCGCGGGACCCGCTGTCCGGCCCGCTGCGCCTCGGCGTGATCCCGACCATCGGCCCCTTCCTGCTGCCGCGCCTGATGCCGGCGCTGCGCGCCGCCTACCCCCGGCTGCGGCTGTGGCTGCGGGAGGATCTGACGGACCGGCTGGTTGCGGGGCTGGAGGCCGGGAAGCTGGACCTGCTGATCCTGGCGCTGCCGGCGGCGGGCGCCATCGAGACCCTGCCGCTGGCGGCCGATTCGTTCCGCCTCGCCCTGCCGCGCGGCCACCATCTGGCGGCGCGCGACACGGTGCCGGTCTCGGCCCTGTCCGGCGAGCGGATGCTGTTGCTGGAGGACGGCCACTGCCTGCGCGGCCATGCCGAGGCCGCCTGCGGCCTGCCGCGCGGGCTGTCCGACGCCAGCGAGGATGGCTTCGCCGCCACCAGCCTGCACACGCTGGTGCAGATGGTTGCCGGCGGCCTCGGCATCACGCTGCTGCCGCAGTTGGCCATCGATGCCGGCGTGCTGGGCGATGCGCCGGTGGAGCTGCGCCGGCTGGAGGGTTCCTCGGCGCCGGCCCGCATGCTGGCGCTCGCCTGGCGGCCGCGCAGCCCGCGCGCCGCGGAATTCGCCGGGCTGGCGCCCGCGGTGGCCGCGGCGCTGGCCTGAACCGGCCGCGCCTTCTACCGCACCCGCTTTCCGCGTCCTATCGGACGACGATCTCCACCCGGCGATTCCGCGGCTCCCGCACCCCGTCCCGCGTCGCCACCGCAAGCTGCGTCTCGCCGAAGGCCGACACGCCGATATCCTCGCCCCGGATGCCCTGGCGACGGAGTTCGGAGGCCACGGCCTCCGCGCGCCGCATCGAAAGGCGCTGGTTGGCGGCGGCCGGGCCCACCGTATCGGTGTGGCCGCTGACCTCGATGCGCGCCGGGCCGCTGCGGGCAGCCTGCGCCGCCTCCGCCACGATCTCCCGCGCCCGCGCCGTGAGGGAGGCGCTGTTGAGCCCGAAATACACGATGTAGCTGCGCGCCACGGCGGGCGCCGCGGCGACCGGCGGCGGGGCCATGGGCGGGGCGGCGAGCGAGGGTGCGACGGGCAAGGGCTCCGGCGTGCCGCCCAGCGCATAGCGAACGCCGAACAGCACGGCGTGGTGGTAGGGGTTGATCTCCGCCCGGCCGGTCTGGTTGCGGCCGTTCCGGGCAAACAGTGTGGCGCTGTATTCCGGGTCAACGGTGCCCATGAAGCGGTATTCCGCTGTCGCGGACAGGCCCGGTATCGCGCCGATCGGGAAGGCGGCGCCGGCGATGGCCTGGTAGGCGAGCGACCCGTCCGTGCCATCCACCGCCAGGCGCTGGCGGTTGCCGTTCACGCGAAGGTCCTCCACCTCCGACCACACATAGCCGAGGCCGACGCCGAGATAGGGCTGGATCCAGTCGACGCCGACCGGGATGTCCACATAGGCGTTGGCCATGACGCCCCAGTTCCAGATCTGCCCCTGGCTCTGCGTCACCGGGGACAGGCTGGCGGGGCCGCTGGCGCTCTCCACCGCACTGGCGCGGAGGCTGCCTTCGAGCTCGACGCGGATGCCGTTGCCGAAGCCGTAGCCCACCGCCAGCACGCCCATCGCCTGCGGTTCGAAGCGGATGCTGGGCTGGCCGTTCAGCGCCCTGGCGACATTGCCGCTGGTCTCGACGTCGGTCTGCTGCGACTGGTTCACGCCGATGCCGGCGGAGACATAGAAGCCGGCGGGCACCTGCGCCTGCGCCGTGCCGGCCAGGAGGGTGCAGGCCAGCAGCAAAGCCTTCGCTGTCCGCATGCGCCCGACCCCCTTCCGATTCCGGAACGTAACATGGCGCAACAGGCGCAGGGACGGAACAGGAAATTGTCGCAGAAGTTGAGGCTAGAACCCGCCGCCGGCCGCGAGCCAGGCACGTTCCGCCGGCGTGCTCTCCCGCCCCAGGGCGGCATTGCGGTGCGGGAAGCGGCCGAAGCGCTGGATCACCACGCGGTGCCGCCACGCATAGTCGATGGCGCCATCCGGCGCGGCCATGGCGGGGGTGTCCCGCAGACCCTCGAACAGGGCGACGGACAGGTCCTGGTCCGGCAGGTCCTCGCCATGTTCGAAGGGCAGGTACAGGAACATGCGCTGTACCGGGTGCAGGCCACGGTCCAGGCCGCGCGCCAGCACCACGTCGCGCCCGATGGCGCGGGCGTGGGCGTCGCTGGCGAAGGCCTCGGCGCTGCCGCGGTGCAGGTTGCGCGGGAACTGGTCGAGCACCAGCAGCAGCGCCAGCGCGCCCTCCGCCGTCGCCGCCCAGCCATCCAGGGCTCCGTCGCGCGCGGGGGCCACCAGATCGGCGAAGCCGTCGCGGATGCTGGCGTCGAAGGCGTCGTCCTTGACGAACCAGGCCTTGCGGAAGGTGGCGGGGCCTTCGGCGAACCAGAAGGCCAGGACATCGTCGGGAGTGGTCATGCGAGGGCCATATCCAGGATGCGGATGGAATGCAGCGCCGGCCGCTTGGCCAGGTCGGCGATCTGGTGGCGGCAGGATGTGCCGTCGGCCACGATCAGCGCGGTGGGCGCCGTGCGCCGGATATGCGGCAGCAGCGACAATTCCGCCATGGCGATCGAGGTCGGCAATTTTTCCGCATCGTAGCCGAAGGCGCCGGCCATGCCGCAGCAGGACGATGCGATGGGCGTCACCTTCAGCCCCGGGATGCGCGTCAGCGTCGCCACCGCCGCCGGGAAGTCGCCGACCGCCTTCTGGTGGCAATGGCCGTGGATATGCGCCTCCGCGCCGATCTCCTTCAGCTTCAGCGGCGCCTTCGTCTTCGCCAGCCACTCGGACACCAGCATCGCCCGCCCCGCCAGCCTCTCGGCCGCCTCGCCCGGCAGCATGGACAGGAACTCGTCGCGGAGCGTCAGCAGGCAGGAGGGTTCCAGGCCGAGCACCGGGCTCTCGAACGGCGCCAGGGCTTCCAGGGTGCGGCGGGCCTCGGCGCGGGCTTCCTCGACCATGCCGGCGGCGAGGTAGGTGCGGCCCTCATCCAGCGGGCGTGATCCCGTGCGCGGTCGGGCCACCGCCGGATCGGCGCCGGCGGCGCGGAGTACGCGGATGGCAGCGCGTAGATTCTCCGGCTCGAAGTAGCGGTTGAACAGGTCGGGCAGCAGGATGACCTCGCTTGCCCTGCCATCCGGTGCGCGCAGTTCCGCATCCCGGAAAGCGTCGCCGCGGAAGCGGGGCAGGGTGCGGCCGGCGGCGAGGCCCGTCAGGCCCTGCGTCAGCTTCGCCGCGCCGGGGATCATGTCGCGCAGGTTGAACAGCGCCGGCGCGCGGGCGGCGAGCGGCGCCCAGCGCGGCATGGTGGCGATCAACCTGTCCTTCAGCGCCACGCCACGGGCGCGGCCGCGGGCATGCGCGGCCTCGATCTTCATCTTCGCCATGTCGACGCCGGTCGGGCATTCGCGCTTGCAGGCCTTGCAGCCGACGCAGAGCGCCAGCGCCGCCGCGACCTCGTCGGAGGCCAGCCCGTCCTCGCCAAGCTGCCCGGTCAGCGCCAGCCGCAGCGTGTTGGCGCGGCCGCGCGTGAGGTGCTGTTCCTGCCGCGTGGCGCGGTAGGAGGGGCACATGCTGCCGGCGTCGAACTTCCGGCAGATGCCGTTGTTGTTGCACATCTCGACGGCGCCCAGCAGGCCGCCTTGCGGACCGGGCCAGGCGGACCAGTCGAGCGCCGGCGTCACCTTCGGATCCGCCGCGTAGTCCGGCCCGTAGCGGAACAGCGTGCGGTCATCCATGCGCGGCGGATGCACGATGCGGTTCGGGTTCAGCAGCCCGTGCGGCAGCGCATCCGAGCCCGGGTCGAAGGCGTCCTTCACCTGTTCGAAGGCGCGCGCGATGCGGGCGCCGAACATCGGTTCGTTGAACTCCGACCGCACGATGCCATCGCCATGCTCGCCGGAATGGCTGCCCTTGTATTCGCGCACGAGCGCGAAGCATTCCTCGGCGATGGCGCGCATCTTCGTCACGTCCTCGCCGGACTTCATGTTGAGCACCGGCCGCACATGCAGGCAGCCGACGCTGGCATGGGCGTACCAGGTGCCCTTGGTGCCATATCGCGCAAACACGTCGTTCAGACGCTCGGTGTAGTCGGCAAGGTCGTCGAGTCCGACGGCGCAATCCTCGATGAAGGACACCGGCTTCCCGTCGCCCTTCATGCTCATCATGATGTTCAGCCCGGCCTCGCGCACCTCCGCCACGCGCGCCTGGAAGCCGGCATCGGTGATGCGCACGACCTGGCCCGGCAGGCCGAGGTCGCCCATCATCTCTGTCAGTCGATCGAGTTGCACCAGCAGCGCGGCGTCGTCATGGCCGTGGAATTCGACGATCAGCAGGCTGTCCGGCTCGCCGATCAGGATCTGGTCGATGGTGTCGCGGTAGATCGGGATCGACCGGCCGAGGTCGATCATGGTGCGATCCACCAGTTCCACCGCCTCCGGGTCCAGCGTCACCAGGTGGCGGGAGGCCTCCATGGCGCGGCGGAAGGACGGGAACTGGCAGATGCCCAGCACCTTGCGCGGCTTGATCGGCCACAGCTTCAGGTCGAGCGCGGCGGAAAACGCCAGCGTGCCCTCGCTGCCCACCAGCAGCCGCGCCAGGCTGCCGCGGCCGTGCTGGCGGCCATCCGGCGTCAGCGCATCCAGGTTGTAGCCGCCGACGCGGCGAAGCTGCTCCGGGAAGCGCGCCGCGATTTCCTCCGCCTCCCGCGCCCCGATCGCGCGCAGCTTCGCCACCAGGTCGGCGACGCCGCCCGGGACGTCCGGGCCGAGGTTGTCCGGCAACTCGGCGAAGTTGAAGCGCGTGCCATCGGCCAGGATGGCGTCGATGGCCCGGACGTTGTCTGCCATCAGCCCGTAGCGGATGGATTTCGAGCCACAGGAATTGTTGCCCGCCATGCCGCCGATGGTGCAGCGCGCCCAGGTCGAGGGATCGACCGGGAAGAATTTTCCGGAGGGCTTCAGCGCCTCGTTCAGCGCGCCGAGCGTGATGCCCGGCTCGACGCGCGCCGTGTCACCCTCAACAGACAGGACGCGGCGCAGATGCGGGGTGCAGTCGATCACCAGGCCGCTGTTCACCGTCTGGCCGCACTGGCTGGTGCCGGCCCCGCGCGCCAGCACCGGCACGCCTTCCTCCCGGCAGATCGCCATGGCAGCCGCGACATCCGCCGTGGCTCGCGGCACCAGCACGCCCACCGGCATCATCTGGTAGATCGAGGCATCCGTCGCATAGCGCCCGCGGTCGCCGGCGGAGAACAGCACCTCGCCCGAGGTCTCGCGCCGCAGCCGGTCCGCCAGGCGGCTGGTTCCGATGTCGCGGCTGGCGTTCATGCTGGTTCCCTCATCCTTGCGGGCTGCTTAGCGCGCCGCCCTGCAAATGTCCGATCTATAAGTCTCATCAATCCTACAAGGCTTACTCATTGGCAGCCGGCCTGGGTGGAGGCTAGGTAGCGGCAACCGAGGAGGATCGCCGCCATGGCCTATTTCCAGTCCAAGCCCAATTCCGGCCGCCATTTCCTGCAGATCCCCGGCCCCTCCAACGTGCCGGACCGCATCCTGCGCGCCATGGACCACCCGACCATGGACCATCGCGGCCCGGATTTCGGCAAGTTCGGCGCCCAGGTTCTGGAGAAGGTCCGGAAGGTCTTCAAGACGGACAGCCATGTGGTGATCTTCCCGGCCTCCGGCACCGGCGCCTGGGAGGCCGCCCTGGTCAACACCCTGTCCCCCGGCGACCGCGTGGTGATGTGCGAGACCGGCTGGTTCGCGCATCTGTGGAACGAGATGGCGGAACGCCTCGGCATCGTCGCCGACTTCGTCAAGACCGACTGGCGCCGCGGTGCCGATGTGGCGGCGATCGAGCAGAAGCTGCGGGATGACAAGTCGCACGCCATCAAGGCGATCTGCGTCGTGCACAACGAGACCAGCACCGGCGCCACGTCCCGCATCGACGAGGTGCGCCGCGCCATCGATGCCGCCGGCCACCCGGCGCTGCTGCTGGTCGATACCATTTCCGGCCTGGCGTCCATGGACTACCGCCACGATGAGTGGGGCGTGGATGTCACCGTCTCCGGCAGCCAGAAGGGCCTGATGCTGCCGCCGGGCCTGTCCTTCAACGCCATCTCCGCCAAGGCGATCAAGGCCAGCGAGCAGGCAAGACTGACGCGCAGCTTCTGGGACTGGAAGCCGATGCTGGCCTCCAACGCCACCGGCTACTTCCCCTACACGCCGGCCACCAACATGCTCTACGCGCTGGATACCGCCATCGACATGCTGCTGGAGGAAGGCCTCGACAACGTCTTCGCCCGGCACGACCGCATGGCGGAAGCCACCCGCCGCACCGTCCGCCATTGGGGGCTGGAGGTGCAGTGCCAGGACCCGCGGCATTATTCCTCCGTGCTGACGGCGGTGCGCCTGCCGGAAGGCCACAGCGCCAATGCGCTGCGCGCCACCATCCTTGAGAAGTTCAACATGTCGCTCGGCAACGGCCTCGGCCAGTTGAACGACCGGGTGTTCCGCATCGGCCACCTGGGCGACATCAGCCCGTTGCAACTGGTCGGCGCGCTGGGCGGCGTGGAGATGGGGCTGCGCGCGGCCGGCGTGCCGCACCAGGCCGGCGGCGTGCAGGTGGCGATGGAGTATCTCGGCGGGAACGCCTGACCGAAAGCCCTCTCCCCCGAACGGGGGAGAGGGTCGGGTGAGGGGGGCCGCGCCCCGCATCACGCCTTCGGCAGAATACACGCCGCGGTTGCATCCGCCGCGGCGCCTCGTGCCATCCTCCGCCCGCCCGTTCGGGCCAACGGAGGAAACCGCATGCAGAACGTCCCCTCGCGCCGCGCCCTGCTCGGCGCGGCCGCCGCCCTTGCCGCAAGCCCCGCCGCCGCCCAGCGCCAGTTCGGTCCCGGTGCCCCGCCGCAGCGCTACCCCGACCCGGACATCGTCGCCATCGACCCGCAGCGCTTCGGCGCAAAGCTGGGCAATTCCGCCATCACCCGGCTGCACACCGGGATGGGGTGGGCCGAGGGGCCGGCCTGGCACGCAACCGGCCGCTTCCTGATCTGGTCCGACATCCCGAACGACGAATGCCTGCGCATGGTCGAGGAGGATTGGACCACGCATCGCCGCTTCCGCAGCCCCTCCGGCTATTCCAACGGCAACACCTTCGACCGCGAGGGCCGCCAGATCGCCTTCCGCCACTTCCACCGCGACGTGGTGCGCTATGAGCCCGATGGCCGCCTCACGGTGCTGGCCGCCCGGGGCCCCGATGGCCCCTTCAACGCGCCGAATGATGGCGTGGTGCACCCGGAGGACGGCGCGCTGTGGTTCACCGACCCCGGCTATGGCGGGCTGATGGACTACGAGGGCAACCGCGTGCCCGAATCCGCGCAATCGCCGCGCCCCTTCATCAAGGAGGCGATCTACCGGATCGACGCGCAATCCGGCCAGGTGGCGAAGGTGGCGGATGACGTGGTGAAGCCGAACGGGCTGTGCTTCTCGCCCGACTACCGCACACTGTACGTCGCCGACACCGGCCGCAGCCACTACCCCGGCACGCGCAGCCAGATCTGGGCCTACGACGTCAACGGCGACCGCCTCAGCAACCCGCGGACCTTCGCCGAGATGACGCTGGACGGGAAGACCGGCATGGTCGACGGGCTGCGCTGCGACGAGGCCGGCAATGTCTGGGGCGCCATGGGCTGGGTCGGGGAGGGCTATGACGGCGTGCATGTCTTCGCGCCCAACGGCGACCGCATCGGCCAGATCCGCCTGCCCGAGATCTGCGCCAATATCTGCTTCGGCGGCACCAGGCGGAACCGGCTGTTCATGTGCGCCAGCCAGTCGATCTACATGGTGCCGGTCGAAACCCGCGGCGCGCATTTCTGCTGAACGGAGGGGCAGGCGGGCCGCTTGCCAGCCCGGGTGACGCGGCCCACCCTGCCCATCACCGATCCCCGGAGTGCCGCATGACGATCGAGGTCTGGACCTGGCCGACGCCGAATGGCCACAAGGTGCATATCGCCCTGGAAGAACTGGGCCTGCCCTACAGGGTGGTGCCGGTGAACATCGGCGCCGGCGAGCAGTTCCGGCCGGAGTTCCTGGCCATCACGCCGAACCACCGCATCCCCGCCATCGTCGACCCGGATGGCCCCGGCGGGCAGCGCCTGACCCTGTTCGAGTCCGGCGCCATCCTGATCTACCTGGCGGAGAAGACCGGCCGGCTGCTGCCGGCGGATCCGGCGGGACGCTACCGCGCGTTGGAATGGCTGATGTTCCAGATGGGCGGCGTCGGCCCGATGTTCGGCCAGTACGGCCACTTCCACACCTATGCCCCGGAGCAGATCCCCTACGCCCAGGACCGCTACGCGAAGGAGGTCGGCCGCCTGCACCGGGTGCTCGACAAGCGCCTGTCCGAGGTTTCCTTCCTGGCCGGGGAGGCGTATTCGATCGCCGACATCGCCACCTTCCCCTGGATCCGCAATCCGGAGCGGCGGAAAATCGACCTGGCGGACTACCCCCATGTGAAGCGCTGGCACGACGCCATCGCCGCGCGTCCCGCCGTGCAGCGCGGCTGCGCCGTGCTGGCGGAAAACCAGCGGGTCGGCGGCATGTCGGACCAGGAACGCGAAGTGCTTTTCGGCAACACCCAATTCCAGGCGCGCTGACATGGCAGAGATCGACCACATCGTCATCGGCGCCCGTACGCTGGAGGAAGGCGCGGACTACATCGAGGCGCAGCTCGGCGTGCGCCCAACCCCTGGTGGCAGCCACCCCGGCATCGGCACGCACAACATGCTGCTCGGCCTGGGGCCGGACCGGTACCTGGAGGTCATCGCGCCCGACCCGGACCAGCCCGCCCCGCCGCATCCCCGGCCCTTCGACCTCGACGATGCCGGGGTGGCGATGATGCTGGAGGCCGGGCCGCATCTGCTGGCCTGGGTCGCCCGCACCCCGGTACTGGATGCGGTGGCCGCCCGGCTGGGCGCCAGCCAGGCCGGGGAGGTGCGGGCCTGGTCCCGCGGCGACCTGAAGTGGCGCATGGCCTTCCCGCCGCAGAACCAGGACATGCGCAATCTGATCCCGCCGCTGATCCAGTGGGAGGACGGCAAGGGCGCCGCGCCGCGCCTGAAGGAGTCCGGCTGCCGGCTGCTGGCGCTGGAGGCCGAGCATCCGGATGCGGACCAGCTTCGCCAGGCGCTTGGCCAGCGCGGGCTGGAGGAGGCGCTGAAGCTGCGTCGCAGTGGCCATCCGCGCCTGGTGGCGCGGATCAGCCGCCCGGACGGCTCGGAGGTTGCCCTCAGCAGCGGTTGAATCCGCTGCCTCTCCGTCACATGAACCGTAAACTTACGTCTGCGAGTGACGTCTGGCTTGCGTCAGGCGTTGCGGCGCGGCGAACTACCGGGCAGGCTGGTAACGCCAGACGCTGGCCGGTGGGAAGTTGAGGGGGGTCCAGACCTCCCGCTTCGCGCTGAGGCCAAGCGCACGATAGGGCAGCGGCGAGGTAATGCAGTAGGTGTACAGGAGAAATCCCTTGCCGGGGGCCACGGCCTCGACCGCCGCGATGAACCGCTGCTGGTCCGCCCGGGGCAGCATCACCAGGGGAATGCCGCAGATCGCGGTGCCGACCTTGCCATGCATCGATTCGGGCAGCGCCTTCGCCAGTTCGAAGGCATCGCCGCAGATCACGTTCACGCCCGGCAGCGCGGCGCGCAGGTGGTCGGCCATGTCGCGCACGATCTCCACCACCACCAGCTTCTCCGCCGGCACGCCGGCGGCGAGCAGGGCGCGGGAGATGACGCCGGTTCCGGCGCCGAGCTCCACCACCACCTCGTCCTCCTTCCGCTGCACCAGGGCCGCGATGCGCCGGCACAGGGTGTCGGAGGACGGGATGATGGACCCCATCTGCAACGGGTTGGCGAGCCAGCGCTTGAAGAACAGGCCGGCATTGGCGACCTGGCGATGCTCGCCCGGCGACGCATCGGGGGCCGCGTCGCTTCTCGTGATGTCTGACACAGATTTCTCCTTGACAGATTTGTGACCGTATGCATCAGGCCAACGAAATGCGTGTAGCCGGAATGCCGCCGCCTCGCCAGGGTAGTGCTTGCCGCGCCGCCATGGCCGCGTCCGGACCCTGCGCGCGATGACCGCCCGTATCCTCGTCGTCGACGATATCGCAGCGAACCTCCGGCTGCTGGAGATCAAGCTGCTGAACGAGTACTACGAGGTGGCGATCGCCGCCTCGGGGCCGGAGGCGCTGACGACCGTGCAACGCTGGATGCCGGACGTCGTTCTTCTCGATGTCATGATGCCCGGCATGGATGGCTACGAGGTCTGCCGCCGGCTGAAGGCGCAGCACAGCACGGCGCACATCCCGG
Source organism: Falsiroseomonas sp. E2-1-a20 (assembly GCF_051433195.1). Lineage (NCBI taxonomy): Bacteria > Pseudomonadati > Pseudomonadota > Alphaproteobacteria > Acetobacterales > Roseomonadaceae > Falsiroseomonas > Falsiroseomonas sp. E2-1-a20. The sequence goes on along the minus strand of NZ_JBHMFT010000007.1, from coordinate 121,682 downwards.
TGGTGATGATCACGGCGCTGACCGACCCGGCGGAGCGCGTTCGCGGGCTGGAGGCCGGGGCGGACGACTTCCTGTCGAAGCCGGTGGACGATGCCACGCTGTTCGCCCGCCTGCGGGCGCTGCTGCGGATGAAGCAGGTGCTGGACGCCTGGCGGCTGCGGGCCGAGACCGCCCGCGACCTGGGCTTCGAGCCGCCGCCCGGCCCGTCCCCCAGCGTCGCCGGCGCCCGCGCCCTGATCGTGAACGAGGACGCGGCGGAGGCCGAGGCGCTGGGCCTGGTGCTGGCGGCCGATGGGATCGAGGTGGCGCATTGCGCCGACCCGTCCGAATCCTGGGACATCCTGCAGGACGGGTTGCACGACGTGGTGCTGCTGAGCCTGTCGCTGGATGGCGGCGATGCGCTGCGCCTTGCATCGCGGCTGCGCGCCCATGCGGCGACGCGGGACGTGCCGGTGCTGCTGGTCGCCGATCATGGCCAGAAGGGCCTGGTGCTGCGCGGCTTCGACCTCGGCGCCAACGACCACGTCATCCGCCCGGTCGACCCCAACGAGCTGCGCGCCCGCGTCCGCAACCAGATCCGCCGCAAGCGCTACCAGGAACGCCTGCGCGCCGACCTCGACCGCAGCCTGGAGATGGCGGTGACGGACCCGCTGACCGGGTTGCGCAACCGCCGCTACGTCCGCCGCCACCTGGAAGGCGTGCTGCGCAATTCCGGCGCCGCGGTGCTGCTGATGGATGTGGACAAGTTCAAGGCCGTCAACGACACCCACGGCCACGCCGCCGGCGACCTGGTGCTGCGGGAGGTGGCGGAGCGCGTCCGCGGGCATCTGCGCGCCGCCGATGTGGTGGCGCGCTACGGCGGGGAGGAATTCCTGGTGGTGATGTCCGGCGCCGCGACGGAGGACGGGATGCTGGTGGCGGAACGCCTGCGCGCGGCCATCGCCAATGTGCCGATGGTGGCGGAGGGCGTTTCGATGAACGTCACCATGAGCATCGGCGTCGCCGCAGGCGGCATCGGCGCGCAGGCGGATGACGTGGTGAGTGCGGCCGACGCGGCGCTGTATCGCGGCAAGAACAACGGCCGCAACCGGGTGGAAGCCGCCGAGCCGTCGGACTGGCCGCCTTCCGCCGACCAGGGCAAGGCCGCGACGCGCGTGGCCCGCTGAAACGGCGAAAGGCCGCGCCGGACGCAGGGTCCGGCGCGGCCTTCAGGCCGTGGCGCGGGGGGGCGCTGCCCCCGGCGGACTTACTTGATCTTCGACTCGCGGAACAGCACGTGCTTCCGGGCGACCGGGTCGTACTTCTTCATCTCGAGCTTGCCGGTCGCGTTCCGGGTGTTCTTCTTCGTCACGTAGAAATAGCCCGTGGACGGCTCCGCCGTGCTCACCAGCTTGATCAGGATGGTATTGGCCTTGGCCATCGGGCGGGTTCCAGCTCAGAAAACGGTTGCGGGCGGACTTTGCGGACCACTCGGCACGAAGGACGCGTTGTAGTCCGGCGGCGGCCCAGGTCAAGAGGCTGGGTCAAGAGGCCGGGTCAAGGTGCCAGGCCAGGGGCCATCAATCCGCGGTGGCTCCGCTGGCCCGTACCAGCGGCACCCATTCGGCCAGCTCGCGCTTCAGGAAGGCGGCGAATGCCTCGGGGCTGCCCTCCGCGATCGGCGGCAGGTCCTGTTCGGCCAGCCGCGCCGCGGTCGCCGGTTCCAGCAGCGCGGTCCGCACCGCCTGGTTCATCCGCGCCACGATCGGCGCCGGGGTGCCGGCCGGCGCGAACAGGCCGAACCAGGAATAGGCCTTGTAGCCGGGCAGCCCGGCCTCCGCTGCCGTCGGCACCTCCGGCATCAGGCCGGAGCGCGCCGCCGTCGCCACCGCCAGGCAGCGCAGGCGGCCGGCGGCGTGGTGCGGGGCGATCAGCGCCGGCGTGTCGAAGCAGAGGGAAACCTGGCCGGCCAGCATGTCCGTCAGCATCGGCGCGCTGCCGCGATAGGGCACATGCGTCGCCTCCGCCCCGATGGCGTTGAGGAAGGCGACCGCGCCGATATGCGCCGACCCGCCGGCGCCGCCGGTGCCATAGGCGGTGCGGCCGGGATTGGCCTTCAGCAGGGCGATCAGCCCGGCCAGGTCGGTGACGCCGAGGGAGGGGTGCACGGTGATGCAGATCGGCACCATCACGGTGGGAGCCACCGCGACGAAGTCACGTTCCGGGTCGTAGGGCAGGCGGGCGCCGTACAGCCCCACCGCCAGGACATGGGTGGAGATCGTGCCCATCAGGAACACGCTGCCATCCTTCGGACCCTTGGCCACCGCATCCGAGCCGATGGTGCCGCCGGCGCCGCCGCGATTCTCGATCACCACCGATTGCCCGAGGACCTGCTGAATGCCCGGCGCCAGCAGCCGGGTCGAGACATCCGTGCTGCCGCCGGCGGCGAAGGGCACCACGATGCGCACCGGCCGCGTCGGCCACTCCGCCTGCGCATGCGCGGCGAGCGGCAGCAGGGTTGCGGGGAGGGCGAGGGCGGTGCGGCGGGAAATCATGGCGGCCTCATGCGGCAGGTGCGGCGCGACCATAGGCCCGGCGGCGTGCGGCAGGCCATGGCGGGACTCGGGCTTGCCGTTATAACGGCGATCCATGCGCGATCTCCTCCTCCTCAATTCCCGCCTGCTCGACCCCGCGACCGGGCTGGATGCGCCCGGCGCGCTGCTGGTGCGGGACGGCCGCATCCACGACCACGGCCAGAACCTCGGCACGCCGGAGGGGGCGGAGGTGCTCGACCTGGAGGGTGCCTGCCTCGCCCCCGGCCTGGTCGACCTGCGCGCTGCCTTGGGCGAGCCTGGCGGCGAACACCGGGAGACCATTGCTTCCGCCGCCCTGGCCGCGGCGGCGGGCGGCATCACCACGCTCTGCGCCCTGCCGGATACCAGCCCGGCCATCGACGACCCGGCGCTGGTGTCCTTCCTGGCACGCCAGGCCGGCGCCAGCCTGACCATCCTGCCCTATGGCGCGGCGACGCGCGGGTGCCTGGGCAAGGATCTGGCCGAATTCGGCCTGCTGCGGGAGGCGGGCGCGGTCGCCTTCACCGATGGCCGTCGCGCCATCGGCCCCGCACGGCTGATGCGGCTCGCGCTGTCCTACGCCCGCGCCTTCGGCAGCTTCATCGTGCAGCATCCGGAGGAGGCCTCGCTCGCCGCCGGCGGCGCCGCGACGGAAGGCGAGCGCGCCACGCGCATGGGCCTGCCGGGCATCCCGCCCGCCGCCGAATGCATGATGGTGGAGCGCGACATCGGCCTCGCGCGGCTGTCCGGTGGCCATGTCCACTTCGCCCATGTCAGCACCGGCGCGGCGCTGGAGGCGATCCGGCGCGCCAAGGCGGAGGGCCTGCGTGTCACCTGCGACACCGCGCCGCCCTATTTCGATCTGAACGAGACGGCGATCGGCGAATACCGCACCTACGCCAAGCTGTCCCCGCCGCTGCGGGCGGAGGCGGACCGGCTGGCGGTGGTGGCGGCGCTGGCGGATGGCACCGTCGATGCCGTCGCCTCCGACCACCAGCCGCACGACGCCGACGACAAGCGCCTGCCCTTCGCCCAGGCGGAGCCGGGCGGCGCCGGGCTGGCAACGCTGCTGGCGGTGACCCTGGCGCAGGTGCATGGCGGCCGGCTGCCGCTGCTGGCCGCCATCGGCCTGATGACGGACCGGCCCGCGAAGCTGCTCGGCATCGAGGCCGGACGCCTGCGCAAGGGCGCGCCGGCCGACCTGGTGCTGTTCAGCCTGGAGCGCGGCTGGCAGGTGATCTCGGGGAAGCTGCCGGGCAAGGCGCAGAACACGCCCTTCGACGGGCGTGCGCTGGAGGGCCGCGCGCTCGGCACCTGGAAGGCCGGCCAGCGGGTGTTCGGGTGACCACGCCCCTGATCCTCGCGGCCGCGCTGGGCTACCTGCTCGGCTCGGTGCCCTATGGGCTGCTGCTGACCCGGGCGGCGGGCCTCGGCGATGTCCGCGCCATCGGCTCCGGCAGCATCGGCGCCACCAACGTGCTGCGCACCGGCAACCGCAAGCTGGCGGCGGCGACGCTGGTGCTGGATGCGGCCAAGGGCGCGGTGGCGCTGCTGCTGGCCCGCTGGATCTGGGGCGAGGATGCCGCGCTGGTCGCCGGCTTCGCCGCGCTGCTGGGGCACACTTTCCCCGTTTGGCTCGGCTTCAAGGGCGGCAAGGGCGTGGCCACCGGCGCGGGCGTGATCCTGGCGGCGCAGCCCGGCCTCGGGCTGCTGCTGCTGGGCGTCTGGCTCGCCATGGCGGCGCTGACCCGCATCTCATCGGCCAGTGCGCTGACCGTCTGCGCGCTGGCGCCGGTGGTGGCGGCGCTGTCGGGGGATTGGCGGCTCGCGGGGTTCTGCCTGGGCGTCGCGCTGCTGATCGCCATCCGCCACCACGCCAATATCCGCCGGCTGATCGCGGGGACCGAGCCAAGGATCGGACGCAAATCGCCATGACGGCGGTCCGCGGCCCGTTGCACGGGCTCAGCGTCCGGCACGGGCCCCCTCACCCAACCCTCTCCCCCCCAGGGGGGGAGAGGGCTTCTTCGCAGATGGCTGGATGACACCCGCCGAGGCCCTGGCGCGGCTGCGCCTGTCGCGCACCGAAGGCATCGGCCCGGCCAATTTCCGCCGCCTGGTCCAGCGCCATGGCAGCGCCGCCGCCGCGCTCGCCGCGCTGCCCGGCCACGCCGCCCGCAGCGGCCGCGCCTTCACCGCGCCGCCGCTGGCCGAAGCCGAGCGCGAGATGCAGGCGGTGGCGCGCATGGGCGGTGACTTCCTGTTCCTCGACAGCCCCGGCTACCCGCCGCTGCTGGCGCTGCTGGAGGACCCACCGCCGGTGCTCGCCGTGCTCGGCGATGCCGGCGTGCTGAAGCGGCGCCAGGTCGGCGTGGTCGGGGCCCGCGCGGCCTCCGCGGCCGGGCGACGGCTGGCGGAGGAGTTGGCGGCGGGGCTGTGTACCGCCGGCATCGCCGTGACCTCCGGCCTTGCCCGCGGCATCGACACGGCCGCGCACCAAGGCGCGCTCGGCGCCCAGGGCCGCACCATCGCCGTGGTCGCCGGCGGGCTGGACGTGCCCTATCCGGCCGAGAACACGGCCTTGCAGGCCCGGATCGCGGCGGAGGGCGGCGTCGTGGTCAGCGAGGCGCCACTCGGCACCGCGCCCATGGCCCGGCACTTTCCCCGCCGCAACCGCATCGTCGCCGGGCTGGTGCTGGGGCTGGTGGTGGTGGAGGCAGCGCCACGCTCCGGCAGCCTGATCACCGCGCGCCTGGCGCTGGAGGCGGGGCGGGAGCTGTTCGCGGTGCCGGGCAACCCGATGGACCCGCGCGCCCGCGGTGGCAATGATTTGATCAGACAGGGTGCGCATTTGACCGAAGGTGCGGAGGATGTGCTGGCCAACCTGCCGGCCCAGCCGCTCGACCTTCCCCTGTTCTCGATGCGCCCGGAGTTCCGGAACACTGCCGAGAGCCCGTCGGAGGCACCGCCACCGGCGGAATCCGCGGGACAATTGCTCGAGTTGATTGGCACGGTCCCGGTTGCCGTTGACGATCTGGTCCGCCGCTGCCAGCTATCTGCGCCATCCGTCCAGGCGATCCTGCTTGACCTGGAGTTGTCGGGGCTGGTGGAAACCCTGCCCGGCAACAGGGTGGTGCGGTCCGTGACCTGACCGTCCGAGCACCCGAAGCGCGTGAAGGCGAGCCGACAGAAATGACCGATGTCGTCGTGGTCGAAAGCCCGGCCAAGGCCAAGACCATCAACAAGTACCTGGGCGGCGACTTCACCGTCCTCGCCTCCTTCGGCCATGTCCGGGACCTTCCCGCCAAGGACGGCAGCGTCCGGCCGGAGGAAGACTTCGCCATGGACTGGGAGGCGGATGAGCGGGGCGACCGGCAGATCACCGCCATCGCCAAGTCGCTGAAGGGCGCCCGCCGCCTGTACCTCGCCACCGACCCGGACCGGGAAGGAGAGGCGATTTCCTGGCATGTGAAGGACATGCTGGCCCGCCGCGGCGTCCTGAAGGGCGTCGAGGTGCACCGCATCACCTTCAACGAGATCACCAAGCGCGCCGTGCAATATGCGGTGGCGCATCCGCGCGAGCTCGACGCGCCGCTGATCGATGCCTACCTGGCCCGCCGCGCGCTGGACTACCTGGTGGGCTTCAACCTTTCGCCCGTGCTGTGGCGCAAGCTGCCCGGCAGCCGTTCCGCCGGCCGCGTGCAGTCCGTCGCGCTGCGGCTGATCTGCGAGCGGGAAGCCGAGATCGAGGCGTTCCGGGCGCGGGAATATTGGACCGTGGAGGGGCGCTTCGCCACGCCGGCCGGCGCGCCCTTCACTGCCCGGCTGACGCACCATGATGGCCGAAAACTCGAACAGTTCGACCTGCCGAACGAGGCCATCGCCATGGCCGCCAAGGCGGCGGTCGAGGCGGGCCAGTTCAGCGTCGCCAGTGTCGAGAAGCGGCGCACCCGGCGAAATCCGCCGCCGCCCTTCACCACCTCGACGCTCCAGATGGAAGCCTCGCGCAAGCTGGGCATGGGCGCGCAGGCTGCGATGCGGGTGGCGCAGCAGCTTTATGAGGGTGCCGATATCGGCGGCGAATCCGTCGGCCTCATCACCTATATGCGGACCGACGGCGTGCAGATGGCGCGCGAGGCGATGTTCGCCATCCGCGACCATGTGAAGGAGGCCTTCGGCCCGGACTACGTGCCGGGCGCGCCGCGCGAGTATTCCTCCAAGGCGAAGAACGCGCAGGAAGCGCATGAGGCGATCCGGCCGACCGACGTCACCCGGACGCCGGAGCAGGTGGCCCGCTTCCTCGATGAGCGGCAGCGCCGCCTGTACGAGCTGATCTGGAAGCGCGCCGTCGCGAGCCAGATGCAATCCGCCGAGCTGGACCAGACGGCGGTGGAGCTGGTGGAGCCCTCCGGCCGCACGAAGCTGCGCGCCACCGGCTCCGTCATCGCCTTCGACGGCTTCCTCCGCCTGTACCGGGAGGATGAGGACGACCGCGCGGCGGATGCGCGTGCGGGCATCGCGACGGCCGGGCCCGAGCCGGATGACGACAGCCGGACGCTGCCGCCGATGCGCGAGAAGGATCCGGTGAAGACCGGCGCCGTCGCCGCCAACCAGCACTTCACCCAGCCGCCGCCGCGCTATTCCGAGGCGACGCTGGTGAAGCGGATGGAGGAACTCGGCATCGGCCGGCCGTCCACCTATGCCTCGATCCTGCAGGTGTTGCAGGACCGCGACTATGTGAAGATCGACAAGCGCCGGCTGGTGCCGGAAGACCGGGGGCGGCTGGTGACGGCCTTCCTGATGTCCTTCTTCGAGCGCTACGTGGACACCGGCTTCACGGCGGGCCTGGAAGAAAAGCTGGACGACATCTCAGGCGGCCGGGCCGACTGGCGCGCCGTGATGCGCGCCTTCTGGGAGGAGTTCTCCAAGGCCATCTCGGCCACCAGCGAGTTGACGATCTCGGACGTGATCGACGCGCTGGACGAGGATCTCGGCCCGCACTTCTTTCCCGCCCGCGCCGATGGCGTGGACCCGCGCGGCTGCCCGGCCTGTTCCGGCGGGCGGCTCGGGCTGCGGCTGGGGCGGACAGGCGCCTTCATCGGCTGCTCGAACTATCCCGAATGCCGCTACACGCGGCCTCTGGTGGCGCCAGGCGCCGAGGCGGAGGGTGCGGCCGGGTTCAACGAAGGCCAGCGCGACCTGGGCGCGGACCCGGCGACCGGCCAGGCCATCAGCCTGCGCCGCGGGCCCTACGGCTTGTATGTGCAACTCGGCGAGGAAACGCTGGACGCCAAGGGCAAGAAGGTGAAGCCGCGGCGGGCCAGCCTGGCCAAGGGCATGGACCCCGAGGGCCTGACGCTGGACCGGGCGCTCGCCCTGCTGTCGCTGCCGCGAATCGTTGGCGTGCATCCGGAGACGCATGAGGAGATCACGGCCGCGATCGGGCGCTTCGGTCCGTATCTGAAGATGGGCCAGTTGTTCAAGTCGCTGGACCCGGATGACGATGTTCTGGTGGTCGGCCTCAATCGGGCGGTGGCGCTGCTGGCCGATGTGAAGCCGCGCGGCCGGGCGCTGGGCGATCATCCCAGCGGCGGCAATGTCGATGTGCGGCGCGGGCGCTTCGGGCCCTTCGTCATGCATGGCAGCCGCGTTGCCTCCATGCCGAAGACCATGGATTTCGACACGGTGACGCTGGACGAGGCGGTGAAGCTGCTGGCGGAGAAGGGCAAGGAATTGCCGCCGCTGAACAAGGGCAGGAAGGGCGCCAAGGCGAAGGCGCCGGCCCGCAAGGCGGCGGCGAAGCCGGCGGGCGACGATGCGCCAGCGAAGCCGGTCGCGAAGAAGCCAGCCGCCAAGAAGGCGGTGGCGAAGAAGCCGGCGGCCAAGAAGGCGGCGCCGAAGAAGGCCCCGGCGAAGAAGCCGGCCGCCAAGAAGGCCGCGGGCTGAGATGCCGCGGCGCGGTCCCCCGCTCAAGGGCCACGCCGCGCGCAGGAAGCCGGCGGTGCCGAAGCCCGCCACCGGCGCGGCGCCGGCGTCATTGCCGACGCTGGTGCAGTTGCGCGAATTCCTCCGCGACGCGCCCGGCCGGGTCGGCAAGACCGAGATCTCCCGGCATTTCGGCCTGTCCACCGACCAGCGCCCGGCGCTGCGGGCGTTGCTGCGCGGCCTGAAGGATGCGGGCCAGGCGGCGCCGGACCGCCTGCCGGACATGGCCCCGGTCGAGATGACCGGAACCGATGCGGATGGCGACCCGATCGCCCGGCCGCTGTCCTGGGACCGCGCCCTCGGCCCGCCGCCGGCCATCTTCATGCAGCGCGAGGCGGCCGGCCAGCCGGCGCTGGCACCGGGCGAGCGTGTGCTGGCGCGGCTGAAGTACATCGGCGGCAACAAGTATGAGGGCCGCACCTTCAAGCGGCTGACCCGGGAAACTCCGGCCCGTATCCTCGGCGTGTTCGAGGAAGGCCGAATCATCCCGACCGACCGGCGCCAGAAGGCGGATTGGCGGGTGCCGCTGGACCAGCTGGGCGGCGCGAGGCCCGGCGACATCGTGCTGGCCGAGCCGCTGCCTTCTCATCACGCCCTCGGCCCGCGCCCGGCCCGGATCATCGAGGTGCTGGGCCGCATGGGGGAGGCACGCTCCGTCTCCCTCATCTGCATCCACGCCCACGGCATCCCGGACGTCTTCCCGGCCGAGGCGCTGGAGGAAGCCGAGGCGGCGAAGGGCGTGACGAAGCGCGGGCGGGAGGACCTGTCCGGGATTCCGCTGGTGACCATCGACGGCGAGGACGCGCGGGACTTCGACGACGCCGTCTGGGCCGAGCCGGAGGAGGATGGCTGGCGCTGCCTGGTCGCCATCGCCGATGTCGCGCATTACGTCAGGCCGGACAGCGCGCTGGACCGCGAGGCCTGGGCGCGCGGCAATTCCGTGTACTTTCCTGACCGGGTCGTGCCGATGCTGCCGGAGGCGCTGTCCAATGGCTGGTGCAGCCTGCGCCCGAACGAACCGCGCGGCTGCCTGTTCTGCGAATTCCACATCGACCGCGCCGGCCGCAAATCCAGGCACCGCTTCGGCCGCGGCCTGATGCGGTCCGCGGCGCGCCTCACCTACGAACAGGTCCAGGCGGCGAAGGACGAGGCCAAGGTGCCGGAAGGCGTTCCGGCCGACCTGCTCGGCCACCTCTACGACGCCTTCGAGGCGCTGCTGGCCGACCGCGCCCGGCGCGGCACGCTGGAGCTGGATGTGCCGGAACGCCGGGTGCTGCTGGACGAAGAAAGCCAGGTCCAGGCCGTGGTGCCGCGGGCCCGGCTCGATTCGCACCGGCTGATCGAGGAATTCATGGTCGCCGCCAATGTCTGCGCGGCGGAGGAGCTGGAACGGCTCAGCCAGCCCTGCATGTACCGGGTGCATGACCGCCCCTCCGACGCCAAGCTGGAAGGGCTGCGGCAGTTCCTGGAAAGCCTCGGCCTGAAGCTGCCGGCGCGGGACCGCATCCATCCCAGGGATTTCGGCGGCATCCTGGCGGCGGTGCAGGACAAGCCGGAGGAACGGCTGGTGCATGAGGCCGTGCTGCGCGGCCAGTCGCAGGCCGAATACAGCCCGGACAATATCGGCCACTTCGGCTTGGCCCTGGCACGCTATGCGCATTTCACCAGCCCGATCCGGCGTTACTCGGACCTGCTGGTACACCGTGCCCTGATCGGCGGACTGGAACTGGGCCGGGATGGCCTGGCGGCGGCCGAGACGGCCCGGTTTCCGGACACCGCCGAGCACATCACCCAGACCGAACGCCGGGCCGCCATGGCGGAGCGCGACGCGGTGGACCGGTACCTTGCTGCTTTCATGGCAACACGTGTCGGAGAAGTTTTTGATGCGCGGGTTTCCGGGGTGACACGCTACGGCCTGTTCGTCACCCTGCCGGAGAACGGCGCCAGCGGAATTGTCCCGCTCGCGAGTTTGCCGGACGACAAATGGCAGTTGGACGAGGCCGGGCATACGATGTCCGGCCGCAGCACAGGTCTGACCTTTTCGCTCGGCCAAGCGGTCGAGGCGAGGCTGTCCGAGGCGACGCCGCGCACCGGGGGCATGGTGTTCTCGCTGATGCAGGGCGACCCACGGGCTCGTGGTGGCACGCGGTCCGCCAGGGTTTCGCGGCGGCGCTGATCGCCTTCGCCGGCGCGGCCTCGGCGCAGGAGGCGGGGCCGGGCGGGTTGGGAGAGGTTCTGCGCCCCAGCCACGGCCTGATCCTGGAGCGCCACCTGGAGGATGCCAGCCCGACCAACATGGTGCTGTGGTCGCTGCGCGGGCTGGCCGTGCTCGATCCCCGGCTCAACGCGGAAATCCGCACCGACCGCATCCTGCTGCTGAACGACGACCGGGTGCTGGCCACCGCCGCCCTGGCGCCGCTGCAGCAACCGGGGCCTCCGGACCGGCGCGGCACGGCGGTGGCCAGCCTGCTGGAGCAGTTCTACGCCGCCGCCTGGCGCGCCTCCCCGGCGATCCGGCGGGCCGGGTCGGAACGGCTGCTGGCCTCAGGCTTCGACGAATTGTTCAACCACCTCGACCCCTACAGCCGCTACGTCACGGCCGAGGAAGCGCGCGGGCTGCGGGAACGCCGCGTCGGCCAATCCGGCCTCGGCCTGCGGGTGGCCGCGCAGCGCAACACGCTCGCCATCGTCGCCGTCACGCCGGATGGCCCCGCGGCGCTGGCCGGCATCCGGGTGGGGGATCGCCTGCTGGCGGTGGACGGTCGGGCGCTCGGCCCGCGCGATCCCGGGCTGGCGGCACGGCTGCTGGAGGGGGCTGAAGGGTCGGAGGTGACGCTGACCCTGTCCCGCGCCGGCCGCCGCCGCACCGTGACCCTGCTGCGGGAGGTGGTGGTGCCGGAGACGGTGACGGCGGAACGGCGTGGCGAGATCCTGTTCATCAGGCTCACCGGCTTCTCCGCCGTCACCGACCGCCGGCTGACGCAGGTGCTGCGCGATGATTTCGCCGAGCGCCCGCCGCGCGGCGTGGTGCTGGATCTGCGCGGCAACCGGGGCGGGCTGCTGAGCCAGGCGGTGGCGGTGGCGGATGCTTTCCTGGTCTCCGGCGTGGTGATGCGGACGGAGGGCCGGCACCCGGATGCCAACCGGCGCTACCTCGCCGGCGGGCAGGACCTGGCGGAGGGCCGGCCGGTGGTGGTGCTGGTGGATGGCCGCAGCGCGTCCTCGGCCGAGATCGTCGCCGCGGCCCTGGCCGGGTCCGGGCGGGCCGCGGTGGTGGGCAGCGCGACGCAGGGCAAGGGGCTGATCCAGGTGGTGGCGCAACTGCCGAACGGGGCGGAGCTGATGGTCACCTGGTCCCGCGTGCTGGCACCGGCGGGCTGGCCGATCCAGGGCCTCGGCGTGCTGCCGGCGCTGTGCACCAGCCTGGGGCCGGAGGCGATGGCGCAAGGGCTGGCGCAGTTGCGGGCCGGGGAAGCGCCGATGGCCGTGGCCCTGTCCCGCCAGCGCGTGGCGCGGGCGCCGGTGCTGGCGAGCGAAGTGGCGGCGCTGCGCAACGCCTGCCCGCCGGCGGAGGGGCGGGAGGATGACCTGGTGGCGGCGCGGGCGCTGATCGAGACGCCGGCGGCCTATGCGCGGGCGGTGCGGGGACCGTAGCGGCGGAACCCTCTCCGCCCGCAGGGGGGAGAGGGCAGGGTGAGGGGGGGGAGCGCCGTATATGGAGCGCGTTAACCGACCTAAGCGAGCCTCTTTGCAGCCCGCTACATGTTCCGCCGCTGGTTGCGAGCCAGCACGTCCAGCACCGCCATCCGGCAGGCCACGCCCATCTCCACCTGCTCGCCGATCACGCTGCGCACCGGGTCGTCGGCGATGGCGCTGTCGATCTCGACGCCGCGGTTCATCGGGCCGGGGTGCATGACGATGGCATCCGGCTTGGCGAAGGCCAGCTTTTCCGCGTCCAGGCCGTAGAAGCGGAAGAACTCGCGCGAGGACGGCACGAGGCCGGAGGTCATGCGTTCCTTCTGCAGGCGCAGCATCATCACCACGTCGGCGTCGGCCAGGCCCCGCTTCATGTCATGATGCACCTCCACCCCCAGCCGCGCCGCCTCCGACGGAATGAGGGTGGGGGGGCCTACGATGCGCACGCGGGAGTTCATCGCCAGCAGCAGGTGGATGTTGGACCGCGCCACGCGGGAATGCAGCACGTCGCCGCAGATGGCGACGGTCAGCCCCTCCAGGCTACCCTTGCGGCGGCGGATGGTCAGCGCGTCCAGCAGCGCCTGGGTCGGGTGTTCATGCGTGCCGTCGCCGGCGTTGATGACGGCGGCATCGACCTTCTGGGCCAGCAGGGCCGGGGCGCCGGACTGGCCGTGGCGGATCACCAGCAGGTCGGTGTGCATGGCGTTCAGCGTGGCGGCGGTATCCAGCAGCGTCTCGCCCTTGTTCACCGAGCTGGTTGAGACGGACATGTTGACGATGTCGGCGCCCAGCCGCTTGCCGGCGAGTTCGAAGCTGGTGCGGGTGCGGGTGCTGTCCTCGAAGAACAGGTTGATCAGCGTGCGGCCCTTGAGCAGGTCGCGCTGGGTTTTCCCCTGGCGGTTCAGCAGGGCGTAGTTTTCCGCCAGATCCAGCAGATCGGCGATGTAGGGGGGCTCGAGGCCCTCGATGGCGAGCAGGTGCCGATGGGGGTAGGGGAGCATGACGGTCGGGATAGCAGGAAAGCCTGGGGGGCGAAACGGCCGCCGCGAGGCCTGTGTTCAGCTTCCGGTCACGCCGCCTCATTCAACAGGCTGCCCGGTGGCGGGTTGGTGAGCAAAGCCAGGGCGGCGGAGGCGTCGGCGGTGGCGCGGACATCGAGCTGGTTGCGGAGCTGGGCGAGGATGGCGAGCGCCTTGCCGGCATCGGATTGCCAGCGCCCGCCGGCTTCCTTCAGTTGCAGGCCGGTTTCGCTGTCGAGGCGCATGGCCATGCCGCGGCCGGAGGCTTCCAGGGTGAAGGTGCCGAGGGCGTAGGTGCCGTCCTCCTTCTCGGTGAAGACCTCCCCGGTGATGCGGACCTGCGCGCCCAGGCGTTCGGGGATGCCTTGCAGGATGGTGGGGGCGTTGGTGAGGATTCGTTGTGCTCTGGCTTCGAAAAAGTCAGCCATTCGATTGCCATCTACCTCGCCACGAGTTCTGACAAACTCATCTCGCACGCGATCCTTGATGATGAGATGGCCCTGTGCACCGACGATGTTGCCCAGGTCCATCGCCACGCTCTCGAGACGTCCCAGCGTGTCCTCTGCCATATCTTTCGCGCTGCCCCAGACCTCATGCGCGCCGGTGCCGTAGTCGGCTTCCAGCTTTGGCGCTGCGGGCGTGGACAGGCGTTGCTGCAAGGCGGCAAGGCCGGTGGCTGAAATGGTGGACATGATGGCATTCCTTCGCCGGCCCGGATGGGTCTTCCACCCGTCCGGGCCATCTTGCTGGGCAGGGCGCCGTCTTGGCGTGGCGTGATGATCCCCGACTTCTGGCGACTAAAGGATGAAGTCGCTCGTCGTCAGCGTCAGGGTGCCGCTCAGCCGCACCACAAGGTCCGCCACGGCATCGCCATCGATATCGGCCAGGACCAGCGTATTGCCGGCGCCATCGCCTTCATGGCGAAGCTGGCCGACAGCGCCGGTGAAGGCGCCGGTGCCGAGATCGGTGAAGGCCTGGTTGCCGGCGGTCAGCGGATCGGCATCGATTCCGCCGAGATCGATGAGGTCGGCCTCCGCCTGGCTGAAATCCGTGATGAGGTCGGTGGCGGTCGCGGGGGCCCGACATCGCCTGAAACCCTCGCCATCCGGTAAATGCCCTCTGGCATCGCCCCGTTCCGGAAGCGCTGCCGAGGCCACATCAGTGCAATGCCGGATGGAATGGTTAAGATTATTTATCGTTCACCGCCGCGTCTCAATCGCCCCTTCGTCCTGCCGCGCGGAGGCATCCAGGGCGGCCTGGAGCATATAGGCCGCCGCCGCCGCATCAACCGCCTTCGCGCGCTTGGCGCGGGTCAGGTCCGCCTCGATCATCATGCGATTGACGGCCGCGGAGGACAGCCGCTCGTCCCACAACGCCAGCGGCAGGCCGGTGGCCGCGGCGATGGCCATGGCCCAGTCCTTCGCCGCCTGCGCCGCCGGGCCGAAGCTGCCATCCATGGACAGCGGCAGCCCCGCCACCAGCCCGCCGGCGCCTTCCTTCCGCGCGATGGCGCTAATTTCCGCCGCATTGGCGGCCAGCTTGCCGCGCGGGATGGCCTTGTAGGGGGAAGCCAGCATCAGCGAGACGTCGGACAGCGCGACGCCGATGATCCGCGCGCCGGGATCGAGCCCGATCAGCCGGGCGTGGCGGGGCAGGCCGGCGCGCAGGTCGCGCATGTTGATGACGGGCATGGGGGCCGTTATGTTCCCCGCTCGCGATCCTGGCAAACCAGGCCAATCAAGGATTATCTCCCAAACATGTCGCTCGATACCGCCACCATCCGGCGCATCGCCTCGCTCGCCCGCATCCGGCTGGAGGAGGCGGAGGTCGTCCAGGCGCAAGCCGAGATCAACGGCATCCTCGGCTGGATCGAGCAATTGCAGGCCGTGGACACCGAAGGCGTGGAGCCGATGGCGGGCGGCTCGCCGGTGGCGCAGGTCTCGGCCCGGCTGCGGCCGGATGTGGTGACGGATGGCGGCCAGGCGGACGCCGTGCTGGCGAATGCGCCGGACCGGCAGGGCGAATATTTCGGTGTGCCGAAGGTGGTCGAGTGATGAACGCAACCGATTTCACGCTGCGCGGCGCGCTGGATGCGCTGGCCGAGGGCAGCATCAGCAGTGTCGAGTTGACCCAGGCGCATCTGGCGGCGATCGAGGCGCTGAACCCGCGGCTCAACGCCTTCATCACGGTGACGGCGGAGAAGGCGCTGGCGCAGGCCAGGGCCAGCGACGAACGTCGCGCGGCCGGCCGGGCGGGGGCGCTGGACGGCGTGCCGCTGGCCATCAAGGACCTGTTCTGCACGGCGGGCACGCGCACCACGGCGGGCAGCAACATCCTCGGCAGTTTCGTGCCGCCCTATGAGAGCACGGTCAGCCAGAAGCTGCTGGACGATGGCGCGGTGTTCCTCGGCAAGGCGAATCTCGACGAATTCGCCATGGGGTCGTCCAACACGACCAGCGCCAGCGGGCCGGTGGAGAACCCCTGGTCGCGGGCGAACGATCCCGACACAAGGCTTGTCCCTGGCGGGTCCTCCGGCGGGTCCGCCGCGGCGGTCGCGGCACGGATGGCGCTGGGGGCGACGGCCACGGATACGGGTGGGTCGATCCGCCAGCCGGCGGCCTTCTGCGGCATCGCCGGCATCAAGCCGACCTATGGGCGCTGTTCGCGCTTCGGCATCGTGGCGTTTGCGTCCTCGCTCGACCAGGCCGGGCCGGTGGCGCGGACGGTGGAGGATTGCGCCATCCTGCTGCGCTCCATGGCCGGGTTCGATGCGAAGGATTCGACCAGCGCCGATGTCGCCGTGCCCGACTTCGCGAGCGCCTGCGCGCGCGGCGTGAAGGGGCTGCGGATCGGCGTGCCGCGCGAATACCGGATGGACGGCACGCCGCCGGAGATCGAGGCGCTGTGGCAGCAGGGCCTCGCCTGGCTGCGCGACGCCGGCGCCGAGACCGTCGAGATCAGCCTGCCGCACACGAAGTATGCGCTGCCGACCTACTACATCGTGGCGCCGGCCGAGGCGTCCTCCAACCTCGCGCGGTATGACGGCGTGCGGTTCGGCACGCGGGTGGTGGAGCCGGGCTCCGACCTGCGCGACCTGTATGAACGCACGCGCGCCGCCGGCTTCGGGCCGGAGGTGCGGCGGCGCATCATGATCGGCACCTATGTGCTGAGCGCCGGCTACTACGACGCCTACTACCTGAAGGCGCAGAAGGTGCGCGCGCTGATCCGCCGCGACTTCGAGGACGCCTTCGGCAAGGTCGACGCCATCGTGACACCGGCGACGCCGAGCGCCGCCTTCGGCATGGACGAGAAGCAGGATGACCCGGTGGCGATGTACCTGAACGACATCTTCACGGTTACGGCCAATTTGGCCGGGCTGCCGGGCCTTGCGGTGCCGGCCGGGCTGGACGCGCAGGGGTTGCCGCTGGGGCTGCAGGTGATCGGGCGGGCGTTCGACGAGGAGACGGCGTTCGCGGTGGGGACGGCGCTCGAACGGGCGGCCGATTTCACAGCGTTGCCGCGGTTGAGGGCGGGGGCGTGATGTATGTTGCTATAACGCAACAAAATCAGTTACGGTCAGCTCGCTCGAAATCGAGGATGGCGCGCAATGAAATCACTGTCGGCTCTGCTCGGCTCCGTCGGCGTAAGCGCTGCGCTGCTGGGCCAAATCTCCTTTTCTGCGATGGGTGTAGTGCAGCTTCTTGCCATTATGGACGGCATCCAACTGTACTGGGAGATGTCAGGCTTTCTCAGCTTCCTTATTGCATCTGCGCTTGGGTTTTTTCCGCTGATCGGCGCCGTTCTGGGGGGGCTCGCGGCCGTGCAGGTCTGGGGTTGGTCTTCTTGGGGCGCGTTTCTCCTCTTCGGCTGGCCGCTGCCTCTGATTCTACTAATTCTACTTTCTGGCGGCGCTGCCCAATTGGGTGCTCGCATGCGCCGAGGCTAGCTTAGAGGCGGATAGTGTTCGGTTGTCCGCGAGGAGTTGCAAAGTGACCTACACGATCGAGGGCCGCACGGGCCCCTGGGAACTCGTCATCGGCCTGGAGGTCCACGCCCAGGTCATCAGCGAGGCGAAGCTGTTTTCCGGCGCCGCCACGGCGTTCGGCGCGCCGCCGAACAGCCAGGTGTCGTTCATCGATGCGGGCTTCCCCGGCATGCTGCCCGTCATCAACGCCGAATGCGTGGCGCAGGCGGTGCGCACCGGGCTCGGGCTGAACGCGCAGGTCAACCTGTGGTCGCGCTTCGACCGCAAGAACTACTTCTATGCCGACCTGCCGCAGGGCTACCAGATCAGCCAGTTCGCGCACCCGATCATCGGCGAGGGCGCCATCGAGATCACGCTGGCCGATGGCGCGACCAAGACCATCGGCATCACGCGGCTGCATCTGGAACAGGATGCCGGCAAGTCGCTGCATGACCAGCACGCGACGAAGTCGTTCATCGACCTGAACCGCTCCGGCGTCGCGCTGATGGAGATCGTCTCCGAGCCCGACATGCGGAGCCCGGAGGAAGCCGGCGCCTACCTGACCAAGGTGCGGCAGATCCTGCGCTACCTCGGCACCTGCGACGGCAACATGGACGAGGGCTCCATGCGTGCCGACGTCAACGTCTCCGTCCGCAAGGCCGGCGAGGGCTTTCGCACGCGCTGCGAGGTGAAGAACGTCAATTCGATCCGCTTCGTCATGCAGGCGGTGGAGGCCGAGGCGCGGCGGCAGATCGAGGTTTGGGAGGCGGGCGAGGAAGTCTTCCAGGAAACCCGCCTGTTCGACACATCCCGTGGAATCACGCGGTCCATGCGGTCCAAGGAGGATGCGCATGACTACCGCTACTTCCCGGAACCCGACCTGCCCCCGCTGGTGCTGGAATCGGATTGGGTCGAAGCGCTGAAGGCGGCGCTGCCGGAACTGCCGGATGCGCGGCGCGCGCGCTACGTCGCCATGGGCCTCACGCCCTACGACGCGCATGTGCTGACGCTGGAGAAGGAGACGGCGATCTTCTTCGAAACCGTGGCGCGCGGCCGCGACGCCAAGCTCGCCGCGAACTGGGTGACGGGCGATTTCTTCGCCGCGCTCAACCGCATGAAGCGCGACGTGGCGGACCCGCCGGTGACGGCCGAGAATCTCGGCGCGCTGCTCGACCTGATCGCCGACAAGACGCTGTCCGGCAGCCTGGCGAAGCTGGTGTTCGAGGCGATGCTGGAGACCGGCAAGCCGCCCGGCCTCATCGTCGAGGAACGCGGCATGAAGCAGGTGACCGACACCGGCGCGATCGAGGCGGTGGTGCGGGAGGTGATGGCGAAGAACGCCGACAAGGTCGCGGAATACCGTAGCGGCAAGGACAAGCTGTTCGGCTTCTTCGTCGGGCAGACGATGAAGGCGATGCAGGGCAAGGGGAACCCGGCGCTGGTGAATGAGGTGGTGAAGCAGGCGCTGGCGGGGTGACCCTTCTCCCTCCCCCGCGAAGCGGGGGAGGGCTTTCAAGTCACACCGGGCGCACGCCCCAGGGGTAGGGCATGCTGCCCTTCACATGCCCGGTGATATTGGTGCGCCAGGCGCTGCGGATGGTGAACTGGCCGAGCGGGATGGTCGCCACGTCATCCTGCGCCAGCTTGTTGATCTCGTTCGCCAGCGCCTGCTGCCGCGCCGCATCCGGCGCATCCAGCCAATTCTGCACCAACTCCTGTGCGCGTGGGCTGTCATACCAGCCGAACCAGCCCTGCGCGCCCGGTCCCTTCACCAGCGAGGACACCGCCGGGTTGAGGTAGGCGAGCGAGCTGCCATAGGTGTGGAAGATGGACCAGCCGCCGCGCTCCACCGGCTCCTGCCGCACGCGGCGCTGCACCACGGTGCCCCAGTCGGTCTCCACCAGCTCCACGTTGAAGCCGATGCGGCGCAGCGCATCCGCGGTGACATGGCCGTGCGGACCGATCAGCGGGAAGTCGGTGGGGCTGATGATCACCACCTTCTCGTTGTTGTAGCCGCTGGCCTGCAGCGCCGCGCGGGCGCGGTCCAGGTTGCGCGGCGGCGCGTTGAGCTCGGACAGGTCCTCGACGCCGTAGGGCGTGCCGCAGGGGAACAGGCTGCGGCAGGTGCGCCAGACGCTGCGGTCGTCGCCGAGCGTCGAGCGCATGTAGTCCTCCTGGTTCACCGCCAGCGCCACCGCCTGGCGCACCTTCAGGTTGTTGAAGGGCGCCTGCAAATGGTTCAGCCGCATGATGGACAGGATGCCGGCCTCGTTCAGCACCTCCACCTTGATGTTGCGGTTGCGCACGAGGGTCGGGATCAGGTCGGACAGTGGCTGGTCGAGCCAATCCACCTCGCCGGCCTGCAACGCCGCGGCGGCGGTCGCGGGGTCCGGCAGGATGTGCCACTCGATGCGCGGGAAATGCGCCACCTTGCCGCCGGAGGCACCGCTCGCCGGTTCCTGGCGGGGCACATAGGCTTCGTTCTTCGCATAGACCACGCGGCTGCCGGAGACGAACTCGCCAGGCACGAAACGGTAGGGGCCGCTGCCCATCACCTCCGAGATCTGCGTGCTGGCATCCGTCGTCGCCAGGCGTTCCGGCATGATGAAGGGCACGTTGGCGTCGGGCTTGGCCAGCGCCTCCAGCAGCAGTGGGAAGGGCCGCTTCAGGCGGATCTCCAGCACCCGGTCCTCCGCCGCGCGCCATTCATCCACCGAGGCCGCGAGGATCTGCCCGAAGGGGTCGCGCTTCGACCAGCGGGCGAGGGAGGCGGCGCAGTCCCGTGCGCGCACCGGCTCGCCATCATGGAAGCGCAATCCGTCCCGCAGCGTGATGCGCCACACGCGGCCATCGGCCGAGACCTCGTGTCCCTGCGCCATCTGCGGCTGGGGCCGCAACTGCGCGTCCATGGCGTAGAGCGTGTCGAACACGTGGTAGCCGTGCATCTGGGTGACGATGGCGCTGGTCCAGATCGGGTCCAGCGCCGTCAAATTCGCCTGTGGCACGAAGCGCAGCGTGGCGGCGCGGGCCGGCTGGGCGAGGGCAGGGCGGGCGAGCGTGGCCCCCATGGTCCCGGCCGAGATGACCCCGGCCCCTGCTCGAAACAGTGAGCGGCGATGCATGGCTTTGGTTCCTCCGTGTCGTTCTTCTGGCGACGCGCGGAGGCTAGGCGCGGGGGCTCCGGGGGGTCAATCGAGCCGCCGGGCGCGCCTTGACCATCCGGTGGCGATGGCGGACAGGATGCGGCAAAGGTGGAGGGGACAGGCGCATGGCCGATCCGGTGCGGTTCGATGTGGTGGATGGCGTTGCGGTGGCGACCATCGGCAACCCTCCCGTCAACGCTCTGTCCGCCGCGCTGCGCGCCGGCCTGTTTCGGGCGGTGCAGCGGGCGGAGGCCGACCCGGCCATTCGCGGGCTTGTGATCGCGGCCGAGGGCCGCACCTTCATCGCCGGCGCCGACATTTCCGAATTCGGCAAGCCGCCGGCCTCACCCACGCTGGCGGAGTTGGTGGCGGCGCTGGATGGCGCGGCGAAACCGGTGGTGGCGGCGATCCAGGCGGCGGCGCTGGGCGGCGGGCTCGAAGTGGCGATGGCCTGTTCCTGGCGGGTGATCGGGCCGCGCGCGAAACTCGGGCTGCCGGAAGTGAAGCTGGGCCTGCTGCCGGGCTCCGGCGGCACGCAGCGGGCGCCGCGTCTGATGGGGGCCGCGGCGGCGCTGCGGCTGATGGTTGTCGGCGATCCACTGGATGCGGAGGCCGCGGTGGCCTCGGGCCTGGCCGATACCGTGGTGGCCGGGGACCTGCTGGCGGCGGCGCGCGAATGGCTCGGGCGGCCCAAGCCCAAGCCGGTGTCGCAGCGGGATGAGGGGCTCGGCTCGCGGGAGGATTTCGAGAAGGAAGCCGCCGCGCTGGCGAAGCGGGCGACAACGGAACCGCAGGTCGCCGACTGCATCGCCTGCGTCCGCGCGGCGTTCGAGATGCCCTTCGCGGAGGCTGTGGCCTTCGAGCGCGAGGCCTTCCTGCGCCTGCTCGACGACCCGCGCAGCAAGGCGCTGCGGCACGTGTTCTTCGCGGAACGCGAGGCGGCGCGCATCGCCGGCCTGCCCGCCGGCACGCAGCCGCGGCCGGTGGCGCGCGCCGCGGTGCTCGGCAGCGGCACGATGGGCGCCGGCATCGCCATGTGCTTTGCCAATGCCGGCATCCCGGTCCGGGTGATCGAGACCGACGAGGCGGCGCTAGCCCGCGGCATGGAGCGCATCCGCGGCACCTATGAGAGCAGCGTCAAGCGCGGCAGCCTGGCGCCGGCGAAGCGCGACGAACGCCTGGCGCTGATCGAGGGTGCGGTGGGGCTGGACGCCACCGCCGAGGCCGACCTGGTGGTCGAGGCGGTGTTCGAGGAGATGGGCCTGAAGAAGCAGGTCTTCGCGCATCTCGACCGCGTCACGAAGCCGGGCACCATCCTGGCCACCAACACCTCCTACCTCGACATCGACGAGATGGCGGCTGCGACTTCGCGTCCGCAGGACGTGCTGGGGATGCACTTCTTCTCTCCCGCCAACGTGATGAAGCTGCTGGAAGTTGTGCGGGGGCGGGACACCTCGCCGGAAGCGCTGGCGACGGCCGCCGAGATCGGCCGCAAACTCGCGAAAGTGCCGGTGGTGGTGGGCGTCTGCTACGGCTTCGTCGGCAATCGCATGCTGTCGCGCCGCACGCAGCAGGCGGAGCGCCTGCTGCTGGAAGGCGCGACGCCGGAGCAGGTGGACAAGGCGCTGGTCGATTTCGGGTTCCGGATGGGCCCCTTCGCGATGTCCGACCTCGCGGGCCTCGACATCGGCTGGCGCATCCGCCGTGCGACGGGCAAGCGCGCGCCGGTCGCGGATGCGCTGGTGGAGGCGGAACGGCTCGGCCAGAAGACGCAGAAGGGGTACTATCTGTACCCGGACGGCGCCCGCACCGGCGTGCCGGACTCGGAGGTCACCGCGCTGATCCGTCGTGTCGCCGCGCA
Organism: Falsiroseomonas sp. E2-1-a20; assembly: GCF_051433195.1. Classification (NCBI taxonomy): domain Bacteria; kingdom Pseudomonadati; phylum Pseudomonadota; class Alphaproteobacteria; order Acetobacterales; family Roseomonadaceae; genus Falsiroseomonas; species Falsiroseomonas sp. E2-1-a20. The sequence goes on along the minus strand of NZ_JBHMFT010000007.1, from coordinate 99,465 downwards.
GGAAGGCGTCGAGCAGCGCGAGATCGGGCAGGCGGAAATCCTGGATCGCCTGGTGCTGCCGATGGTGAACGAAGGCGCGCGAATCCTGGAGGAAGGCATCGCCGCGCGCCCGGGCGACATCGATGTGGTCTGGCTGCATGGCTACAACTGGCCGGCCTGGCGCGGCGGGCCGATGCATTATGCGGACAGCGTCGGCCTGCTGCATGTGGTGGCGCGCCTGGCGGAGTTCGCGCAGCAGACCGGCGACGACAGCCTGCTGCCGTCGCCGCTACTGGCCCGCCTCGCCGCCGAGGGCGGCAGCTTCGCGGGCCTAAAGGCCGGCTGAGATGCACGCCTGGGAGGCTTCCTACCCGCCGGAATGCCGTTGGGACGCGCCGATCGCGCGCGGCACGCTGCCGGGCTTCCTGGACGAGGTGTGCGCGCGTTTCACAGACAAGCCGGCGCTGGAATATCGCGGCCATGTGCTGAGCTACGCACAGATGCGGGCCCTGTCGGACCGTATCGCGGCGGGGCTGATGGCGCGCGGCATCGGGCGCGGCGATTGCGTGGCGCTGTACCTGCCGAACACGCCCTGGCACCCGCTGTGCTTCTTCGCCGCGCTGCGCACCGGGGCGCGGGTGGTGCATTTCTCGGCGCTCGATGCGAAGCGGGAACTCGCGCACAAGGCGCAGGATTCCGGCGCGACGCTGCTGATCACCACCGGCCTGCCGGCGCTGGTCAGCAACGCGGCCTGGTTGCGCGACGAGGGCGCGGTGCGGGAGGTGCTGCTGGCGCCGGAAGCGCGCTGGGGCGGGGAGGATGCGGCGCATGATTTCGCGCCGCTGCCCGAGGCCGATCCGCCCGCCACCTGGCCCGCCCTGTCGCCGGATGATCTGGCGCTGCTGCAATATACCGGCGGCACCACCGGCACGCCGAAGGGCGCGATGCTGACGCATGGCAACCTGACCACCGCCGTCTCCATCTACAAGGCATGGCGCGACAACACCTCGCTGCCCGAGGGCACCGCGCGCGTGCTGGTGCTGCTGCCATTGTTCCACATCTTCGCGCTGACGGCGGTGCTGCTGCGGCAATTCGCGGAGGGCGCGCTGTGCCACCTGCGGATGCGCTTCGATGCGGCGCAGTGGGTGGAGGAGGTGGAGCGGCTGCGCATCACCACCTTCTCCGGCGTGCCGACCATGTGGATCGGAATCGCCGGCGTCCCGGGCATCGAGCAGCGCGACCTGTCCTCGCTGCGGCAATGCAGTTCCGGCGGTGCGCCGATGCCGCAGGAGGTGCAGCAGCGGGTGGAGCGCATCCTGGGCCTGCGCATCGGCGGCGGCTGGGGGATGACGGAAACCTGCCCCGCCGGCACGCGCATCCCGCCCGGCGGCCCGGTGCGTGCCGGCATCATCGGCCTGCCGCTGCCGGGGATCGAGATGCGCATCGTGGCGCTGGCTGAGCCGACCCGTGGCATGCCGGTGGGCGAGATCGGCGAGATCGCGATCCGCGGCCCCAACGTCTTCTCCGGCTACTGGAACCGCCCGGCGGACAACGCGACGGCTTTCGCGGATGGCTGGTTCCTGACCGGCGACACCGGCTGGATGGATGCGCAGGGCTTCTTCACCCTGGTCGACCGTCGCAAGAACATGATCCTGTCGGGCGGCTTCAACGTCTATCCTGCCGCCATTGAACAGGCGATCTACGAACACCCCGCCGTCGCCGAATGCGTGGTGATCGGCGTGCCGGACGACTACCGCGGCCAGGCGGCGAAGGCCTTCTGTTCGCTGAAACCCGGCGCGGCCCCCTTCACGCTGGACGATCTGCGCGCATTTCTGGCGGACCGCATCGGCCGGCACGAGATGCCGGCGGCGCTGGAACTGCGCGACACCCTGCCACGCAGCGCCGCCGGCAAGCTGCTGGCAAGCGTGCTGCGCGACGAAGAAGCGGCCAAGGCCTAGGAGATCAACGATGGACCTGCGCTACACGCCCGACGAGATCGCCTTCCGCGACGAGCTGCGCAAATTCTTCCGCAGCGAGATCCCGCTCGCCATCCGCCGCAAGGTCAGCGAGGGGCGCGCCCTGAACCGGGAGGACTACGTCACCAGCCAGCGCATCCTGCACGCGAAGGGCCTGGCGGTGCCGAACTGGCCGATCCAGTGGGGTGGGCAGGATTGGTCGCCGGTGCAGCGCTACATCTACATCGAGGAACTGCAGGCCGCCGCGGTGCCGCAGCCGCTCGGCTTCAACGTCAACATGGTCGGCCCCGTCATCGCCACCTTCGGCTCCGAAGCGCACAAGCAGCGCTTCCTGCCGCCGACGGCGAACCTCGACATCTGGTGGGCGCAGGGGTTCTCGGAGCCGGGCGCGGGGTCCGACCTCGCCTCGCTGAAGACCACCGCGAAGCGGGACGGCGACCACTTCATCGTCAACGGCCAGAAGACCTGGACCACGCTCGGGCAATACGCCGACTGGATCTTCTGCCTGGTGCGCACCGATGCGACGGTGAAGAAGCAGGCCGGCATCTCCTTCATCCTGATCGACATGAAGACTCCCGGCATCACGCTGCGCCCCATCATCACCATCGATGGCGGGCACGAGGTGAACGAGGTGTTCTTCGACGAGGTGCGCGTGCCGGCGGAAAACCTGGTGGGCGAGCTGAACAAGGGCTGGGACTACGCCAAGTTCCTGCTGTCCAACGAGCGCATCGGCATCGCCCGCATCGGCATGACCAAGGAACGCCTGGCACGGGTGAAGCGCCTGGCGCAGGAAACACCGGCCGGGGAGGGGATGGTCTGGGACGATCCGGATTTCCGCCGCCGGCTGGCGTGGAGCGAGATCGAGTTGAAGGCGCTGGAGATCACCCAGATGCGCGTCGTCGCCGCCCAGGGCAGCCGGGCTGCGGACAAGCCGGACCCCTCCAGCTCCATCCTCAAGATCAAGGGCAGCGAGATCCAGCAGCAGGCGACGCAGTTGCTGGTCGATGTCGCCGGCCCCTACGCCATGCCGCGCCCGGACCGGGAGGAGGAGGGGATGAACCTGCCCTCCGTCGGGCCGGAATGGGCGGATGCCGCGGCGCCGCTGTTCTTCAACTACCGCAAGGTGTCGATCTACGGCGGATCGAACGAGATCCAGCGCAACATCATCGCCAAGGCCTTCCTGGGACTTTGAGGCGAAGCCCTCTCCCCCTCGGGGGAGAGGGTTGGGTGAGGGGGCCGGCGGCTTGGACATGAGTGGGGTTTCATGGATTTCGACCTGACCGACGAACAGCGCATGCTGTCCGACAGCGTCCGACGCCTCGTCTCGGACGCCTATGACGATTTCGAGCATCGCAAGACCTATCGCGCGGAGCCGCGCGGCTGGTCCGAGGCGAACTGGTCCAAATTCGCGGAGATGGGCCTGCTTGGCCTGCCCTTCGCGGAAGCCGATGGCGGCTTCGGCGGCGGGCCGCTCGAGACCATGATCGTGCTGGAGAATTTCGGCCGCGGCCTGGTGGTGGAGCCCTACCTCGCCACCGTCGTGCTCGGCGGCGGCCTGCTGCGGCGGGCCGGCAGCATGGCGCAGCGGGAGGCGATGGTTCCGCTGGTGGCGGAGGGCTCGCTGACGTTGGCCTTCGCGCATCAGGAACGCCAGGCGCGGCACGACCTGTTCGATGTCGGCACCACGGCGAAGCGGGACGGCGAAGGCTATGTGCTGAACGGCGCCAAGGGCGTGGTGCTGCATGGCGACAGCGCGGGGCGCCTGATCGTCTCCGCCCGCACCGCCGGCAACAGGCGGGACCGCGACGGCATCAGCCTGTTCCTGCTGGACCCCGCGACGCCCGGCGTCACCCGCCGCGGCTATGCGACGCAGGACGGGCTGCGCGCGGCGGAGGTGGTGCTGGAAAATGTGTCGGTGCCCGCCGACGCGCTGCTCGGCCCGGAAGGCGGCGCGCTGCCGCTGATCGAGCAGGTGGTGGACGAGGCGCAGGCGGCGATCTGCGCCGAGGCGCTGGGTGCGATGGAGGTGCTGCGCGACCTGACGGTGGACTACCTGAAGCAGCGCACCCAGTTCGGCCAGGCCATCGGCAATTTCCAGGCGTTGCAGCACCGCGCCGCGGACATGCTCGTGGCGACCGAACAGGCCCGCAGCATGGCGATGTACGCCGCCATGATGGTGCAGGACCCCGACCCGGCCGCGCGCCATGTGGCGCTATCCGCCGCCAAGGCGCTGGTCGCGAAGCTGGCCGACCAAGTCGGCAAGGAAGCCGTGCAATTGCACGGCGGAATCGCCGTGACGGACGAGTACAAGGCAGGGCATTATTTCAAAAGGCTGTCGATGCTCGGCGGGCTGTTCGGCGATGTCGACCATCATCTGCGCGTGGTCGTCGCGGCCGGGGGGCTGCCGGAGGCGAGTTGACACGGGGGGGGAAGGGGGATGCCGAACACGGCAATGGGCCGGCGCGCCGCGCTGGGGCTGGGCGTGGCCACGGTCGCGGCGCCGGCGCTCGGGCAGGCGCGATACCCGGACCGGCCGATCCGCGTCATCGTGCCCTTCCCGCCGGGCGGCACCACGGACATCCAGATGCGCGTTCTGTGCGAGGGTGCGTCCCGCCGCCTCGGCCAGCCCGTGGTGATCGAGAACCGCCCCGGCGCCGGCGGCAGCATGGGCGCAACCGCGCTGGCGCAGGGCACGCGGCCGGATGGCTACCTGCTGTCCGTCATGCCGAATTCCATCTTCCGCATTCCGGTGATGATGGCGCGGCCGACCTATGACCCCATGGCCGACTTCACCTGGGTGATCCGGCTGGTCGGCTACACCTTCGGCATCGTCGTCCGCGCCGATTCACCCTTTCGGACGCTGGCCGAGCTGCTCGACCATGCGCGTGCGAATCCGGGAAGGCTTACCTACGGCACCCCCGGCGTCGCCACGCTGGACGTGACGATGGAGCGCATCGCGCAGATGGCCGGCGGCGTGCGGATGGTGCATGTGCCGTTCCGCGGCGGCGCGGACAACATCCAGGCGCTGCTCGCCGGGCAGATCGACGTCTCGGCCGAGAGCAGTTCCTGGGGCGAGTTGGTGCTGGATGGCCGCCTGCGCCTGCTGGCCACCTGGGGCGAGGCGCGCCCGCCGCGCTTCGCCATGGCGCCGACGCTGCGGGAGGCCGGCATCGACATCGCCAACAGCTCCCCCTACGGCCTCGCTGCGCCACGCGGCCTGGACCCGGAGGTGGCGCAGGTGCTGCACGATGCCTTCAAGGCGGCGCTGGACGACCCGGCACACCTCGCGGTGCTGGAGCGCTACAACATGCCGATGATGTATGCGGATGCCGATGGCTACGGCCGCTATGCCCGCGAATTCTACGAGGAAGACAGCGCCATGGTCCGCGCCATGGGGCTGAAGTTCTGACGGAACTCCAGTTGTTGCAACGCACGTTTGCGATCCGATGGCCTTGGCGAACGGCCGGCCTGGGTGCAGTGTCGCAACATGGGCATCCGTACCAAGTTGAATCTCGGCCTGCTGGGAGTCTTTGCCCTCGCCGCCGCCGCCGCCTGGCTGTTCCTGTCGCAGCAATTCGCAACCCAGGCGCGGCGGGAGGTGGTGCAGAACGCCCGCATCATGATGAGCGCCGCCAACGCCGTGCGCACCTACACCATCCGCGAAGTCGTGCCGGCGGTGATGCGGGAGAGGACGGATTGGGTGGCGCCGCTGACGGTGCCCTCCTACGCCGCGCAGACCAATTTCCGCGCCGTGCGCGCCGAACACCCGGACTACACCTACAAGGAAGCCGCGCTGAACCCGACCAATCCCGCCGACCGGGCGCAGGATTGGGAGGCGGACTTCATCAACGGCTTCCGCAACGACCCGGCGCTGACGGAAGCCCTCGGCGAGCGTGACGTGCTCGGCAACCGGGTGCTGACACTGGCGCGCCCGATCACCATCCGCGACGCTGCCTGCCTGACCTGCCACAGCACGCCGGATGTGGCGCCCGCGCGCATGGTCGCGGCATATGGCAGCAACAACGGCTTCGGCTGGCGGATGAACGAGACGGTGGGCGCGCAGCTGGTCTCCGTGCCGATGGCCGCGGCCTTGCGCAGCGCCGATGCCAACCTGCTCAGCGCGATGGCCGTGCTGCTGGCGATCTTCGCCGGGCTGATGCTGGCGCTGAACCTGCTGCTGCATGTCGTCATCCTGCGCCCGATCGACCGCATGGTCCGAACCGCCTCCGCCGTCAGCCTCGGCCAGGCGAGCACGGAGGAGTTCGCCGCCACCGGCCGCGACGAGATCGCCGAACTCGGCCGCGCCTTCACCCGCATGCGGCGCAGCCTGGAACAGGCGGTGAGGATGCTGGGCTCCTGATGCCGCGGGATCGCGCATGAGCGACGCCGCCCCGCTGCCCGCCGCCTTCGGCCGCTACCAGCCGGTGGAACTGCTGGGTGCCGGCGCCATGGGCCGGGTGTATCGTGCGATCGACCCGCTGATCGACCGCACCGTGGCGGTGAAGGTGATCAATGCCGAGTTGATGGCGCCGGACGCCCGCGACGAATTCCTGCAGCGCTTCCGCACGGAGGTGCGCGCCGCGGCACAATGCGCGCACCCCACCATCGTCAATGTCTACGATTTCGTCGACGATCCGAACGCGCCCTACATCGTCATGGAATATGTCCCCGGCTGCACCCTGTCCGCCCTTCTCCGCCGTCCGGCGGTGGAGCGGGAGGGCACCGGGCCGGGGCTGATGCGCTCGATGCTGGAGGTGCTGGACGGGCTCGGCGCGGCGCATGCGGCGGGCGTGGTGCATCGGGACATCAAGCCGGCCAACATCATGCTGACGCCGCGTGGCGCGGTGAAGATCACCGATTTCGGCATCGCGCGGCTCGGCGATTCCTCGATGACCGTGTTCGGCGGCATGGTCGGCTCGCCTGGCTACATGGCGCCGGAGCAGGTTCTTGGGCAGGGCGTGGACCATCGGGCGGACCTGTTTGCCGCCGCGGCCGTCCTGTACGAGATCCTGCTCGGCCGGACGCCCTTCGGCAGCGGCGGCCTGTCCGCCACGCTGCTGCGCCTGGCGGGTCCGGAGCCGGCCGACCTGCAGCATTTGTCGGACACCGCCATCGGCCGGGTTCTCGGGCGCGGCCTGGCGAAGGACATGACGCAGCGCTTCGGCTCCGCGCCGGAATTCACCGAGGCGCTGCGCCAGGCGTTGCAGGATGATCCGGATGCCGAGGCGACGCGCATCGTCTCCAGGGCCATGGCGTCCCCGCCGACCCTGGGTGGCCATCTGCCCTCCGCCAGCATCAGGCCGCCTGCGGCGTTCCAGCTTGCGGCCCCGCAGGCGGCGCGCATCGCGGAACAGCTCGCCTTCTTCGTCGGGCCGATCGCGCCGGTGATGGTGCGCAAGGCCGCCAGCCAGGCGCGGGACATGCCGGACCTGGTCGAGCGGCTCTGCGCGCATTTGCCGCCGGAGGAAGCGAACGGCCTGCGCCGGCGACTGGCGCCGCTGGTCCAGGCCGGTCCCTGATGATCCGCGCCTGACGTCGCTCAGCCGGCCCGGGCCGCGTGCAGCGCCTGCACCCGCAGCGCGCTGGCCAGCGGCAGGTCCGGGTCCGGCCGCGCCGCATCGACGCCCGCCACCAGCGCCGCCAGGCTCAGGCCACGCGCCGCCGCGAGGGCCTCCAGCGCCGCCCAGAATTCCGGCTCCAGTGCCACGGAGGTGCGGTGGCCGGCGAGCCGGAACGAGCGCTTCCGCAGATGCCTCATACCAGATCCCGTTGATCGTGACCGATCACCGCCTCACTCGCCGGCTTGGCTGCGCGCCACTTGGCGCGGCGGCCATTCGGCCGCTCGCCCGCCTTCGGCGGGCGCGGGTTGCGATCAATGGGTTCGGTATCACCCGCCGCCTTCAAGCGTGCCGCCGGGCCGCAGCATGTCCTCGGGCCGTACCCAGCGGTCGAAATCCGCCTCCGACACATGGCCGAGCCGCGCCGCCGCGGCCCTCAGCGTGATGTCCTCGGCCAGGGCCAGCTTGGCGATGGCGACCGCCTTGTCGTAGCCGATGCGCGGGTTCAGCGCGGTGACCAGCATCAGCGACTTGCCGAGGCTGTCGGCGATCCTGGGCAGGTTCGGCTCCAGCTTGTCCACCATGTTGTGGGCGAAGCTTTCCGCCACATCCGCCAGCAGGCCGGCGGATTGCAGCACCGCCTGGATGATGACGGGCTTGAAGACGTTCAGCTCCAGGTGCCCCTGCGCGCCGCCGATGGTGACGGTGACGTGGTTGCCCATGACCTGGGCGGCCACCATCGTCAGCGCCTCCGACTGCGTCGGATTGGTCTTGCCGGGCATGATGCTGCTGGACAGGCCATCGGCCGGGATCACCAGCTCGGCGAAGCCGGCGCGCGGCCCGCTGCCGAGCAGCCGCACGTCGTTGCCGATCTTGTTGAAGGACACGGCGAGGGTGTTGAGCACGCCGGAAAGCTCCACCAGCGCGTCATGCGCGCCCATGCCCTCAAAGGGGTTCTCGTTCCGGGCAAAAGGCAATCCGGTGAGCTCGGCCATGCGCGCCGCGAAGGCTTCGCCGAATTGCGGGTGGCTGTTGAGGCCGGTGCCGGCAGCCGTGCCGCCCTGCGCCAGGGGCATCAGGCGGGGCAGGGCGTCCCGCAGGCGCGCAATGCCGAGTTCCACCTGCCGGGCCCAGGCCGCCGCTTCCTGGCCCAGCGTGACCGGCACCGCATCCATCATGTGGGTGCGGCCGATCTTGATGATGTCTGCCCAATCCGTCGCGCGCCGCGCCAGGCTGGCGTGCAGGACTTCCAGCGCCGGGATCAACCGCCCCGCCACCGCCTCCGCCGCCGCCACATGCATGACCGTCGGGAAGCTGTCGTTGGAGGATTGGCCGCGGTTGACGTGGTCGTTCGGATGCACGGGATGGCGGCGGCCGAGCGGCTGGCCCAGCGCCCGGTTTGCGAGGTTCGAGATCACCTCGTTGGCGTTCATATTGGTCTGGGTGCCGGACCCCGTCTGCCAGACCGGCAGCGGAAACTCCGCGTCGTGCCGGCCCTCCGCGACCTCGGCCGACGCCTTGGCGATTGCAGCGGCAATCTCCGGTGGCAATTCGCCGAGCCTGGCATTGGCCTCCGCCGCCGCCTGCTTCTGCAGGCCCACGGCGCGGATCAGCCCGGGCGGGAAGCGTTCGAAGCCGATGCGGAACAGCAGGCGGGCGCGCTCCGTCTGCGGGCCCCAGAGGCGGTCGGCCGGGATCTCGATGGTGCCGAGGCTGTCGGTTTCGGTGCGGGTGGGCCCGGGAGCCGCGCTCCCGGTCAGCGAGGCATCGTGCATGGTGCACCTCCGCTATGGCAGTTGGGGTGCAAGCGGGCTGGTTGCCCTACACGTATTGTCATGCCGGGCATCCGCGCCGGAGGGGAGCGGCGTGGGCGACAGCCTCTCAGAGCATCCAGACGGTCGCGCCGTTGCCGAGGCTCCGGCCCTCATAGACGCCGTTGTTGATGTAATGATCCATCGGCTGCATACCGGCCGCGAGCACATCCGGGTTGGCGTTGAGGTAGGCCGTGGTGCTGAAGACCGCAGAGGGATCGCGGCCCTCGCGCCAGCCTGACGCATTGTAGTGCATGAGCGGGTTGATGTCAGCCGTCGCCACGTCGGGGTTGGCGTTGCGGTAGAAGGACGTGGTGAAGATGGCATTCGGGTCGCGCCCCTCTCGCCAGCCGAACTGGCTGTAGTGCGCGAGCGGGTCCATCCCTACCGCAGCCACATCGGGATTGGCGAGAAGATAGAACGTCCGGTCGAATCCATTGACGGTTAGACCGAACGAGTCGGCCGCCTGACGACCCTCGGCCTGGCCATTGGCCAGAAAATGGGCCAACGGGTTGATGCCTGCGGCGGCAACGTCCGGATTGGCCTGCAGGTAAAGCCGCGTATCGAACTGCGCAGATGGATCCCGCCCCTCGCGCCAGCCGAACGCGTCGTAGTGCTGGTAGGCGTCGAGCCCGGTGGCGGCCACATCCGGGTTGGCCGCGAGATAGCCGGCGTAGTCGAAGAAGCCGGGGATCAAGGTGGTCGTGCCGCCGTCAAGCTGGATGACGGTCCCGGTACGCGCGAAGAGAATCGATTCGATGCCCGAGCCCGTCGTGAACTGGTTGTCGAAGGTGACCGAGTTGCTGCCGCCGATCTGCCGCATCACGAGATCGTTGAAGTTGCGCTCAAAGCGGAAGTCACGCTCGCTGAAGTCGGCGCCGATGACCACCACATCCACGCCGCTGGTGTCGCGAACCGCATCGGCCCCGAATGCGCCGCTGAACACGTAGACATCGTTGCCGTCGCCGCCACGCAGCCTGTCGTTGCCGCCGAGGCCGACGAAGCGCTCATCGAAGGCCGAGCCTTCAAGCAGATCCGCGCCTGAGGTGCCGGTGTAGCCGACGGACAGGAACACCCCGCCCTGGAGGTCCCACACTGTCCCGGTCCGCTCGAAGACGACGGTCTCGATGCCGGCTCCGGTCGAGAAGAAATTCTCGAGCGTGACGCGGTTGCTGCCGTTGACCTGGTCGATGACGAGTTGGTTGAAGTTGCGGAAGAGACGGAAATCCTGCGGGCCGTGGTCGGCGGTGAAGCGGATCTGGTCCGTGCCGCTGGTGTCGCGCACCAGGTCGGAGCCGAACGCGCCACTGAAGACGTAGGTGTCATTGCCGTCACCGCCCCGCAGCGTGTCGTTGCCGCCGAGGCCGTTGATCGTGTCGTCCCCCGGCGTCCCGTTCAGAAGTTGACTCGCCGCAGTCCCGTTGATCACCGCCATCGCACCCGTCTCCCGCCTTCGCCATCCTTTGGAATGGAACGTTGCACCTGGAGGCGGAATTAGACGCGGATCTTTCCGGGCGCCAATTCACATGTACGACATGGGAAATGAGACAGATGACCGCCCTGGGTTGGCGGAGCGCGGCGCGAGCGCGCACCCGGACGGCCGCACGCAGCGAGACTGCATCTGCATCCGTACGGTGCGGGACGACGCGCCGCGGCCGTCCCGCGCGCCACGTCAGCCGCGGTAGGCATCCCCGTAGGTCGAGATCTCGATCAGGTTGCCGTCCGGATCCCGGCAATAGACCGAGTTGATCGGCCCGAGCGCGCCCTGCTTGGCCACCGGCCCAAGCTCCACCGTCACGCCGCAGCCGCGCAGGTGCTCCGCGATATCCTCCGCCGCCACCGTCACGACGAAGCACAAATCCTGCGTTCCGGGTTCCGCGACGACGGAGGAGAACCACTCCGCCTGGGTCGCGCCGCGCGGCCGCAGGTTGATCTTCTGGCCGCCGAATTTCAGTGCGATGCGCGGCGGTTCGCCGAAGCTGTCGCGTTCCATGCCCAGCACGCGCTGGTACCAGTTGGCGCTGGTCTCCACATCGGCGCAGGTGATGACCAGGTGGTCCAGGCGGTCGACGGCGAAGCGCATTGGCCTACTTGTCCCCTTCGCGCCGACGCAGCCGCGCCGTCACCTCGATCTCGATCCGCATTTCCGGCCCCTGCAGCCCGGCGACGATCATGGTGGAGGCGGGGCGCGCCCGGCCCAGCCATTTCTTCACCACGGGCCAGCACAGCGGCCAGTCGGCCCGGTCCGGCACGATGAAATTCGCCCGCACGATGTCATCGATCCGCCCGCCGGCCTGGCGCAGCGCCGCCTCGATGTTGCGGAAGGTCTGGTCGCACTGCTCGACGACGCCGGGGGCGATGGTCATGGTGGCGTAGTCATAGCCGGTGGTGCCGGAGACGAAGATCCAGTCGCCATCGATGACGGCGCGGGAGTAGCCGATCTCTTCCTCGAAGCGGCTGCCGGAGGAGAAGCGCGAACGTGCCATCACTCCAGCCCCTCGTAGAAGTCGTTGCCCTTGTCATCCACGACGATGAAAGCGGGAAAGTCCTCGACCTCGATCCGCCATACCGCTTCCATGCCGAGTTCCGGGTATTCCAGCACTTCCACCTTGCGGATGCAGTCCTGCGCGAGCCGTGCCGCCGGGCCGCCGACGCTGCCCAGGTAGAAGCCGCCGTAGGATTGGCAGGCGCGCAGCACGGCCTTGCTGCGGTTGCCCTTGGCCAGCATCACCAAGCTGCCGCCGGCCTTCTGGAAGGCCTCGACATAGCTGTCCATGCGCCCGGCAGTGGTCGGGCCGAAGCTGCCGGTGGCGTAGCCATCGGGGGTCTTGGCGGGGCCTGCGTAGTAGACAGGGTGGTTCTTCAGATAGTCGGGAAGTCCCTCCCCACGGTCCAGCCGTTCCTGCAGCTTGGCATGGGCGATGTCGCGCGCCACCACGACGGTGCCGGTGAGGGACACGCGGGTCTTCACCGGATGCTTCGACAGCTCCGCCCGGATCGCGTCCATCGGCTGGTTCAGGTCGATCCGCACCACGTTGCCTCCGAGGATCTCGTCCGTCGCCTCCGGCAGGTATCTTGAGGGTTCGTGCTCGAGCTGTTCCAGGAACACGCCTTCGGCCGTGATCTTCGCCTTGATCTGGCGGTCGGCGGAACAGGACACGCCGATGCCGATCGGCAGGGACGCGCCGTGGCGCGGCAGCCGCACCACCCGCACGTCGTGGCAGAAGTACTTGCCGCCGAACTGCGCGCCGATGCCGAGGTTCTGCGTCAGCTTGTGCACCTCCGCCTCGAAGGCCACGTCGCGGAAGGCGTGCCCGGCCTTGCTGCCTTCCGTCGGCAGCGCGTCCAGCCACTTGGTCGAGGCCAGCTTCACCGTCTTGAGGTTCGCCTCCGCGCTGGTGCCGCCGATGACGATGGCCAAATGGTAGGGCGGGCAGGCGGACGTCCCCAGCGTCTTGATCTTGTCTTCCAGGAAGGCCAGCAGCTTCGGCTTGTTCAGCACCGCGCGGGTCTGCTGGTAGAGGAAGGTCTTGTTGGCCGAGCCGCCGCCCTTGAGCACGAACATCAGGTGCATCTCGTCGGCGTGGTGCTCGCCGGGCTGCGCCATGATGGAGAATTCCACGGGCAGGTTGTTGCCGGTGTTCACCTCCTCCCACATGGTCAGCGGCGCCATCTGTGAGTAGCGCAGGTTGGTCTCGGTGTAGGTGCGGTGGACGCCGTAGCTCAGCGCCTCCTCCTCGTCGCCCTCGACCCAGACGCGCTGGCCCTTCTTGCCGAAGACGATGGCGGTTCCGGTGTCCTGGCACATCGGCAGCACGCCGCCGGCGGCGATGTTGGCGTTCTTCAGCAGGTCGAGCGCCACGAAGCGGTCGTTCGGGCTGGCCTCCGGATCCTGCAGGATCTTGGCCAACTGCCCCAGATGCGCCGGCCGCAGCAGGTGGGAGACGTCACGGCAGGCGGCGAAGGCCAGCGCCTCCAGCGCCTCCGGCTTCACCTTCAGGACCGTCTGCCCATCGCAGGTCGCGGTGCTGACGCCGGCGATGTCCAGGCGGCGATAGGGCGTCGCGTCCTCGCCGAGCGGGTACATCGGGCTGTAGCGGAAGCCGGACGGGCGCGTGGGCGCGATCACGGGGGAATCGAGGTCGAGCGGTGCGGTCACGGTGGTTCTCCGTGGCGCCGTCACCCGGCCAGGGTGCGGCGTGAATTGGTCTGCGCGGTGGTAGCGCAGCCGCGCCCGGCGGCCAACGGTTGTGGTTGTGCGGGCTTCAGTCCCGCGCCGGGCGACGCCGGAAGGCGTCCAGGCTGACCACCTGGGCCGGCGCCTCGGCCGGCGGTGCGGCGGGCGTCGCCTCGGGCTCGGGGTCGGGTGCCTCGGCCACGGCAACCGGGTCCATCAGCGGCTGGAAGCGCAGGCCATAGCGCACGGCGGGGTCGGCGAAGCCGGTCAGGGCGGCGAAGGGCACATGGAGCTGTGCCGGCACGCCGCCGAAATGCAGGCGAACGGCGAAGGTGCCCGCGGCGCGGTCCACCACCAGGCCTTCATACTGGTGCTGCAGCACCACCGTCATCTCCTGCGGGTAGCGCGCCTTCAGGTGGCCGGGGATGCGCGTGCCGGGATGATCGGTGCGGAAGGTGATGTAGTAGTGATGTTCGCCCGGCAGGCCCGTGGTCGCGGCGAGTTCGAGCGCGCGGGCCACCACGTCGCGCAGCGCGTCGTCGGTCCAGCGTTCGTATGGAATCAGGCTTTCGGCCGGGCGGGCGTCGTCGCTCATGCATGCATCCCTTTGCGCGGAGCATAAGCCGGCCGGGCCGCCTGCGGAAGGGCCGCGGAGGCAGGACGAGGTGTGGAAAGTGGGGGGCTTCTGTTGCCCGGTGCCCCCCGAACCGCGCTTACCTTATTCAGGCAGCGAGTGCGTAAGCCTCGCGGCTATTGTCGTTCGCACTTGGAGATTAGCCCGATAACGGCGGTACAATGCCGGGCAAAAACGACCTCTTTACCACGCGCGTCGAAGCTGTTTCGCCCCCATGGGTCCCGCCAGGGCGGGGTTTGGTGGAGGCGCCGGGCACTGCCCCCGGGTCCGCAACGATTATTCCAGATCGCGTTTATCACCATAGTCGCCGAGGCGACGGCACGGATGTAGGCGCTTCCCGTGCCGAAATCCAGTGGCTCAATGTAGGGGGTGCCGCCGGGGACGGGGTAGGCTAGTACAGCCAGCCTTTACGTACAGGATTCGGGCATGGCCCTGACGCCGGAACAGCAGCTTGAGATCAATACCGCGCGGGAGGCCGCCCACGCGACGCGTCGTCCCACGGTGCCCGCCCTGGAAGACATGCTGTTCACCGCGACGCCGGTGCTCGACCACGGCTTCGTCCGCGTCGTCGACTACATGGGCGACGATGCCGCCATCGTGCAGGCCGCCCGCGTCAGCTACGGCCGCGGCACCCGGGCGGTGTCGGAGGATCGCGGCCTGATCCGCTACCTCATGCGCCACCGCCACTCGACCCCCTTCGAGATGTGCGAGATCAAGTACCACGTGAAGCTGCCGATCTTCGTCGCGCGCCAGTGGATCCGCCACCGCACCGCAAACGTGAACGAATACTCCGCGCGGTATTCCATCCTGGACCGGGAGTTCTACATCCCCGCCGCCGAGAATTTGGCCGCGCAATCCGCCGTCAATCGCCAGGGCCGCGGCGAGGTGCTGGAGGGCGACCAGGCCGCCCGCGTGCTCGACCTGCTGCGGGAGGATGCGACCCGCAACTACGACCATTACCTCGACATGCTGAACGAGGACGAGCAGGGCGCCCCGATCGACCCCGGCCGCCCCGGCCTGGCGCGCGAGCTGGCGCGGATGAACCTGACCCTGAACGCCTATACCCAGTGGTACTGGAAGACCGACCTCCACAATTTGTTCGGCTTCCTGTCCCTGCGCGCAGACGCCCATGCCCAATACGAGATCCGCGTCTATGCCGACGCGATGATGGCCAGCGCCGAGGCCTGGGTGCCGATCGCGGCCGCCGCCTTCCGCGACTACCGCCTGGGCGCCGTCACCCTGTCCGCGCAGATGCTCGGCATCCTGCGGCGGATGCTGGCCGGGGAGGCGGTGGACCAGGCCGCCTCCGGCCTGTCCAAGCGCGAGTGGCGCGAGTTGATGGAAACGCTCGGCCGTGCCGCCTAGCCCCGCGGCGCGGCGCGGGGCAGGGCGCCCGGCGGGCCGACCGCGCGGCAAGGCGGCCGCTGCGCCGCGCCGGGAATGGCTGGCGCGGTGGTGGAAGGTGGCGCTGCTGGTCGGGCTCGTGACGCTCGGCCTGCCGCTGGCGCACGCCCTGTTCGGCGAGATCTTCGCGCTGCTGGGCGGCGCCGTGCTGTTCGGCTTCCTGCTGGGGCGCTGGACGGCGGGCGTATGACGGAGATCCCCATGCACGCCGACCGCACCGCCGCCCTGATCGCGTTCCTGGCCCTCGCCGACCGCCTGAAGCACATCGAGCGCCGCGGCGAGACGGCACGTCCGGACGGCACCTCCCGCCGCGAGAACTCCGCCGAGCATTGCTGGAACGTCGCCCTCGTCGCCGTGCTGCTGCATGGCGAGATGCCGGATGCCCCCGACCTCGGCCACACCCTGGCGATGATCGCCGCCCACGACCTGGTGGAGATCGAGGCCGGCGACACCTTCGCCTATGACGAGGCG
Source organism: Falsiroseomonas sp. E2-1-a20 (assembly GCF_051433195.1). Classification (NCBI taxonomy): domain Bacteria; kingdom Pseudomonadati; phylum Pseudomonadota; class Alphaproteobacteria; order Acetobacterales; family Roseomonadaceae; genus Falsiroseomonas; species Falsiroseomonas sp. E2-1-a20. The sequence goes on along the minus strand of NZ_JBHMFT010000007.1, from coordinate 83,455 downwards.
CACCTGCTGACCCAGGCAGCCCGCGAGCAGGCCGCCGCCGACATCGTCTTCGCGACGCTGCCGCCCGACCTCGGCGCGAAGCTGCGGGCGTTGTGGGAGGAGTTCGAGCGGGGCGAGACGCCGGAGGCGCGCTTCGCCATGGCCTGCGACCGCGCCCAGGGCTTCCTCCAGGGCGTCATCGGCACCGGCCATTGGCGCGACGCCGGCATCGCCGAGGCCGCGACGCATGGCCGCATGAGCCCCGCCCGCCAGGTCGCCCCGGCCTTCGAGGCGCTGATCGGCACGCTGTATGAGCGCGCCCGCGCCGGGCGTATGTTCGCCGGATGAGCATCCTCGTCTTCGGTTCCGCCAATGCCGACCTGATCTTCACCGTCCCCGCCCTGCCAGCCCCCGGCGAAACCGTTCTGGGCGACGGGTTCCAGCAGATGCCCGGCGGCAAGGGAGCCAACCAGGCGGTCGCGGCAGCACGGGATGGTGCCAGCGTCGCCTTCGCCGGCTGCGTCGGGGAGGATGGGCTGGCCGGCATCGCCACCGGCGCGATGCGCGACGCCGGGGTCGACCTCAGCCGCCTGCTGGCCGTGGATGCGCCGACCGGCTGCGCCAGCATCTGCGTCGACCGGGCCGGGCAGAACCAGATCGCCGTCGCCCCGGGCGCCAACCTGGCAGCACGCGCCGCGCAGGTGGAGGATGCGGCGCTGCATCCCGGCGTCATCCTGCTGTTGCAGATGGAAGTTCCGGCCGAGGAGGTGGCGCTGCTGATCCGGCGCGCCGCCGGCCTCGGCGCGCGCTGCATCCTGAACCTGGCGCCGCCGGGGGACCTGCCGTTGGCGGCGCTGCGGGAGCTTTGCCTGCTGGTGCTGAACCAGCACGAGGCCGCGGTGCTGGCCGGACGGGTCGGCGTCGAGCCGACCGCGACCGCCCTGCGCGCCCTGCTCGGCTGCGACGTCGCGGTGACGCGCGGCGTCGAGGGCGCGGAGGCCGCGACGGCATCCGGCACCGAATTCACCCGCGCCTTCCGCGTCGACATCATGGACACCACCGGCGCCGGCGACACCTGGTGCGGTGTGCTGGCGGCCGGGCTGGACCGCGGCCTCGCCCTGCCGGAGGCCATGCGCCGCGCCGCCGCGGCCGCCGCCCTGTCCTGCACCCGCCACGGCGCCGCGCCTTCGATGCCGGTCGCGGCCGAGACCAACGCGCTGCTGTCTACTCGATGACGATCCGCGGCCCCTCGGCCGCCGCCGCATTCTCCGCCAGCTTTTCCCGAAGGCGGGTGGCGATGCGCTGGTAGGTCGCGGCCTCGTCGGTCTCCGGTCGCGCGGCCACGATCGGCGTGCCGGCATCGGCCAGCTCCCGGATCGCCAGCTTCAGCGGCAATTCGCCCAGGAATTCCACGCCGAGCCGCGCCGCCTCCGCTCGCGCGCCGCCATGGCCGAAGATGTCGCTCTGGTGGCCGCAGTTGGGGCAGCAGAAGAAGGACATGTTCTCGATCACGCCGAGCACCTTCACCCCCACCTTCTCGAACATCCGCACGCCGCGCCTTGCATCCAGCAGCGCCACGTCCTGCGGGGTGGAGACGATGACGGCGCCGGCCAGCGGCACGCGCTGGCTCATCGTCAACTGCGCATCGCCGGTGCCGGGCGGCATGTCGACGATCATGATGTCGAGCGCGCCCCATTCGACCTGGCCCATCAGCTGTTCCAGCGCGCCCATCACCATCGGGCCGCGCCAGATCATCGGCGTCTCCTCCTCGACCAGGAAGCCGATCGACATCGCCTTCAGGCCCCAGCGGGACAGCGGGATGATGCGGTTGCCCTCGGTGCGCGGGCGTTCCCGCGTGCCGAGCATCTGCGGCAGGGAGGGTCCGAAGATGTCGGCATCCAGCAGCCCGACCCGCAGCCCCTGCATCGCCAGCGCGACCGCGATGTTGACGGCGGTGGTGGATTTGCCGACGCCGCCCTTGCCGGAGGCGACGGCGACGATGGCGCCGACCTGCGGCAGCAGCATCTGGCCCTGGCCCGGCTGTGCCGCGCCGGCCGCGGCCTTGCGCGGGGGCTCGGCGGGCTTCGCCGGCTCCGCGCGGTGCGCGGTCAGCACCACGGTGGCGGACAGCACGCCGGGCACCGCGGCGACCGCGCGTTCGGCGGCGGCGCGCAGCGGCTCGCTCTCCCGCGCCCGCTCCCGCGGCACCTGGATGGCGAACTGCACCATGCCGGCCTTCACCGCCAGGCCGTCCACCAGGCCGGCGCTGACCACGTCCCGGCCGCTGGCGGGGTCGCGCACCTGCGCCAGCGCGGCCCGCACCGCCTGCTCCAGCCTCTCGCTCATCGCTTGAAAAACCCCCTGTTCCGTACGATATCGCGGCGGCCGGCCGGTACCTGGCGCGCCGGTTCGCGCGCCTCAGACCGAGCCTGCAGCCCTGGCCGCGACCAAGGCCGGGCCGACGACACCCGGACCATATGGACCGTCGGCGCGGGCGCTGCACCCCTCCCTTTGCGGGGCAGGGCGTGGCAAAGGATGAGCCGAAGTCTGGAGGAGGCCTAAAGCCCGATGGCGTGGAACAGCAACGGCGGACCCAGCCCCTGGGGCAACCCCAGGCCGGGCGGGCCGTGGGGGCAGCCGCAGCCGCCCTCTGGCGGAGGCCAGGGTGGCGGCGGCGGGCGAGGCGGTGGCCCGGACCTCGATGACGTCATCCGGCAGGCACAGGATACCGTCCGGCGCATGCTGCCGCGCGGCATGGGCGGAGCTGGGATCGGCCTGCTGGCGCTGCTGCTGGTCGGCGCCTGGCTGGCCTCGGGCATCTATCGCGTCCAGCCGGACGAGCAGGGCATCGTGCTCCGCTTCGGCGCCTATACGGCGACGACGCAGCCCGGCCTGAACTACCACCTGCCCTGGCCGGTCGAATCCGTCACCACGCCGCGCGTCACCCGCATCAACCGGGTCGATGTCGGCTTCCGCGCCTCCGCCGATTCCGGCGCCGCGGCACGGCCCATTCCGGCACGCGACGTGCTGGAGGAAAGCCTGATGCTGACCGGCGACGAGAACATCATCGACATCGACTTCGCCGTGTTCTGGCGCATCCGCGATGCCGGGGAGTTCCTGTTCAACACCCGCAACCCGGAGCAGACGGTGAAGTCGGCATCCGAGAGCGTGATGCGAGAGGTCATCGGCCGCACCGCCATCCAGCCGGCGCTGACCGAGGCGCGCGCCCAGATCGAGCAGGAGGTGCGTCGCGGCACCCAGGCGATCATGGACCAGTACAATGCGGGCGTGGAAATCACCCAGGTGCAGCTGCAGAACGCGCAGCCGCCGGCCCGCGTGATCGACGCCTTCATCGACGTGCAGCGTGCCGGCGCCGACCGCGAGCGCGCCCGCAACGAGGCCGAATCCTACCGCAACGCCATCATCCCGGCCGCCCGCGGTGAATCGCAGCGGCTGGTGCAGGAAGCCGAGGGCTTCCGCGAAAGCCAGATCTCCCGCGCCCGAGGCGAGGCACAGCGCTTCCTCTCGGTGCTGTCCGCCTACCAGGTAGCGCGGGACGTGACGGTGCGCCGGCTTTACCTTGAGACCATGGAGGAAGTGCTGCGCCGCAACCCGAAGATCCTGATCGACGACCGCCTGCAGGGTCTGGTGCCGCTGTTGAACCTGGGTGACGCCACGCGCGGCGCCGCCGCGGTCCAGCCGCCGAGGCAGGGTGCCCAGCCGGGCGCACAGCCGGGCTCGCAGCCATCGCAGCCCAGTGCCGGCGCGCAGCGGGGTGCGATCCGATGAACAAGACCATCGCAGCCGCCGTCGCCATGGCGGTCGTCCTCGTCGTCGCCGCCTCAACCCTGTTCACCGTGCACCAGACCCAGCAGGTGCTCATCACCCAGTTCGGCGAGCCGATCCGCGTGATCCGGACGCCGGGCCTGCATGCCAAGATCCCCTTCGTGCAGTCGGTCATCGCCTTCGACCGCCGCCTGCTGGACTTCGACGCGCCGGCGGAGGAGATCATCCTCGGCGACCAGCGCCGGCTGAGCGTGGACAGCTTCACACGCTATTCCATCACCGACCCGCTGCGCTTCTACCAGACGGTCGGCGCCCAGGAAGTCGGCATCCGCGCCCGCATCAACTCGGTCGTCACCTCCGCCGTGCGACGGGTGCTCGGAAACGAGCCGCTGCTGTCCGTGCTGTCCACCGACCGCGCCCGCATCATGGGCGAGATCCGGCGGCTGGTGAACGAGGAGATGCTGGCCTTCGGCATCGAGGTGCAGGATGTGCGCATCCGCCGAGCCGACCTGCCGGAACAGAACACCGACGCCATCCTGTCCCGCATGCAGTCCGAACGGCAGCGCGTCGCCGCCGAGGAACGCGCCCGCGGCCAGGAGGAAGCGACCCGCATCCGCGCCGGCGCGGACCGCGAGCGCACCGTGCTGCTGGCCGAAGCCCAGGCGCAGGCCGACATCCTGCGCGGCCAGGGCGAGCAGGACGCGATCCGCATCTTCGCCGAGGCGTTCCAGCAGGACCCGGAGTTCTTCCAGTTCTACCGGAGCATGCAGGCCTATCGCGAGGCATTCTCCGAGGGTGAGACCCGCCTGCTGCTGTCGCCGGACAGCGAGTTCTTCCGCTTCTTCCGGGAGAGCATGCCGAGCGTCGGCCCGCAGCCGGCCCGTGCCGCGGCACCCGCCGCGGCACCGGCAACCGCGGCCGCTGCTCCGGCAACCGCGGCCGCCGAAGCGGCACCGGCCGCGCCGCAGCAGTAGCCGACCATGCAGCTCGGCCACGTTCTTGCGGGCGTGGCCGTGGTGCTGGCGGTGGAAGGCCTGGCCTACGCGGTTTTTCCCGGCGCCATGAAGCGCATGCTGGCCAGCCTCGCGGCCACCCCCGAGCAGCGGCTGCGGACCGGGGGGCTGGTCGCCGCGGTCATCGGCACCGGCCTCGCCTGGATGATGGTTGGCGCCGGGTGACGTCGACGTCATGCACAGGCGGGCTTCCGCTTGTGGCACGCCGTGCCAATCTCTGTCGCCGCGAGACATGAATTGGGCGAAGGCGCCCATCCCCCTCCGAAGAAGGTTGCCGCAATTGCGCTTTGCCCCCCTGTTGATGGTCGCGGCGCTGGCCGCGCCGCTTGCCGGACTGCCCGTCGCCCCGGCCCAGGCCCAGGTTCCGCCGCCGGGCGCCCCCACCTCCTTCGCCCCGCTGGCGCAGCGCCTGCTGCCGGCCGTGGTGAACATCCAGACCAGCCAGGCCGCCGCCCAGGCGCAGGCGCAGCGCCGCCCCGGCGCGCCCGACGTGCCGCAGGCGCCGCCCGGCAGCCCCTTCGAGGAATTTTTCCGGGATTTCCTGGAGCGCAACCGTCCGAACGGCAGCCCGCCTGGCGCGCAGCCGCAGCCCAACCGCCCGCAGCCGCCTGCCCGCCGCGGCCAGTCGCTCGGCTCCGGCTTCATCATCGATGCCTCCGGCATCATCGTGACGAACAACCACGTCATCGAGGGCGCGGACGAGATCAACGTGGTGCTGTCCGACAACACCACGCTGCGCGCCGAGCTGGTCGGCGCCGACCCCCGCACGGACGTGGCCGTGCTGCGGGTGCGGCCGGAACGCCCGCTGCCCGCCGTCACGTTCGGCGACAGCGACACGGCGCTGGTCGGCGACTGGGTGCTGGCCATCGGCAACCCCTTCGGCCTGGGCGGGTCGGTCTCGGCCGGCATCGTCTCGGCGCGGGGGCGGGACATCCGCCAGGGCCTGTATGACGACTTCATCCAGACCGATGCGGCCATCAACCGCGGCAATTCCGGCGGCCCGCTGTTCAACCTGGCGGGCGAGGTCATCGGCATCAACACCGCGATCTACTCGCCCTCCGGCGGGTCGATCGGCATCGGCTTCTCCATCCCCTCCAACCTGGCGCGCAACATCGCGGCGCAGCTGCGCGATGTCGGCCGGGTGCGGCGCGGCTGGCTCGGCGTGAACATCCAGCAGGTGACGGACGAGATCGCCGAGAGCCTCGGCCTGACCGGCGGCGCCCGCGGCGCCCTGGTGGCGCGCGCTCAGGAGGATGCGCCGGCGGCGCAGGGCGGCATCCAGGCCGGCGACGTGATCCTGCGCTTCAACGGGCAGGAGGTGCGGGAGATGCGCAACCTGCCGCGCATCGTGGCCGATACCGCCGTGGGCAGCCAGGCGCCGGTGGTGGTCTGGCGCGACGGCGCCGAACGCACGCTGACGGTTACCGTCGCCGAACTGCCGAGCGACCAGGCCGCGGCCGGCGCGCCGACCCCGGCCCCGGAAGCCCGCCCGCAGACGCTGGAACTCGCCGGCCTTGGCCTGACCGTCGGCCCGATCACACCCGAGTCGCGGGAGCGGTTCAGCCTGCGCCCGGAAAGCCGCGGCGTGGTGATCACGGAAGTCTCGCCCGGCAGCCCGGCCGCCGAGCGCGAGTTGCGCCCCGGCGACGTGATCGTGGAAGTGCAGCAGGAGCGGGTGAACACGCCGCAGGAGGTGCAGGAACGCCTCGCGACCCTGCGCCGGCAGAACCGCGCCACGGCGCTGCTGCTGATCGAGAGCGCGCAGGGCCAGCGCTGGGTGCCGCTGCGCCTCGCCGCCCCCACCGGCAGCCCCGGCTGACCCCAAAGCCCTCTCCCCCATCTGGGGGAGAGGGTTGGGTGAGGGGGCCCTCAGCGAAACTCGCCGCGCCGATAGCCTTGGGCGAACAGCAGCGCCAGCAGGTCGTTGTGATCTACCCTGGCCCGGGCCGCCGCCGCCACGACCGGCTTCGCATGATAGGCGATGCCAAGCCCCGCCGCGCCGATCATGTCGAGGTCGTTGGCGCCATCCCCCACCGCCAGCGTCGCCGCCATCGGCAGCGCATTCTCCGTCGCCAGCCGCGTGAGCGTGGCCAGCTTGGCGTTGCGGTCGAACACCGGCTCGGCCACCTTGCCGGTCAGCTTGCCGTCCTTGATCAGCAGGGTGTTGGAGACGTGGTGGTCGAAGCCGAGCCTGTCCGCCACGCGCCCGGTGAAGAAGGTGAAGCCGCCGGATGCGAGGCAGCACACCGCGCCATGCGCCCGCATCGTCGCCACCAGCGTTGCCGCGCCGGGCATCATCTCCGTCTGCGCCCAGGTGCCTTCCAGCGCCGCGACATCGAGCCCGCGCAGCATGCCGACCCGCTCATGCAGCGCCTGGGCAAAATCCAGCTCGCCATTCATCGAGCGCCGGGTGATGGTGGCGATCTCGTTCTTCAGGCCGGCATAGGCGGCCAGTTCGTCCAGCGTCTCGGACGTCACGATGGTGCTGTCCATGTCGGCGACCAGCAGGCGCTTGCGGCGGCCCTCGGCGGGCTGCGCGATGGCGTCCACCGGCGCATCGCCGAGCGCCGTGCGGGCGGCGGCGGCGGCGAGTTCGGCGGGGGCGTCGCCGAAGGGCAGGTCCACCGCCTCGCCCTCCGAAAGCCAGTCCGGCGCGCCGGGCGTTGCGCCGATGCCGGCCAGCGCGGCGCGGGTGCGGGCGAGGAGGGCGGGGTCGAGACCGCCGGGGGCCGCGATCAGGGTCAGGATATGGGGCATGTGGCGCGCCCTGTGCCACCAGCCTGATGGCCGCGCAACATCCGCCCGCCATCCTGGTCGCCGGCCCGACGGCGAGTGGCAAAAGCGCACTGGCCCTCGCGCTGGCGGAGCGTATCGGCGGCGAGGTCATCAACGCCGATTCGATGCAGGTCTATGCCGAGCTGCGCATCCTGACCGCCCGCCCGACGCCGGCCGAGGAAGCCCGCGTACCGCACGCCCTGTATGGTGTGCGCCAGGCTGCGGAGGCCGGCACCGTCGCCTGGTGGCGTGGCGCCGCGCTGGCCGCCATGGACCGCGCGCGCGCAGCGGGCCGCGTGCCGATCCTGTGCGGCGGCACCGGGCTGTATTTCCTGTCCCTCACCGAGGGCCTGTCCGAGATCCCGCCGGTGCCGGAGGCCGCCCGCGCCGAGGCGCGCCGCCTGCTCGCCGAGGAAGGCCCGGCCGCGCTGCACGCCCGCCTCGCCGCTCTCGACCCCGAAACCGCGGATACGCTGCGCCCCTCTGACGGCCAGCGCGTGTCACGCGCTTTCGAGGTGATAACTGGTACGGGGAGGGGCCTGCGCCAATGGCAGGCGGCCTCCGCCACCGGCCCGGCGCCCTGGCGTTTCGCCGCCATCCTGCTCGACCCGCCGCGCGATGCACTGCGCGCCGCCATCGCCCGGCGTTGGCACGGAATGCTGGAGCAGGGGGCGCTGGAGGAGGTGCGGGCGCTGGGCGCGCAGCGTCTGGATCCGGCGCTGCCGGCGATGCGGGCGCATGGGGTGCCGGAACTGCTGGCGCATCTGGCGGGGGGGATGACGCGGGAAGCAGCCTCCGAACGCGCCATCCTGAACACCGGCCAATATACCAAGCGGCAGGCGACCTGGTTCCGGCATCACGCCCTCGCCAGCCTCACGCATAGCATCCATGCGCGCAGCAGCGGTCTTTCGCAACTTTCGGAACGCGCACTGGCCGAATTTATGATGTTTGTTCATCCGGGCGTTGACGCGCCGCAGCAACGGGCTTAGGTAGCGCCTGTCCGCCAGACACAGGAAAGCCCCCAGCCCCATGTCCGCCACCATCCAGCACGCCGCGACCCAGCCCCTGACCATGTCGGGCGCCGAAGTCGTACTCCGGGCGCTGAAGGATCAGGGCGTCGAGGTCATCTTCGGCTATCCGGGCGGCGCCGTGCTGCCGATCTACGACGCGATCTTCCAGCAGAACGCCATCCGCCACATCCTGGTGCGCCACGAACAGGCCGCGGTGCATGCGGCGGAAGGCTATGCGCGCTCCACCGGCAAGGTCGGCTGCGTGCTGGTCACCTCCGGCCCCGGCGCCACCAATGCGGTGACGGGCCTGCTGGATGCGCTGATGGACAGCATCCCGCTGGTCTGCCTGACCGGCCAGGTGCCGACCCACCTGATCGGCAACGACGCCTTCCAGGAAGCCGACACCACCGGCATCACGCGCCCCGCCACCAAGCACAACTACCTGGTGAAGCGGTCCGAGGACCTCGCCCGGGTGGTGCACGAGGCCTTCCATGTCGCCCGCAGCGGCCGCCCCGGCCCGGTGGTGATCGACCTGCCGAAGGACATCCTGATCGCCAAGGCGCCCTATGCCGAGGCACCGCCGGCCGCCCAGCCGCACCGGTCCTACCGCCCGGTGACGGCGCCCGACATGGGCCAGGTGCGCAAGGCCGTGGCACTGATGAAGCAGGCCAAGCGGCCGGTGATCTATGCCGGCGGCGGCGTGATCAATTCGGGGCCGGAGGCGTCGCGCCTGCTCGGCGAGTTCGCCCGGCTGACGAATTTCCCGGTGACCAACACGCTGATGGGCCTCGGCGCCTTCCCGTCGCAGGATCCGCAGTTCATCGGCATGCTCGGCATGCACGGGACCTACGAGGCGAACCTCGTGATGCATGGCTGCGACGTCATGCTGAACATGGGCGCGCGGTTCGATGACCGGGTGACGGGCAACCTGCTGCACTTCTCGCCGGGTTCGAAGAAGATCCACGCCGACATCGACCCGTCCAGCATCAACAAGAACGTCAAGGTGGACGTGCCGATCGTCGGCGATGCCGGGCAGATCATCGCCGCCATGATCCAGGTCTGGAACGAGGACAAGGCGCCGCCGCAACGGGAGGCGCTGGCCGAGTGGTGGCGCCAGATCGACCAGTGGCGCGGCAAGGACTGCCTGCGCTACGTCCAGCAGGGCAAGATCATCAAGCCGCAGCATGCGGTGAAGCGGCTGTATGAGATCACCCGCGAATCCGGACGCGAGACCTTCATCACGACCGAGGTCGGCCAGCACCAGATGTGGGCGGCGCAGTATTTCGGCTTCGAGAAGCCGAACCGCTGGATGACCTCGGGCGGCCTCGGCACCATGGGCTACGGCCTGCCGGCGGCGATGGGCGTTCAGATCGCGCATCCGGATGCGCTGGTCATCGACATTGCCGGCGAAGCCAGCATCCTGATGAACATCCAGGAGATGGCGACGCTGGCGCAGTACCGCCTGCCCGTGAAGGTGTTCATCCTGAACAACGAATACATGGGCATGGTGCGGCAGTGGCAGGAACTGCTGCATGGCGGCCGCTATTCCGAAAGCTACTCCGCGGCGCTGCCCGATTTCGTCAAGCTGGCGGAAAGCTTCCACGGCGTCGGCCTGCGCGCGACCTCGGCCGACCAGCTGGACGACGTGATCCGGGAGATGCTGGCGGTGGACCGGCCGGTGATCGCCGATATCTGCGTGGCCAAGGACGAGAACTGCTTCCCGATGATCCCCTCGGGGGCCGCGCATAACGAGATGATCCTCGGCCCGGGGCAGGAGGGTGGCGTCGCCGGCGTGACGGATGAGGGCAAGGTCCTCGTCTGAAACGCCTGCCGCTTCCCTGACCTCCTGCCGGACTGCTGAAACCGATGCCCGATGATTCTGGAAAATTCCGCTCCGCCACCATCGCGGTGCTGGTGGAGAACGAGGCCGGCGTGCTCGCGCGCGTCATCGGCCTGTTCTCCGGCCGCGGCTACAACATCGAGAGCCTGACCGTCGCCCCGGTCGATGCCGACCGCCGGCTGTCCCGCATCACCATCGTCACCTCCGGCACGGAGATGGTGATCGAGCAGATCAAGGCGCAGCTCGACCGGCTGGTGCCGGTACACAAGGTCTCCGACCTCTCGCTGGCCGGGCCGCATCTGGTCCGCGAACTGGCGCTGATCAAGGTGGTCGGCAGCGGCGAGACGCGGGTGGAGGCGCTGCGCCTGGCGGATGCCTTCCGGGCCCGGGTGGTGGACGCCACGACGGAAAGCTTCGTCTTCGAGATGACCGGCAACGCCGAGAAGATCGACGCCTTCTGCGCGCTGATGCGCCCGATCGGGCTCGCCGAGGTCAGCCGCACGGGCGCGGTCGCCATCGTGCGGGGCAGTTCCGCGCTCACGGTCTGAAACTTTGCTGGCCTCCACGCCGTTCGCAGGGCGAACCGACCCCGGAGCCCATGCCATGCGCCTTTTCGCCTGCCAGAACTGCAGCAACCTGCTGCATTTCGAGAACACCGCCTGCGAGAATTGCGGCGCCCGGCTGGGCTTCCTGCCCGGGCCGGGGCGGCTTTCGGCCTTCGATGCGGACGGCAATGCGCTGTTCAACGGCCAGCCCTGGAAGCCCTGCCCCAATGCGGCGCATGACGCCTGCAACTGGATGCTGCCGAACGAGGACGAGGCCGACTACTGCCCGGCCTGCCGGCTGAACGAGATCGTCCCGGACCTGTCCATGCCGGAGAACCTGCCGCTCTGGCGACGGATGGAAGCGGCCAAGCGCCGGCTGATCTACACGCTGGACCGGCTCGCTCTGCCGCATGAGGGGCCGGACCTGCGCTTCGCCTTCCTCGCCGACCTCGATGGCCAGCCGCCGACCATGACCGGGCATGACGAGGGGCTGATCACCATCGCCCTCGCCGAGGCCGACGATGCCGAGCGCGAGGCCCGCCGCACCCGGCTGAACGAGCCGTTCCGGACCCTGCTCGGCCACATGCGGCATGAGGTCGGGCATTGGTACTTCATCGTGCTGATCGACCGCACCGGGCGCACGGAGGATTTCCGGGCGCTGTTCGACGACGAGAGCACGGACTACGGCGCGGCGCTTCAGGCGCATTACGCCAAGCCGCCCAACGACGATTGGCGCGGGGACTTCATTTCGGCCTATGCCGCGGCGCATCCGCATGAGGATTGGGCGGAATGCTTCGCCCATTACCTGCACATGGTGGACAGCCTGGAAATGGCGGCCAGCTTCGGCATGAAGATCAGCCCAAAGCTGGACAAGGAAGGGGTGCTGGAGACCGACCTGGACTTCAACCCCTATCGCGCCTCGATGCAGGAGATCCTCTCCGCCTGGACGCCGCTGACCATCGCGATGAACGCGATGAACCGCAGCATGGGCACGCCCGACCTCTACCCCTTCGTGCTGAGCCCGCCCGTGGTGCGCAAGCTTGGTTTCATCCACGAAGTGGTGCATCACCGCCCCTGACCGGGGCATAGCGGCCCCAGTCAGGGGCAATCCAAAGGAAGCTGCGACGATGCGTGTGTATTATGACCGCGATGCGGATGTGAATCTGATCAAGGCGAAGAAGGTCGCGGTCATCGGCTTCGGCAGCCAGGGCCATGCCCATGCCCAGAACATGCGCGACAGCGGCGTGGCCGACGTGGTCATCGGCCTGCGTCCGGGCGGGTCCTGGAAGAAGGCGGAAGCCGCCGGCTTCAAGGTGATGTCGCCGGCCGATGCGGCAAAGTGGGCCGATGTGGTCATGGTGCTGACGCCGGACGAACTGCAGGGCGACCTGTACCGCGACCACCTGCACGCCAACATGAAGCCCGGCGCGGCGCTGGCCTTCGCGCATGGCCTGAACGTGCATTTCAACCTGCTCGACCCGCGTGCCGACATCGACGTGTTCATGATCGCGCCGAAGGGCCCCGGCCACACCGTGCGCGGCGAATACCAGAAGGGCGGCGGCGTGCCCTGCCTGGTGGCGGTGCACCAGAACCCCTCGGGCAACGCGCTGGAAATCGCGCTGTCCTACGCCTCCGCCATCGGTGGCGGGCGCTCGGGCGTGATCGAGACGACCTTCAAGGAGGAATGCGAGACCGACCTGTTCGGCGAGCAGGTGGTGCTCTGCGGCGGCCTGGTCGAACTGATCAAGGCGGGCTTCGAGACGCTGTGCGAGGCCGGCTACGCCCCCGAGATGGCGTATTTCGAATGCCTGCACGAGGTGAAGCTGATCGTCGACCTGATCTATGAGGGCGGCATCGCCAACATGAACTACTCGATCAGCAACACGGCCGAATACGGCGAATACGTCACCGGCCCGCGCATCATCACGCCCGCGACGAAGGAGGAGATGAAGCGCGTTCTCAATGACATCCAGTCGGGCAAGTTCGCCCGCGACTGGATGCTGGAGAACAAGGTGAACCAGGCCAGCTTCAAGGCGACGCGCCGCCGCCTGGCCGAACACCCGATCGAGGAAGTGGGCGAGAAGCTGCGCGGCATGATGCCCTGGATCAAGACCAACCAGCTGGTCGACAAGGCCAAGAACTAAGCCGAAAGCCCTCTCCCCCATTTGGGGGAGAGGGTTGGGTGAGGGGGCAAGCGCCATGAAGACCATCGCCTGCCTCCACACCGCCGCCACAAATCTTCGCCTGTTCGACAAAGCCTGCCCGCCCAACCTCACGCTGCGCCACCACCTGCGCGACGATCTTTTGGCAGAAGCCGAGGCCGCCGACGGCATGACGGCGGACATCGCCGCCCGCACCGCCGCCGCGCTCGAAGCCTTGGCCATGCCGGGCATCGACGCCATCCTGCTGACCTGCTCGACCCTCGGTCCGGCCGCTGCCCTGGCGCGCGCCGCCATCCCGGTGCTGCGCGTCGATGCCGCCCTGGCCGACGCCGCCTGCCGCGGCGGCGGCCCTGTCGTGGCGCTCTGCGCCGTCCACACCACCCTGGCGCCGACCGAGGCGCTGTTCGCCGAGGCCGCCGCGCGCCACGGCGCGACGCTGGAGGTGCGGCTGGTCGAGGGCGCCTGGAGGACCTTCCGCGCCGGCGATGCCGACCGCTACGCGGCGCTGGTCGCCGCCGCCGCCGATGCGGCGTTCAGCGGTGGCGCGGCCGTCGTGGCCCTGGCGCAGGCCAGCATGGCGCCGGCCGCCGCGCTGTGCCGGGCCGGCCTGCCGTTGACCAGCCCGGCCGCTGGCCTCGCCGCGGTTGCCTGACGGCGCGGCGGCGCCACATCCAGGGGCCAGTCCGGAGGGTCTCGCCATGCTCGAACGCCTTGCCGCCGGTGCCACCGCCTTGGCGCAGGGCGTCGCCTCCGTCGCCGGCGTGCGCACCGGGACGGAGGAACCGCCCTTCGAGGTGCTGGACCGCGCCCGCGGCCTCGAGATCCGCCGCTACGCCGTCCGCCTCGCCGCGGAGACCGAGGTGCCGGCCGATGAGACCGCCAGCCGCAGCGAGGGCTTTTCCCGCCTGGCCCGCTACATCTTCGGCGGCAACCAGGCCCGCGCGCGCATCGCCATGACCGCGCCGGTCGACCAGGCCAGGGCGCGGGCCGGCCACCGCATCCGCTTCTTCCTGCCGGCCGCCCTGAAGGAACCGCCCGTGCCGGCCGACCCGCGCGTGCAGATCGTGCAGGTGCCGCCCGAGACCTGCGCGGTGCTGCGCTTTTCCGGCAGCACCGCGCCGCAATGCGTGGCGGATGCCAAGGCCCGTCTGCTTGCCGCGCTGAAGGACACGGCCTGGGTGGCGGAGGGCGCGCCCATCGCCTGGTTCTACGATCCGCCCTGGACCATCCCGGCGCTGCGGCGGATCGAGGTGGCAGTACCCGTTCGCCGGCGCGATTGACCCTGGCGCAGCCTGCCGGCAGCCTTGGCGCATGACGAAGCTCGCCGCCGACACCGATTATCCCCGCGATTTCGCCGGCTACGGCGCCACGCCGCCCGACCCGCGCTGGCCTGGCGGCGCGAAACTCGCGCTGTCCTTCGTGCTCAACTACGAGGAGGGCGGCGAGAACACCGTGCTGAACGGCGATGCGGGCAGCGAACTGTATCTGCATGAGGTGCCCGGCGGCTCGCCCGTCCTCGGCGAGCGCAACCGCACGGTGGAAAGCCAGTTCGACTACGGCGCGCGGGCCGGGGTCTGGCGCGTGCTGCGTGCCTTCGCCGCGCAGGATTTTCCGCTGACGGTCTATGGCGTCGGCCGGGCGCTGGAATTGAACCCGGACGCCGCCCGCGCCTTCGCCGCGGCGGGGCACGAGGTCGCATCCCATGCCTGGCGCTGGATCGACTACCACAAGGTGGACGAGGCGACGGAGGCCGCCGAGATCGCCCGCTGCGTCGAGACCATTGAACGCCTGACCGGCACGGCGCCGGTCGGCTGGTACACCGGCCGCATCTCGCCCCGCACCCGCACGCTCGTCGCCCGCCACGGCGGGTTCCTGTACGACAGCGACGCCTATGACGACGACCTGCCGCACTACGTGACCGCGGAAGGCAAGCCGCACCTCGTCATCCCCTACACGCTCGACAACAACGACATGAAGTTCGCCGTTCCGCCGGGCTTCGCCGGGCCGGATGGCTTCGAGCGGCACCTGACCGACGCCTTCGACCTGCTGCTGGCCGAGGGGCGGGCCGGCGCGCCGAAGATGATGTCCGTGGGCCTGCATTGCCGCATCGTCGGCCGCCCTGGCCGCGCCGCCGCCCTCAACCGCTTCCTGGCGCATGTCGCGCAGCATCGCGAGGAGGTCTGGGTGGCGCGCCGGGCCGATATCGCCCGCCACTGGTGGAAGGAACACCCGCCCGCATGACCCGCCTTGCCTTCGCGGCCCTGCTGCTCGCCGCCGGTTGCGCCGAGTCACCGATGGCCATTCCGCTGCGCTCGGACCGCGCGCTGCCGCCACCGGCCCTGGTCGGCTGCGCCGAACACGCCGCGGCGGTCGCCGGGCTTTCGGGCCGGCCGGAGGCGGAGGTGCGCACGGCGCTCGCTGCCATGCCGGGCATCCGCACCATCCGCCTGCTGGCGCCGGGCCAGCCGGCGACGCGGGATTTCCGGCCCGATCGCGTCGGCGGGGTGGTGGAGGACGGCGTGGTGCGCAACCTGGCCTGCGGCTGAGGCGCTCAGCCGCGCTGCAGGATCTCCGGGTTCACCATCATGGAGGGATCGGCGCGGCCATCCAGCACGTCCAGGATGTTCTGCGCCGAGATCCGCGCCATGCGGTCCATGCCCTCCGCCGTGCTGGCGGCGGAATGAGGGCTGATGACGACGTTGGGCAGGGACAGCAGCGGGTTGCCGGGCTCGGCCGGTTCCACCTCCAGCACATCGAGCCCGGCGCCCATCAGCTGGCCGGATCGCAGCGCCTCCACCAGTGCCGCCTGGCTGACCACCGGGCCGCGCGCCGTGTTCACCAGGATGCCGCCGGGCTTCATCGCGGCGAAGGCGGCCTGGTCCATCAGGTGGTGTGTGGCGGGCGACAGCGGGCAGTGCAGGCTCACCACATCCGCCTCCGCCAGCGCCGCGTGCAGGTCCCGGGCGGCCCGGAAGCCGTCCGCCACGATGCGGTGCGGCGAGTAGAAGGGATCGAGCACCGCCACATCCATGTGGAAGGCCTTGAGGTAGCGGGCGACGCGGGTGCCGATGCGGCCATAGCCCACCACCAGCGCCCGCCTTCCCGCCAGGTCCACCATGCGCAGCCCGCCCGGCGGCCACCAGCCGCCGCCCTTCACATGCTGGTCGATATCCACGGCGCGCCGCGCCACGGCCAGCAGCAGCATCAGCGCGTGCTCGGCCACCGACAGGTCGTTGGAGCCATTGGCCACCATCACCGCGATGCCACGCTCGGTGCAGGCCGGCACCTCCACCGTGTCGTAGCCGACCCCGATGCGGGAGACGACGCGCAGCCGTGGTGCGGCGGCGACGGCGGCGCGGTCCATGCGCTCCAGCCAGCACAGCGTGCCATCGGCGTCGCGGATCGCCGCGTGCCACGCCGCCACATCCGGATTGTCCAGCACCACCAGGTCCACATCCGGCCGCGCCGCGAACACCGCCATCCCGGCCTCCGGCAATTTCCGGCCCAGCACCACCTTGAACATTTTTCACGAACTCCCCGGCCAGCCGACATGCTGGCCCGGCACCCGGAAATGCGCCAGCGCTTGCGGCGCGCGCAGGGCCTCGCTAGGCTCGGCCCAGCCATGACGCCCCGCGCCGCCCGCACCGAGCTGAATGCCGCCCTCCGGGCTGGCCCCTCGGCGCGCGCGCTCCTCCTCCTTCGACTTAGCCACCCCTGGGCGTAACGCCCGGCCGCCTCCTTTAGAAGGGGAACCGGCCGGTCATCGCTCAGGGGACCCTGGGGGCAGTGCTGCCTCCGCGCATGGCTCAACGAAATTCGTCAAGGAACGCCCCCATGGCCATCAATCATCCGTCCTTCGGGACGATGGACCCCGACCGGGTCATCATCTTCGACACCACGCTGCGCGACGGCGAGCAATCCCCCGGCTTCTCCATGAACCTGGAGGAGAAGCTGCGCATGGCGGAGGCGCTGGCCGAACTCGGCGCCGATGTGCTGGAGGCCGGCTTCCCCATCGCCAGCCCCGGCGACTTCGAAAGTGTGCAGTCCATCGCGCAGCGCTTCGCCAAGGACGGCCCGGTGGTCTGCGGCCTGGCGCGCACCTCGCCGGGCGACATCACCCGCGCCGCCGAGGCCATCAAGCCGGCGGCGCGCGGCCGCATCCACACCTTCGTCTCGACCAGCCCGCTGCATATGCGCGTCAAGCTGCGGATGGAGCCGGAGGCGGTGCTGGAGATGGTGACCGCCTCCGTCACCATGGCGCGCAACGCGACGGACGACGTGGAATGGTCCGCCGAGGACGGCACGCGGACCGAGATGGACTTCCTCTGCCGCTGCGTGGAGGCCGCCATCAAGGCCGGCGCCACCACCATCAACATCCCGGACACGGTGGGCTACGCGGTGCCGGAGGACATGCACCGCATCTTCTCCACCGTCCGCGAACGGGTGCCGGGGGCGGACCGGGTGATCTTCTCGACGCACAACCACAACGACCTGGGGCTGGCGGTGGCCAACACCATCGCCGCGATCCGCGCCGGCGTGCGCCAGGTGGAATGCACCATCAACGGCATTGGCGAACGCGCGGGCAATGCGAGCCTGGAGGAGATCGTCATGGCGCTGCGCACGCGCCACGACGCGATTGCCGTGACCAACGGGGTGAATTCGGGAAACATCCTGAAGACGTCGCGCCTGCTGGCGACCATCACCGGCTTCGACGTGCAGCCGAACAAGGCCATCGTCGGCCGCAACGCCTTCGCGCATGAATCCGGCATCCACCAGGACGGCATGCTGAAGGATTCCTCGACCTATGAGATCATGACGCCGGAGAGCGTCGGGTGGACCAAGTCGTCGCTGGTGCTGGGCAAGCACTCAGGCCGCGCGGCCTTCAAGGACAAGCTGAAGGCGCTGGGCTACGAGGTCGGCGACAACGCCATGAACGACGCCTTCAAGCGGTTCAAGGACCTCGCCGACCGCAAGAAGGTCGTCTACGACGAGGACATCGTGGCGCTGGTGGATGACGAGGTCGTGCGCGCGCATGACCGCATCAAGCTGACCGGGCTGTCCGTCTCCACCGGCATGCACACCCGCCCCATCGCCTCCATCGCGCTGGACGTGGATGGCGAGGCGCGGGAGGGCGTGGCCGGCGGCGATGGCGGCGTGGATGCGACCTTCGCGGCGCTCCGCGTGGCGTTCCCGCATGACGTGAACCTGAAGCTGTATGCCGTGCAGTCGGTCACCGGTGGCACCGATGCCCAGGCCCGCGTCACGGTCCGGCTGGAAGAAGCCGGAAAGCTGGTGGACGGGCAGGGGGCGGATACCGACACCATCGTCGCCTCCGCCCGCGCCTATGTGCACGCGCTGAACAAGCTGCTGGTCAAGCGGGCGCGGACGGCGCCCGCGGAGATGGGGGGGGAGATGAATCCGGCGTTGGCGGCTTCGGCCTGACGGCAGGCGGCGGGCGCGGGGTCGGCGGGCGCAGCGGGAAGTCCAGCGAAAGCCCCGCCTCCTCCCGCTGCAACTCCGCGCCCAGCTGCCTTGCCAGCCCGCGCAGCAGCAGGTTGCGCAGCTGGTCATCCGGCCGCGGCGTCACGCCGTCGTCCTCGATGGCGAGCCGGGCGCGGCGTTCGTCGGCCTCGACGCGGATGCTGATGCGGCCGCCCTGGCCTGGCGGGAAACCCTGCTTCAGCGCGGCGGAAACCGCTTCCGTGATGATCAGGGCCAGCGGAACCGCCTGGTCGGAAGAGATCCGCAGCTCGGGTGCTGCCACATCCAGCACGATGCGGCGGCCGGGCTTGTCGCCGATGGCGGCGAACAGCTGCACGCCGAGTTCCTCGATGAAGGCACCGAGGTCGATCGCCTCCGGGTCGTGATGCGCGTACATGTGCCGGTGAAGTGTCGCCAGCGCGCCGATGCGGTCCCGCGCCGCCTCGAACTCCGCCCGCGCCTGCTCATCCGTCACGCGCTGCGCCTGGAGCGCCAGCAGGCTGCTGACGATCTGGAGGTTGTTCTTGACCCGGTGATGCACCTCGGCCGCCAGGATCTCCGCGCGTTCGATGGCCGCCTGCAGGTCGCGCTCGCGCTGCGCCAGGGCCGCGGCGCCGGCGGCGAAGCTGTCGGACAACTCCCGGATCTCGTCGGGCATGCCATCGGAGCCGGGAACCTCGAAGGCACTGCCGCCACCGCGCCAGGCGGCGACCGCGCGGCGCAGCCGGGACAGCGGGCGGGTCACCGCGTAGTTGGCGCCGAGCACCACGGCCAGGATGCTGAGCGCCAGCAGCGCCGCGACCTCCCCCAGGCGACGGGAGGCGGCGAGGAGGGCGGCGGCGCGGATCGGCTCGGCCGGCCGCGCCACGACCAGGAAGGCCTGGTCCGAGAGCATGCCGCGGGCCGCTATCAGCGACCTTCCATCCGCGGCGGTGGTGGTCGCGGCGTCCAGGCCGGCCGCCGGAGGCGCTTCGTTCAGTCGTGGCGCCTGCGTGCCGATCGGCCAGGACCGGTTCTGCGCATCCACGAGCCAGGCAAGCAACCCAGCCGGCAGGGCCGGCGGCACGACCCTGGCTGTGATGACCCGGCGATCGGCTGGAACCACCCGCCTGAGGGTGATGGCGCCGCCGGAGGAAACGAGAAGCTGCGGACCCGTGCCTGAAGCCGGCACGGGCGCAGCGCCGGCCAGGGCAGCATCATTGCAGCCGGCGTCCAGTTCCACGCCGTCCGGCGCCGCCGCGGCCAGTCTTTCGCCGCAGCCATCCCACCCGGCGGGCCAGGTGGCGGCCAGGGTGCGTAAAGTCGCATCGGCAGCCATGAGCCGGCCGGAGACCAGGGCCACGGCGAGGTCGCGTTCCAGGATGAGGTCGAGCCTGGCCTGCCGCAGGGCCGCCTGGTAGCTGGAATAGGTGCCCGCCAGTACCAGGAGCACCACCGGAAAGGCGGCGATCAGCAGCAGGCACAGCAACCGGCCTCGCAGGCTGGCCTGGGGTCGCGGAAGGGTCCGGAGCCGATTCATCACGCGGCTGCTGTTCATCTCGGCACTGCTGGCCCTCATGCTTTCATGGTGCCGCGGTGGCTACGTCACCATGCAGGCCAGCCGGCAGGCGCCGGATCACTTGTCCTTGCGGGACCGGTCATCCTCGATCAGGCGCAGCAGCGCATCCGGGATCGGCTCGGAGGCGACGTCGTCGTAAAGCTGGTGCAGCCCGCGCTGCAGCCAGAGATCGAAGGCGTCCCCGGTCACGCCATTGCCCTTGGGCCTACGAGCTTTCGAGGTAGGCCCGCCCGGGGGTTGCGGTGGCTTGCTGCGGTCGCTGCTGTCCATGTCCATTGCCGATGCCGCGGACCTCCCGTCCAGGATGTGGGAAGTGGCGCGGACATTTCGACTTAAGACAGTAGATGATGTTCGCCAACCCCCGAGATCGTCCGTGTCCGGCCGGAGGCGACGCTGCGTCCCGCCACCCGGCCACCGGGCTCACCCGGCAACTGCGCGGCGCGGCCCTCGGCCGTGGTCGCCTCGGCGGATTCCTCCCCGGCCAGCCAGGTCTGCAACTGGCGGCGGGCCCGGAAGACGCGGCTTTTCGCGGTGCCGACGGCGCAGCCGGTCGCCTCCGCCACATCCTCATACGACATGCCCTGCAGCACCACCATGAACAGCGCCTCGCGCTGGTCGGCGGGCAGGCGGTTCACGGCGTTGCCCAATTCCTTCAGGATCAGGCGGTCCTCATGCGTGGCGCTGACGGCGAAGGCGCCTGCCGGCACATCCTCGATATCCGTCGTCTCGCGCTGCTTGCGCAGCGTGCTGATGAAGCGGTTGCGCAGGATGCGGTGCATCCAGGCGGCGAAGTTGGTGCCGGGGGTGAAGCTGTTCTGCGCGGCCAGGGCATTGGCCACGGCGTCCTGGACCAGGTCGTCAGCCGCCGCGCGGTTGCGGGTCAGGGCAAGCGCCTGGACGCGCAGGCGGGGGAGAAGTGCGATGACCTGGCCGTGGAACTCGTTGGGCATTGTCCGCTCCATGCTCGATGCAGACTGAATGAACGGGCAGCAGGCAGGGTTGCACCGGGAAGACGTCAGGCGTTCACAGGAGCGAGAGCGTTCGCAAGCGCCCGGCGCGCACGCGAGACCCGGGCCTTCATGGTGCCCACCGGCACGCCGCAGATCTGCGCCGCCGCCTCATGGCTCAGCCCGCGGGCGCAGACCAGCATCAACGCCTCCCGCATCGAAGGCGGCAGGCGAGAGACGGCGCGGGCGAGGTCACGCACCTCATGCGCGCTTTCCTGGTCGGTCTGCCGCGGCGCTTCCTCCTCCGGCGGGTTCGCCTCCAGGTGGTCGCGTTCCCGCCGCGCGCGACGCCAGCCCTCCCGGAAGGTGTTGCGCAGGACGGTGAGCCCCCAGGGCCGCAGCGCCGCCTGCGGGTCATGCGCCAATTCCGGCGGCGCCACGAAGCCGGGCAGCCCCCGCAGCATCCTAAGCACGGTTTCCTGCACCAGATCGTCGGCTTCGGCTCTCGATCGCGCGAGCATGCGGGCTGCGGCGCGCAGTTCCGGCAACAACTGCGCGATCACGGCGCGCTGGGCGCCGGGCTTGTCTTGTTCATCCACGGGACCCTGCATATCAAGCCTGTGAGCCCAGCGGCAGCGCGCGCCGCTCATTCAGGAGATGAAAAGGCGATGAGCGAGATCGACCGCGCCGCGCTGATCGGGGCCTTGCCCTATGCGCGCCGCTTCGCGCGGGCCCTTACCGGTTCCCAGGCGGAGGGTGACGGGCTGGTCGGCCAGGCTCTGCGGGCCGGGGTGCCGACCGTCGACGGCGCGCGGGAGGGGCCGCTGGTCGCCCGCACCGCGCTGTATGCGGCGATCTGCCGCATGGCCGGCGAGACGCCGGAGGCGCCTTCACCGGGCATCGGCCGCCCCGGACGGATGCTGCTGCTGCTGACTTCGCTCGAGGAATTGGACACCCAGCACGCCGCGCTGGTCCTGGGCCTGCCGGTGGAGGAGGCGACCCGCCACATCGAGGCCGCCCGCAGCCGCCTGCGCGCCGGCGCCGTGGCCCGCGTGCTGATCATCGAGGACGAGCCGATCATCGCGCTCGACCTGCAACAGCTGGTCGAGGCGGCGGGGCACGAGGTGGTGGGCATCGCCTCCACCGAGGACGAGGCGGTGGCGATCGCGGAGGCGGAGCGGCCGAGCCTGGTGCTTGCGGATGTGAACCTCGGCGCCGGCGGCGATGGCACCTCCGCCGTGGCGCGCATCCTCAAGCACCACCAGGCGCCGGTGATCTTCGTAACGGCCTATCCGGAGCGGCTGCTGACCGGGCAGGACCTGGAGCCGGCCTTCATCATCACCAAGCCGTTCGAGCCAACGACGCTGGCGATCGCCACCTACCAGGCGGTGTCCCGCGGCGTGCACCTGGACACGGTGTAGCGACCGGCCCGGGCGAGAGGGCAGCGTTGCCATTTCGCATCGGGACCGGAACCACCCCGGCAGGCCGGCGTTCTTCCGGCATCGTCACCTGCCGGAGATCGTCATGTTGTACTGGGCGCTGGTTTTTCTCGTGGTCGCGCTGGTCGCCGGCCTGTTCGGCTTCGGCGGCATCGCCTCGGCCTCCGCCGGCATCGCGCAGATCCTGTTCATCATCTTCATCGTGCTGTTCCTGCTGAGCCTGATCTTCGGGGCCTTCCGCAGGGGCTGAGCCGATGCGGGGCGCGGCAATCTGGGTCCTGATGCTGGCGCTCTCCGTCGGGGCTGCGGCGCAGACCCCGCCGGCCGCGCCGCCGCAGGCCAGCTTCTGGTTCGACCCGACCCAGCTGCCGACCTTCACCGGCACGGTCGAGCGCTACCTGGTGAATCCGGCCGGGGAGACCGACGCCCTGCTGTTCCGCCAGGGGCCGCAGGTGGTGTTCCCACCCGACATCGCGGATGCGGTGCGGGACGCCGCCCCGCCCGGCCGGACCCTGGTGGTCTGGGGCATCCGCGCCCGCCAGGCGCCGGTCATCACGATGCTGGCCTTCGCCGCGGCGCCGGATGCGACGCCGGGCGTGGTGGACCGCTTCTACTGGCGCCTCGGCGGCGCCGCGCGCCCGGATGCGGCCCGTATCTCGGCGTCCGGCGCGGTCCGGTCCCCCTATTTCGCGCCACAGGGCCAGTTGGCCGGCGCCGTGCTGGAGGATGGCACGGTGGTGATCCTGCCGCCCGGCGGCGCCGAGCCGTTCGCGGCCCTCCTGCGCCCCGGCGCACGCCTCGCCGCGGAGGGCCGCGGCTTCGAGGGCGAGGCCGGGCGCGCCCTGGTGGCGGACCGGCTGGGCGAACAGCCCGACGCGCTGCGCCCGGTGCCTTCCCCCACCACATCCGGACCACGCTGAGGCACCATGTCCGACCAGATCCCTGCGGCCCCGGACCAGCCGCCGCAGGAGGGCCTGATGCGCCGCTTCTGGCGCCTGGCGCGCGGCTACTACACCTCGCCCGGGGATCGCCGGCAGGCCTGGCTGCTGACGCTTGCGGTGGTCGGGCTGACGCTGTTCCAGATCGGCGTGCAGGTGCGGTTCAACCTGTGGAACCGGGATTTCTTCAACGCGCTGGAAAACCGCGACCGCGTGGCCTTCTTCGGCCAGATGTGGATGTTCAGCCTGCTGCTGGTGCTCGCGATGTTCGCCGCGGTGGCGCAGTTGTGGGCACGCCAGGCGCTGATGCTGAACTGGCGCCGCTGGCTGGTGCACCGGCTGCAGAATCGCTGGCTGGAGCATGGCCGGCACTACCAGCTCAACTTCCTGCCGGGGGCGGCGGACAACCCCGACCAGCGGATCAGCGAGAACACCCGCTGGGCGACCGCGATGGCGGTGGACCTGGCCATCGGGCTGCTGAGTGCGATCCTGACCCTGGCGTCCTTCCTCGGCATCCTGTGGTCGCTGTCGGGGCCGCTGCACGTGGCCTTCGGCGCCACCGAGTTCGACATCCCCGGCTACATGGTCTGGGCGGCGCTGCTGTATGCGCTGGTGGGTTCGGGGCTGACGCTGGTGATCGGCGGGCCGATGGTCTCCATCAACATCCGCCGCAACGAGGCCGAGAGCGACCATCGCTTCGCCCTGATCCGGATGCGGGAGAACAGCGAGGGCATCGCCCTGATCCGCGGCGAGCCGGACGAGGATCGCGGGCTGCAGCGCGCCTTCGGTCGCGTGGTGTCGGTGATGAAGGAGTTGTACGGGCGCGAGCGGAACCTGATGTGGCTGACCTCCGCCTATGGCATGGCGGTCGGCGTCATCCCCATCCTGGTGGCCAGCCCGCGCTACTTCGCCGGCGCAATCACGCTCGGCGTGCTGATGCAGATCAGCTCCGCCTTCCTCGAGGTGACGCGCGGGCTGAACTGGTTCGTCGACAATTTTCCACGGCTTGCCGACTGGCGCAGCCATGTGGAGCGCGTGGTGGATCTGGAGGACACCTTCGACATGGCGGAGGCCATGGCCGGCCAGACGCGGATCGACCTCGCCGAGCAACCCGCCGGCGAGGAGCCGGAGCGGCTGGTCTTCCGTGACCTCCAGGTGGCGCATTCCGACGGCAACGTGGTGATCCAGGACGCCAATGTCGAAATCGCGGCCGGGGAGCGCGTGCTGATCGTGGGCGAGAGCGGCAGCGGCAAATCCACCCTGTTCCGTGCCATCGCCGGCCTGTGGCCTTGGGGGGCCGGCCAGATCCGCATCCCGCCGCGCGCCCACATGATGTTCATGCCGCAGCGCCCCTACCTGCCGCTCGGCACGCTGCGCGCCGCGCTGTGCTACCCGGGGCTGCCCAGGGACTTCCCCGGGGCCGACCAGATGGCTGCGCTGGAACGCTGCGCCCTGCCGCACCTGTCGGCGCGGCTGGATGAGGAGGAACGCTGGGACCGTGTGCTGTCGCTGGGTGAGCAGCAGCGCCTCGCCTTCGCCCGCCTGCTGCTGCACCGGCCGCGCTGGGTCTTCCTGGACGAGGCGACGGCGGCGCTGGATGACGAGAACCAGGATTCCATGATGCGCCTGTTCCGGGAGGAACTGGCGGGCACCGCGCTGGTCTCGATCGGCCACCGGCCGGGCCTCGATGTCTACCACGACCGCACCCTGCAACTGCTGCGGGCGCCGGATGGGGCGCGGTTGCAGGTGCGTCGCAAGCCGGCCCGGGCCGGGCGGGGGGAGGGGCTGTCGGGGAGCCGGGCGGCGCTGCGGCGCATGCTGCGGCGCAGCTGAGGGAAAAGGCTGCGGCGCAGCTGAGGGAAAAGGCTGCGGCGCAGCTGAGGGAAAAGGCTGCGGCGCAGCTGATTTGAAGGCGGCGCACCTGATACGAAAAGGCCGCCATCCCGGGCCAAGGGATGACGGCCACGCCTTCGGCGGGGCGCCGGGTGGGGGGCGGCGCTGGCCGCTCAGCGCCAGGCGGGACGGCCGAGGTTGACCGTGCCGGGGCTGGTCAACGCGCCGCCCGCCGCGCCCGCTGCGCCACCGAGCAGGGCGCCGGTTCCCGCACTGCCGCTCAGCGACCCGATCGCCGCACCCGCGCCGGCCCCGAGCAGGCCGCCGGACACCGCACGGTCGCCCGTGCTCTGGCCGCAGGCGGCCAGACCGGCCGCCATCAGCACCACCATGGTAAGCTTGCGCACAGCGAAATCTCCTTAATCATCGTCCTGCCCCCGATAACGTCGCGTAAGCGGTCCGGTTGCAGGAGACGTTGCGATTTCGGATTGCGCGCCGCCTTCGATCAACAGGACTTGAGCGGGAGGCGGGGGAGGGGTATCGGAACGCCTCCCGCCGGACCATCGGACCCGGGTCGCGCCGAACCGGATCAAGTACCGGGCCGTCGGGGCTGGCCGCATGGCGCGGTGTTCCAACCCGCCTCAGGAAGGTTCCGGCCGCATGTTTTCCCGCCTGTTCGGCTTCCTCTCGGCCGACATGGCCATCGATCTCGGCACCGCCAACACGCTGGTCTATGTGAAGGGGCGGGGCATCGTTCTGAACGAGCCCTCCGTCGTCGCCATCTCGGACCATCGCGGCAAGAAGCAGGTGCTGGCGGTGGGCGAGGAGGCCAAGCTGATGCTCGGCCGCACCCCCGGCAACATCGCCGCCATCCGGCCGCTGCGGGATGGCGTGATCGCCGATTTCGAGGTGGCGGAGGAGATGATCAAGCATTTCATCCGCAAGGTGCACAAGCGGCGCTCCTTCGCCTCGCCGCTGATCATCGTCTGCGTCCCCTCCGGCTCCACTGCCGTGGAACGCCGCGCGATCCAGGAATCCGCGGAAAGCGCGGGCGCGCGGAAGGTGCTGCTGATCGAGGAACCGATGGCCGCCGCGATCGGCGCCGGACTGCCGGTGACGGAGCCCTCGGGGTCCATGGTGGTGGATATCGGTGGCGGCACCACGGAAGTGGCGGTGATCTCGCTCGGCGGCATCGTCTATGCGCGGTCCGTGCGCGTCGGCGGCGACAAGATGGACGAGGCCATCATCTCCTATATCCGTCGCAACCATAACCTGCTGATCGGCGAGAGCACCGCCGAGCGCATCAAGATGGAGATCGGCGCCGCCGCGCCGCCCTGGGAGGGCGAGGAAGGCCCGCTGACGGAGGTCAAGGGCCGCGACCTGATGAACGGCGTGCCGCGCGAGGTGATCGTCAGCCAGCGGCAGATCTCGGAAAGCCTGTACGAGCCGGTGATCCAGATCGTCGAGGCGGTGCGGGTCGCGCTGGAGAACACGCCGCCGGAACTCGCGGCCGACATCGTCGACAAGGGCATCGTTCTGACCGGCGGCGGCGCGCTGCTGCACCGGCTGGACGGCGTGCTGCGGGACGCGACGGGGTTGCCGGTTGTGGTGGCGGAGGATGCGCTGTCCTGCGTCGCGCTCGGCACCGGGCGGGCGCTGGAGGACATGAAGCGACTTCGCCACGTCCTGTCTTCGATGTACTGATGGGCCTGCGGCTGACCAGGGGGTAGGGGGCGGGCGTGATCCGACTGAGCATTCCGCTCCGCCAGGCCCTGGCGCGGCTGTCCCTGCCGGTGCTGATCGCCGCGGCCTTCGGCACCATGCTGCTCGGCAAGGCGGACACCCTGCTGGCGGAACGCGCGCGCATCCTGCTGGCCGATGCGCTGGCGCCCTTCTACGCCGCCTTCGCCGAACCGGCGCGTGCGGTGCGGGATGGCGTGGCAGAACTCGGCCACCTGCTGGAACTCCGGGAGGAGAATGCCCGCCTGGTGGAGGAGAATGAGCGCCTGCGCCGCTGGCAGGCCGCCGCCCTGTCGCTGGAGGCGGAGAACGCGATGCTGCGGCGGCAGTTGGACTTCGTGCCGGAACGGGCGCCGGCCTTCCACACCGCCCGCGTGGTGGCCGATGGCGGCGGCGTCTATGCCCGCGCCGTGCTGCTGACGGTGCCGCCCGAGATCCAGGTCCGCCGCGGCCAGATCGCGCTGGATGAGCGTGGCTTCGCCGGGCGGGTGACGGAGGTGGGCGCGCGGTCCGCCCGCGTGCTGCTGGCCACCGACATGAACAGCCGCCTTCCCGTGACGCTCGAGGGCAGCCGCCTGCGCGCCATGATGGTCGGCACCAACGGCGCCCGGCCGCGCCTGCAGCATTGGTCCGAGGGCGGCCGCCCGGCGGAGGGCGAGCGCGTGGTGACCAGCGCCGAGGGCGTGGAGTTCCCCGCCGGGCTGCCGGTCGGCGTGGTGCGCTGGACCGAGGGCGGGGTGGCGGAGGTGGAGTTGTTCGCGCGGACCGACCGGCTGGACGTGGTGCGGCTGTTCGATTTCGGCCTGGGCGGAATCCTGCCGCCGGAGGCGATCGCGCGCCCCGAGCCGCGGGCACGGCGCTGAGCGCCCGCCCATGCTGCATCGCGTCGGGTCCTGATGGTCGGCCGCAAGGAACCCTCGCCCGGGCTGCTGCGGCAGCTCGACGACCTGGCGCGGGCGGTGTTCCCCTCGCTCAGCACGGTGCTGCTGATGGTGCTGGCGGCGGGGCCGACCGGGGTGCCGGCGATGGTGCCGGCGGCGGCGCTGCCCTGCATCGTCTTCTGGTCCGTCTTCCGCCCCGGCGCCATGCCGCCGCCGGCGGTGTTCGTGCTGGGGCTGCTGCAGGACCTGCTGACCATGTCGCCGCTCGGCATCGGGGTGGTGACGCTGCTGGTGGCGCATGCGGTGGCGGTGGCCTGGCGGCGCTTCCTGGTGCGGCAATCCTTCCTCGCCGTCTGGCTGGCCTTCTGCACCTTCGCGGTCGGCACCGCGGCGATGGGCTGGCTGCTGACTGCCCTGCTGGCCTGGAGCCTGCCCGCCTTCGCCCCCGCGTTGCACCAGGCCGTGCTGACGGCCGGGCTGTACCCGCCCTTCGCCTTCGTGCTCAGCCGCATCCATGGCGTGATGCGGCAGGCGGAGGAGGTGGCGTGACCTGCCCACGACACCCTGCCCCCACCGCAGGCGGGCCGCGCCCTTCCGCGGCCCGAGGCCGCGAATGCGGCCCGCGCCCAGACAGGACGTGCCACCAGCCTGCTAGTGCAGGGCGCGAAGGCAGGGCGGCGGATGCCGCCGCCCGCCGTCTGAGGGCCTAGATTCATGTCCCGCAAACAAAGGGAGGAGGAGCGGGTCCGCGGCATCTTCAGCCGCCGTGCCCTGGCGCTGGGCCTGGGGCAGATGGGGCTGCTGGGCTTCCTGGCGCACCGGCTGCACTGGCTGCAGGTGGACCAGGGGGAGCGCTATGCGACCCTGGCCGAGGAGAACCGCCTCTCGGCCCGGCTGCTGGCGCCGCCGCGCGGCCGCGTGCTGGACCGCACCGGCCAGGTCATCGCCGGCAACCAGCTGAACTGGCGCGCCCTGCTGACCGCGGAACAGACCACCGATGTGGCGGCCACGCTCGAGACCTTCAGCCGCATCGTGCCGCTGACCGAGGCCGAGCGCACCCGAATCGAGCGCGACGTACGCCGCCGCCGCCGCTTCGTGCCGGTGACGGTGCGGGATTTCCTGACCTGGGAGGAGATGGCGCGGATCGAGCTGAACGCGCCGGACCTGCCCGGTATCAGCGTCGATGTCGGCACCACGCGCATCTACCCGGAAGGCGAGCACCTGGCGCATATCGTCGGCTACGTCGCGCCCCCGGCCGAACGCGACATGGATGGCGACCCGCTGCTGGAACTGCCGGGCATCCGCGTCGGGCGATCCGGCGTCGAGCGTCACCACGACCTGGCGCTGCGCGGCCGGGCGGGGGCGGTGCAGATGGAGGTCAACGCCGTCGGCCGCATCATCCGGGAGTTGGATCGGCGCGAGGGCGTGCAGGGCCAGGAGGTGCAGCTTTCCATCGATGCGGCGCTGACGCGCACGCTGCGCGGCAAGATCGAGGAAGGCACCTCCGTCGTCCTGATGGATGCGCGGAACGGGGAGGTGCTGGCGATGGCGACGCAACCGTCCTTCGACCCCAACCTGTTCAACGCCGGCGTGTCCCAGGCGCAGTGGCGGGAATGGACCCGCCACCGCGGCACGCCGCTGATCAACAAGGCGACCAACGGGCTGTACGCGCCGGGGTCCACCTTCAAGATGGTGGTCGCGCTGGCGGCGCTGGAGGCGCGGGTGGTGACGCCGGGGGAACGGGTGTACTGCCCCGGCCACATGGACCTCGGCGCGTCGCGCTTCCATTGCTGGAACCGCAGCGGCCATGGCAGCATGGACATGCGCAGCGCGCTGAAGGTCTCCTGCGACGTCTATTTCTACGAGATGGCCAAGCGGCTCGGCATCGACCGGATCGCCGCCATGGGCCGGCGCTTCGGGCTCGGCGTGCCCCTGGAGATCGAGCTGCCGGGCATCCGCGCCGGGCTGATGCCGACGCGTGAATGGCGCCAGGCGCAGGGCGGGTCCTGGGCGCTGGGCGATACGGTGGTGCACGGCATCGGCCAGGGCTTCTACCAGCTGACGCCGCTGCAACTGGCGACCATGACGGCGCGGCTGGCCACAGGCCGCGCCGTGCAGCCGCATCTGACCCGCAGCATCGGCGGCCGCCCGGTGCGCGGCACCCGGGCCGAGGATTGGCCGAGCCTCGGCATCCCGGAGGCCAACCTCCGCCTGGTGCGGGAGGCGATGTGGGCGGTGGTGAACGAGGCCGGCGGCACCGCCCGTGTCGCCCGCATCCCGCCGGTGATGGGCGCGGTGGCCGGCAAGACCGGGACCACCCAGGTGCGGCGGGTGACGCGGGAACAGCGGGAACGCGGCTTCAACGTCAGCCAGGTGCCGCGCGAATGGCGGCCGCATGCGCTGTTCGTGGCCTATGCGCCGCATGAGAACCCGGTGTTTGCCGTGTCCGTCATCGTCGAGCATGGCAGCAGCGGCAGCGCCGCCGCGGCGCCGCTGGCGCGCGACGTGCTGGTGGAGGCGTTCCAGCAGTTGCGGCCCGGGCCCGGCGGTTTCGGCGCCCGGGTGGCGGAGGCGCGGCCGTGATATTCGAACGACGGTTGCTCGCCCGCGAACGCGGCACGGGTGTGCTGGAGAAGCTCTGGCAGATCCCCTGGGTGTTCGTGCTGGTGCTGTGCGGGGTCGGCGTGGTTGGCTACGTCGCGCTGTATTCGGCGGGCGGCGGCGCGGCGGAGCCCTATGCGGCCAAGCATGCCATCCGCTTCGGCTTCGGCCTGGTGCTGATGCTGTCCATCGCGCTGGTGGACATCCGGCTGATCGCGCGGCTCGCCTGGCTTGGCTATGCAGCGGGCGTCGGGCTGCTGGTGCTGGTGGCGTTCCACGGCCAGGTCGGCGGCGGGGCGCAGCGGTGGCTCGACCTGGGCGGCTTCCAGCTGCAGCCGTCCGAGCTGATGAAGATCATGCTGGTGCTGGCGCTGGCCGCCTGGTTCCACAAGGCGTCCTGGGAGCGGATCGGCAATCCGCTGTTCCTGATCCCGCCCATCGTCGCCGTGCTGGTGCCGGCGGCGCTGATCCTGCGGCAGCCGAACCTGGGCACGGCGCTGATCACGCTGATGGTCGGCGGCGCGGTGTTCTTCGCCGCCGGCGTGCGGCTGTGGAAATTCGCCATCATCCTGGCGGCGGCGGGGGTGGCGGCGCCGATCGCCTATGAGCATCTGCACGACTACCAGCGCGCCCGCATCACCACCTTCCTGGATCCCGAGAGCGACCCGCTGGGGGCCGGCTACAACATCATCCAGTCGAAGATCGCGCTGGGCTCCGGCGGCTTCTGGGGCAAGGGCTTCCTGCAGGGCACGCAGGGCCACCTGAACTTCCTGCCGGAAAAGCAGACCGACTTCATCTTCACCATGCTGGCCGAGGAATTCGGCCTGGTCGGCGCGCTGAGCGTGCTCGGCCTGCTGGCGACGGTGGTGGCCTTCGGCTTCCTGGTGGCGCTGCGCAGCCGGCACCAGTTCGGCCGGCTGCTGGCGGTGGGGCTGGCGACGAACTACTTCCTGTATGTCTTCGTCAACATCGCCATGGTCACCGGCGCCATCCCGGTGGGCGGCGTGCCGCTGCCGCTGATCAGCCATGGCGGGTCGGCCATGCTGACGGCGATGGTGGGGTTCGGCCTGCTGATGTCGGCGCATGTGCACCGGGAGGCGGAACTGGTCGCGCCGCGGGACCAGCCCTGAACGGAGGGTATGGCGGGGCTGCATGAGTTCGGGCGGGTTGGGCTGGACAAACCCGCCGCCACCGCCTAAACGGCCGTCCTCGCCACTTGATGGCGCGGGCGCTTAGCTCAGTTGGTAGAGCAGCTGACTCTTAATCAGCGGGTCGTAGGTTCGAGCCCTACAGCGCCCACCAATCGAATCAATCGGTTAGACCTGCTGAACGTGAACCCAACGGGAACACGTGCAACTGACGTGCAAGTCAGACGTGCAAGTCAGGTTTCCACGCTGTTCTGCTCCGCTTGTTCTTGTATTGTTCCTATGCGTATGATGCGCCATGAGCGGTGCATCCTCGGCGGATCCTCCGAGCGACCTGCCAGCTTGGCTAAAGCCGGGCCTCATCAGCCTCCTAGCGGACCATGTTGTGCAGGACATTGCCGGCGGCTTATCGCCGGACGCGGTCGCCGAACGTGTGCTGGACGCGGCGCTGGCCTTTTGCCCCGCGCTGCCGCGCCCTCAAATCCGCGAGGCGGTGGCGATTGCTATGTGGGTTGGCGGCGGGTCCGACGCGCGATAATCACTGCTTACGAAAACGAATCGGTGAAACTGTGGGCGGAGCGTTGTCCCGGTTAAGTCTGGTGATCTCAGCCGCAGCTTTCGGCATATCAGCCTTTGATTTCTACAGGGCGAATTGGTCGATTCCCGATGTCCGTGTTTCGGTAAATCCAAGCTCATCCACCGCCCCACCGCAGACCTTTATCCAGCCCGAGAAAGAATTCACTCTATTATTCTTCGATCAAACATGAAGTCGGCTATAGGCTTTAACGTTGCAGTTATCAATTCCGGCAACAGGCCCGCTGTTGTCAAATATATGAAATTGTGGGTAGTTGCGGACACTGGTTTAAGATTAGGCAGGAGGCCAATCGACCCCTACGTCGTGAAACCTGGCGAAGTGTTGGTCACCACGCTCGACGTGCAGGGTGGGCGCTTGCCGTCTGGCACAAACGTGGCAACTAGGCCGCATATGGATCCCCAAGCTCCTCTCGACGCTGTGCCCCATGGCGGCAGCATGCTCGCCGCCCGGCGGCGTTTCCCGGCGGCACCCGAGCCCTTTCTCGATCTCTCGACCGGCATCGCCCCGCGCGCCTATCCGATGCCGCCGCTTCCGCCAGAGGCCTTCGCCCGGCTGCCGGAGCCGTCCGCCCAGGCCATGCTCTGCCGTTTGGCCGCCGCGCGTTACGACGTTCCGGCGGGCGCGCGGGTGGTGGCGGCGCCGGGCACGCAGATCCTGCTGCCGATGATCGCGGCACTCCGCCCGCCCGGCATCGCGCGCATCCTCGGCCCGACCTATGCCGAGCACGCCCGCGCCGCCACCCTGGCCGGGCACGAGGCGCGGGAGGTCGGCGCCCTGGCGGAGCTGACGCCGGCCAGCCTCGTCACCGTCGTCAACCCGGACAACCCGACCGGGCAGGTCCTTGCGGCGGAAACGCTCGCGGCGCTCGCGGCGCGGCAGCGCGGCGATGGCGGCCTGCTGGTGGTGGACGAGGCGTTCGGGGATGCCGATCCCGATCTTCCCAGCGCATTGCCGCTGGTCCCGGGCGGCGGGGTGGTGGTGCTGCGGTCCTTCGGGAAGTTCCACGGGCTGGCCGGGCTGCGGCTGGGCTTCGCCGTGGCGCCGGAGGGCGTCGCGGCGCGGCTCGAGGCGCTGCTTGGCCCCTGGGCGGTGTCGGGGCCGGCGCTGCTGGCGGGGCAGGCGGCCCTGGCCGATGAAGCTTGGGCGGCGTCGCAGCGCGCCCATCTCGCCGCCGCCGCCGCGCGGCTGGATGGCGTGCTGCGCCAGGCGGGGCTCGTCGTGCTGGGCGGCACGCCGCTGTTCCGCTTCATCCAGGCGCCACCCGGCACCTTCGAGCGCCTGGGCCGGGCCGGCATCCTGGTCCGCGCCTTCGCCCACTGGCCGGACCGGCTGCGCATCGGCCTGCCGCCGGATGACGCTGCCTTCGCGCGGCTGGCGGCGGCGCTGGCGTGATCGCGCTCGCCCTGCTGGCGCTGCTGCTGGAGGCGGCGTTCGGCTATCCGCAGCGACTCGTGGACCACATCGGCCATCCCGTCATCTGGATCGGGCGGCTGATTTCCGCCATGGACGGCGCCTGGAACCGGGCCGAGCGGGGTGCGGCCGCGCGCCGGGCGGCGGGGGTTGCCGCGCTGCTGGTGCTGGTGGGCGTCGCGGGCGGCGGTGGGGCGCTGGTGCAGGCGTCGCTGCTGGCCGCGCCCCTCGGCCTGCTGGTCCTGGCCCTGCTCGCCGGCAGCCTGCTCGCGCAGCGCAGCCTGCACGACCACGTGGCCCGCGTGGCCACGGCGCTGGAGCAGGGTGGGTTGGAGGCGGGGCGGGAGGCGGTGTCGCACATCGTCGGCCGCGATCCGCTGTCGCTGGACGAGGCCGGCGTCGCGCGCGCCGCCATCGAGAGCCTGGCCGAGAATTTTTCGGACGGCGTGGTGGCGCCCGCCTTCTGGATGGCGGTCGCCGGGCTGCCCGGCGCCGCGATCTACAAGGCGGTCAACACGGCGGACAGCATGATAGGCCACCGCACGCCGCGGCACGAGGCCTTCGGCTGGGCCTCGGCGCGCTGCGACGATGTGCTGAACCTGCCGGCCTCGCGGCTTTCGGGCCTGGCCGTCGTCGCGGCGGCGGCGCTGCTGCCGGGGATGGATGCGCGCGCGGCCTGGCGCGCGCTGCGGCGCGATGCGCGGCGCCACCGCTCGCCCAATGCCGGCTGGCCGGAGGCGGCGATGGCCGGCGCGCTGGGCCTCGCCCTCGCCGGGCCGCGGCACTA
The DNA here is from genome assembly GCF_051433195.1 of Falsiroseomonas sp. E2-1-a20. NCBI lineage: Bacteria > Pseudomonadati > Pseudomonadota > Alphaproteobacteria > Acetobacterales > Roseomonadaceae > Falsiroseomonas > Falsiroseomonas sp. E2-1-a20. The sequence goes on along the minus strand of NZ_JBHMFT010000007.1, from coordinate 48,990 downwards.
CGCCGGCGTGCTGGTGGAGGACGCACTGATGGGGGATGGGCGGCGCGATGCCAGCGCGGCCGACATCCGCGCCGCGCTGCGGCTGTACCGCGCGGCGGATGCGCTGCTCATCGGGGTGCTGGTGCTGATCTTCCTCGCCCTGCAAGCCTGAGCAGCGCGTCGAGGTCCAGATGCGACTCCAGATGCGCCGCCAGCGCATCCAGCGCCGCCTCCACCTGCGCCTCATGGTCCAGCCGCGGCGCGCCGGCGGCGAAGCGCGCGAGCCAGGCGGCGCGCTGCGCCGTGGCGCCGAACAGGCCATGGATGTAGGTGCCGGTAACCCGCCCATCGGCCGAGACCGCGCCTTCCGCGCCGCCTTCCGCCAGCGCGGCGAAGGGGTGCGCGCAGGCGGGGCCAACGGTGCGTCCCATGTGCATCTCATACCCGGAAAACGCAGCGCCATCGTGGCTGTGGCCGTGCACCGGCACCAGGCGCTTGTCGCCGGACAGCACGGTGTCCACCTCCAGCAGCCCGAGGCCCGGCAGGGTGCCGGGCGGGCCTTCCACGCCATCCGGGTCGGCGACGCTCCGCCCCAGCATCTGGTAGCCGCCGCAGAGGCCCAGCACATGCCCGCCGCGCCGCAGATGCGCCGCGATATCCACGTCGAACCCGGCCGCCCGCAGCGCGCGCAGGTCGGAGAGGGTGGATTTGGAGCCGGGCAGGATGACCAGCTGCGCATCGCCCGGCAGCGCATCCCCGGGCCGCACGCGCACCACCTCTACCTCCGGCTCCGCCACCAGCGGGTCCAGATCGTCGAAATTGGCGATGCCGGGCAGGATGGGCACGGCGACGCGCAGCTTCGCGCCGGGCTTGCGAGCGAGCGGATGGTCCAGCGCCAGCGCATCCTCCGCCGGCAGCCTCGCGGCATCCGGCAGGAAGGGCACCAGGCCGAGCGCCGCCCAGCCGGTGCGCGCCGCGATCAGCGCCATGCCATCGGCGAACAGCGCCGGGTCGCCGCGGAAGCGGTTGACGATGAAGCCGCCGATCATCGCCGCATCCGCCGCATCCAGCACGACATGCGTGCCCACGAGCGAGGCGATGACCCCGCCGCGGTCGATATCCCCGATCAGCACCACAGGCACGCCGGCCGCGCGCGCAAAGCCCATATTGGCGATGTCGTTGGCGCGCAGGTTCACCTCCGCCGCGCTGCCCGCGCCCTCCACCAGCACGATATCCGCCTCGGCCTGCATGCGGGCGAAACTGTCCAGCACGGCGGCCATGAAGCCGGGCTTCAGGCGCTGGTATTCGGCGGCGCGCGCCTGCCCCACGACGCGCCCCTGCACGATGATCTGCGCGCCCACCTGGCTCTGCGGCTTCAGCAGCACCGGGTTCATGTGGACCGAGGGCGCGATGCCGGCCGCGCGTGCCTGCAACGCCTGCGCCCGCCCGATCTCCCCGCCATCGGCGGTGACGGCGGCATTGTTGCTCATGTTCTGCGGCTTGAAGGGGCGCACGCGCAGCCCGCGCCGCGTGAAGGCGCGCGCCAGGCCCGCCACGATCAGTGACTTGCCGACATCCGAGCCGGTGCCCTGGAACATCAAGGCGAGGCTCATCAGAACTCGATGCCCTTCTGCGCCTTCACACCCGCCGCGAAGTGGTGTTTTTGCGCGCTCATCTCGGTGACCAGGTCTGCCGCCTCGATCAACGCCGGCTTCGCGTTGCGGCCGGTGACGACCACATGCAGCAGCGGGCGGCGTGCGGCGAGGTCCGCCAGCACGGCCTCCAGCGGCAGGTAGTCATAGCGCAGCGCGATGTTCAGCTCGTCCAGCAGCAGCAGGTCGATGCCTGGGTCGGCCAGCATCTCGCGCGCCATCTCCCAGGCCCGCGTCGCGGCCGCCACGTCGCGGGCGCGGTCCTGGGTTTCCCAGGTGAAGCCCTCGCCCATCGTGTGCCAGCGCACGCGGTCGCCGAACTGGGCCAGGGCGGCGCGCTCGCCGGTTTCCCAGGCGCCCTTGATGAACTGCACCACGCCGACGCGCCCGCCGGTGCCCAGCATGCGCAGCGCCAGGCCGAAGCCGGCGGTGGACTTGCCCTTGCCTGGCCCGGTGTGGACGATCAGCAGGCCTTTTTCCGTAATGGTCTTGGAGGCGACTTCCGCATCCTGCACCGCCTTGCGCGCTTCCATTTTCGTGCGGTGACGCGCGGCTTCGTCATCCATGGGCGCTGCCCCTCATTTCAGCCGCAGCGGCAGGCCCGCCACCACCAGTTCCACATGATCCGCCAGCGCCGCCATGCGCTGGTTCAGCACGCCCTGCGCGTCCCGGAAACGCCGGCCGAGCGCGGTCGCGGGCACGATGCCGCCGCCCACCTCGTTCGAGACCAGCACCACCGGGCCGGGATGGGCCAGCAGCGCCGCCTCCAGCGCCGATTGCGCCGCCGGCAGGTCGGCCTCAGCCAGCATCAGGTTGGACAGCCACAGGGTCAGGCAATCCACCAGCACCGGCGCGCGGGCCCGGGCCAGGGCGGCGGGCAGGTCGCGCGGCGCGTCCAGCGTCTCCCACCCCTCGGCGCGGCGGGCGCGGTGCTCGGCGATTCGCGCCGCCATCTCGGCATCGAAGGCCTCGGCGGTGGCGATGTAGGTCCAGGGCGGGGGCAGCGCCGTCACCAGCGTCTCCGCGCGCCGGCTTTTGCCGGACCGCGCGCCCCCCAGGATGAAGGTCAGGGTTTTCACCGCCGTACCATGCCCGATCCGCCGGCGATTGACACGGCCCGCCCGGCGACGCTTGATGCGCGGGTTCGAAGGTTCCCCGGAGACGGGGATGAAAAGGGAATTCGGAGGGGCCCCTGGGCCCAGGCCGAAGCTGCCCCCGCAACTGTGAACGGTGAGCAGGCATCACACGTCACTGGGCTTCAGCCCGGGAAGACGATGCCCAGCGGCGATCCGTGAGCCAGGAGACCTGCCCGCGAACACAAGGATGCGCCGGGCGGGGTGCCTCGGGGCAGGGCCAATTTGGCAGGGGCGCGCCGGCTGGCGCGCGCCATATGCACCCCATGTGCCCGCGCGCCGCGCCGGGCAGGGGGCTGCGCGTGTCACCCGACGTCGTGATCTTCGTCTGCACCACCTGCAAGCGGGAGGGCGATGCCCCCGAGGCGCCGCGGGCCGGCGCCGCCCTGGCCGAGGCCGCCACCGCCACCCCAGGCCCCTTCCGCGTGCAACCGGTAAAGTGCCTGTCGAGCTGCAAGCGCGGCCCTGCCGCCGCCATCGTCCGCCCGGGCGGCTGGAGCTACGTCTTCGGCCAGCTCGACATCGAGAGCGCACCGGAGGCGCTGCAACAGGGCGCGGCGCTGCTCGGCGGCTCGGTGGATGGCCTGATGCCCTGGCAGGGGCGGCCGGATGTGCTGAAGCGCAACATGGTCGCCCGCATCCCCCCCTTCGATTTCACGCCGCCGGAGGCCACCCCATGAGCACCAACCTGCAAAAGGTGCCCTGCACCATCGTCACCGGCTTCCTCGGCGCCGGGAAGACCACGCTGATCCGGCATCTGCTGGAGAATCCCGGCGGCCGGCGGCTCGCCGTCATCGTCAATGAATTCGGCGATATCGGCATGGATGCCGAGATCCTGCGCGGCTGCGGCATCGCCGCCTGCGCGGAGGCGGATATCGTGGAGCTCGCCAATGGCTGCATCTGCTGCACCGTGGCCGATGACTTCGTGCCAACGCTGGACAAGCTGCTGGCGCGCGAGCCGCGCCCCGATCACATCCTGATCGAGACCTCCGGCCTCGCCTTGCCGAAGCCGCTGGTACAGGCCTTCCTCTGGCCCGCCATCAAGGGCCGCGTCACGGTAGATGCCGTGGTGGCGGTGGTGGACGGCGCCGCGCTGGCCGAGGGCCGCGTCGCGCATGACGAGGTGGCGCTCGCCGCGCAGCGCGCCGCCGACCCGGCGCTGGATCACGACGATCCGGTGGAGGAGGTGTTCGAGGACCAGGTGGCCTGCGCCGACCTGATCGTGCTGACGAAGGCGGATCTGCTGGACCCCGCCGCGCTGGCCCGCGCCCGCGCCGCGCTGGATGCCGCCTTGCCACGCGCCATCGGCGTGCTGGAGGCGCGGGAGGGGCGCGTGGCGCCGGCCCTGCTGCTGGGCCTCGGCCTCGCCACCGAATCGGACATCGAGGCGCGCCGCACGCATCACGACAATGAGGCGGACCACGACCACGAGGATTTCGACTCCGTGGTCCTGCCGCTGCCGGAGGTGACGGACGCGACGGCGCTGGCCCGCCGCGTCGCCGCCGCCTGCACCGTGCCGGGCGTACTGCGCGCCAAGGGTTTCGCGGCTGTGCAAGGCAAGCCGATGCGGCTGCTGGTGCAGGCGGTGGGGCAGCGCGTCGGCCATCACTTCGACCGCCCCTGGGCGCCTGGCGAGGCGCGGGCAGGGCACCTGGTGGTGCTCGGCCTGCATGGCTTCGATGCGGCCGCCGTCGCCGATGCGCTGACGGTCGCCGCCTGACCTCATGCATCTGCTGAACACCTCCACCGCGACGCTGGACGAGCAGACGGAGCCCGTCGATCTCCGCCAGCCGCCGGCGCCGATGGCGGTGCTCAGCTTCACGGACAGCGACCTCGCGGGCCTCGCCGCGGCGTGGGAGGCGGAGCGGGATGTGCTGCCCGCGCTGCGCCTGGTGCCGCTGCGCGAATTGCGCCATCCGATGTCGGTGGATCTGTGGCTGGACCGCACGGCGGCGGGGGCGCGCATCATCGTGCTGCGGCTGCTCGGCGGGCTGGACTGGTGGCGCTACGGCGCGGAACAGCTTTCGGCCTTCTGCCGCGAGCGCGGCATCGCGCTGGCGGTGCTGCCGGGCGAGGACCGCGCCGACCCGCGCCTGCCCGCACTTTCGACCCTGCCGGCGGAGGATTGCGCGGCACTGCTGGACGGGTTCCGCGCCGGCGGCGTGGCGCAGCTGCGCGGCGTGCTGCGGCGCATGGCCTGCCACTGCGGCGCGACGCTGGCGGTGCCCGAGGCCGAGGCCCTGCCGCTTGCGGGCTTCTGGGGCGCGCCGCCCGCGCCGGATGAGACGCGGCCGGTGGTGCCCATCATCTTCTACCGCTCCATGCGCGTGGCCGAGGATGCGGCGCCCGTGACCGCGCTGGCGGAGGCGCTGGCAGCCCAGGGCGTGGTGCCGGTGCCGATCTTCGTCGCCAGCCTGAAGGAGCCAGCCTCCGTCGCCTTCCTGCGCGCCGAGCTGCCGCGGCTGGACCCGGCCCTGGTCATCGCCTGCACCGCCTTCGCCGAGGGTCAGGCGCAGCCCGTGCTGGCCGCCTGCGGCGTGCCCGTGGTGCAGGCCGTCATCGCCACCACCTCCCGCACCGCCTGGGCGGGCGGGGCGCGCGGGTTGGGGGCGTCGGACCTCGCCATGCATGTGGTGCTGCCGGAGCTGGATGGCCGCGTGCTGGGGGGTGCCATCGGCTTCAAGGATGCAGCGCCCAGCCATGCCGAGCTGGGCTTCACCCGCCAGGTGAACCGCGCCGAGCCGGACCGCGTCGCGCAGCTTGCCGCGCGGGTGATGGCGCTGCTGCGCCTGCGCGCCACGCCGCCCGCCGAACGCCGGCTGGCGGTGCTGCTGCCGGATTATCCCGGCGCGGGCGGGCGCACCGGCTATGCGGTGGGGCTGGATGTGCCGGCCAGCGTGCTGGCGCTGCTCCACGACCTGCGCGGGGCCGGCTACGACACGGGCGAGGCGCCAGCCACGCCGCGTGCGCTGCTGGATGCGCTGGCCGCGCCCGAGGCCGCCTGGCCGGTGGCCGACTATGCGGCGCTTGGCGGCGCGGCAGATGCAGCCTGGGGCGAACCCGCGGGCGACGTCGATGTGGTGGATGGCGCCTTCCGCTTCCGCGCCATCATGGCCGGGAACATCCTGCTGGCCGTGGCGCCGGACCGCGGCCGCGCCAGCGACCGCCGCGCCACCTACCACGACCCCGCCCTGCCGCCGCGCCACGCGCTGCGCGCCTTCGGCCTGTGGCTGCGCCAGGCGCGCGATGTGCACGCGCTGGTCCATATGGGCGCGCATGGCACGCTGGAATGGCTGCCGGGCAAGGCGGTGGCGCTGACCGCCGAGTGCTTCCCCGAGCGCGTGCTCGGCGCGCTGCCCGTGGTCTATCCCTTCCTGGTCAGCAATCCCGGCGAGGCCGCACAGGCCAAGCGGCGCATCGCGGCAGTGACGCTCGGCCATTTGCCGCCGCCGCTGACCACGCCGGGCCTGGCGCCGGAACTGCACGACCTGGACCGCCTGCTCGATGAATTCGCCGCCGCCGACGGCATGGACCGCCGCCGCCGCGAACGCCTGGCGCAGCTCATCCAGCAGGCGGCCGAGGCGGTGCCGACGCTGCCCGCCTTGCCCGCCGACCCGGATGACCGGCTGCGCGCGCTGGACGCCTGGATGTGCGACGTGAAGGAACTCGCCATCCAGGACGGGCAGCACGTTTATGGCCGCGCCGCGCCCGGCGCCGATGCCGAACGCACCGCCTGCGCGGCTTCGGAACGCGCCGGGCTGCTGGCCGCGCTCGATGCGAAGCACGTCCCGCCCGGCCCCGCCGGCGCGCCGAGCCGTGGACGCCGCGACGTGATGCCCACCGGCCGCAACCTGACCGCCACCGACCCGCGCGGCCTGCCCACGCCCACCGCCATGGAGCTCGGCCGCCTCGCGGCAGCGGAGGCGCTGCGGCTCTATGCGCAGGAACAGGGCGAGGCGCCGCGCCGCCTGGTGCTGGATCTGTGGGGCAGCGCCACCCTGCGCACCGGCGGCGAGGAAATCGCCCAGGGCCTCGCGCTGCTCGGCTGCACCCCGATCTGGGACAACGCGACGGGCCGCGTCACCGGGGTGGAGGTGCAGCCGCCCGCCGTGCTCGGGCGCCCCCGGGTGGACGTGACCTGGCGCATCTCCGGCCTGTTCCGCGACCTGTTCCCGGCGCAGATCGCCCTGCTGGATGCCGCCGTGCGCGCCGTGGCTGCGCGCGACGAGACGGCGGAGGAGAACCCGCTGGCCGAGGCGCGCCTGGCCGGCGCATCCCTGGCCCGCATCTTCGGCGCGCCGCCCGGTGCCTACGGCGCGGGGCCGGAGGCTGCGCTGGCCACCGGCACCTGGACGGCGCGGGAGGAACTCGGCCGCGCCTACCTCGCCGGCGCCTCCCACCGCTATGGCGGCGCCAACGGGGATTCGACGCCGGATGCGGGTTTCCGCGCGCGGATCGCCACGGCGGATGCGCTGCTGCACCCCGGCGACGATCCGGGGCGGGACCTGCTGCAGGGCGGCGCGGATGTGGCGCATCTCGGCGGCTTCGCGGCGGCGGCGGCGGCACTCGGCGGCTCGCCTACCTTGATCACGCTCGACACCACGGACCCGGCCCGGCCGCGCGCCCGCACGCTGGAGGCCGCGCTGCGCCGCCTGGTGATGGGCCGCGCGGTGGACCCGCGCTTCCTCGCCGGCCAGATGCGCCACGGCCCGCGCGGCGCCTCCGAACTGGCGGAGACGGTGGACCGGCTGGTGGCCTTCGCCGAAACCACCAGCGCGGTGGATGGCGCGCTGCTCGACCGCGTCCACGCCGCCTATGTGCAGGACGCGGCGGTGCGCGACTTCCTGCGGCGCGAGAACCCGGCCGCCGCGCGTGCCATCGCGCTGCGGCTCGGCGATGCGCTGCGGCGCGGGCTGTGGCATCCGCGCGGCAACGCCATCGAGGCCGAACTGGCCGCGCTGATGGAGCCCGCCTGATGCGGCGCGGCGCCTGCCCGAGCCTTGAGGCGCCCCTGCACACCGGCGACGGGCTGCTGGCCCGCCTGCCGCCCGCCACCCTGCCGCCCGCCGCCTGGGTGGCGCTGGCACGCGCTGCGCAGCGTGCCGGCAACGGGCTGCTCGACATCACCGCGCGGGGCAGCGTGCAGTTGCGCGGCCTCAGCGCCGAAACGCTGGACCTCGCGGAGTCCCTGGTGCCGCCGGAGTGGCCGCGCGGGGCGCTGGTGATGACCTCGCCGCTGGCCGGCGCGGCGCTCGACGAAACCGCGGACCCGCACCCTCTGGCCGCGCGCCTCGCCGCCGCCGCGCCGGCCGGCCTGCCGCCGAAGGCGACGGTGCTGGTCGATGGTGGCGGCGCGCTAAACCTGGCAGGCGAGGCCGCGGATCTGCGGCTGGTGGCCCAACCGGATGGCTGGCTGCTGGGTTGCGGCATGGATTGGCTGGGTGTCGGCAACGCCGATGCCGCCTGCGCCGCCGCCCTGCACCTGCTGGCCGACATGGCGCGTCACGCGACGCGCGCGCCTTCCGCCGAGGCCTGCGCCGCGGCGGCGCAACGGCTGCGCCCCGCCCCGCCCCCCGCGCCTGTCCCATCGCCCGAAGCCATCGGCCTCCACGCGCTGCGCGAAGGCGTTGCGTTGGGCGTCGGCCTGCCCTTCGGCCGGTTGGAGGCCGCGACGCTGATCGCCTTCGCCGAGGCCAGCAACGCGCGCGCGCTGCGTGGCGCGCCCGGTCGCGTGCTGCTGGCGCTCAGGGTGCCGGACCCGGCGGGGCTGCGCCGCCAGGCCGCAGCACTCGGCCTGATCACCGATCCGGACGATCCGCGCCGACGCGTCGCCGCCTGCACGGGTGCGCCCGCCTGCGGATCGGCGTTGCTGGATACGCGCGCGCTGGCCGCCGCGCTGGCACCGGATGTGCCGCCCGGCGGCTTCCTGCATGTCTCGGGCTGTGCCAAGGGCTGCGCCCATCCGCGCCCGGCGCGCCTCACCCTGGTGGGCACGCCGCAGGGGCTGGGCTTGATCCGGCGCGGGCGGGCGGGCGACACGGTGGCGCACCACCTCCACCCCCAGGATGCGCGCGCCGCGCTGGCGCGGGAGTTTGCCGCCGATGCATGAGTATATTCGCGACGGGGCGGCGATCTACGCCCGCTCCTTCGCCATCATCCGGGCCGAGGCGGATCTCGCGCGCTTCTCGGCGGAGGAGGAGGATGTGGCGGTGCGGATGATCCATGCCTGCGGGCTGGTCGAGGCCGCGGCACATTTCGCCTTCGCCCCCGGCTTCGTCGCCGCCGGCCGCGCCGCGCTACAATCCGGCGCTTCCATCCTGTGCGATGCGGAGATGGTGGCACGCGGAGTCACCCGCGCCCGCCTGCCCGCCGACAACCAGGTGATCTGCACGCTGCGCGACCCAAGCGTGCCGGAGATGGCGGCGCGCATCGGCAACACGCGCTCGGTCGCCGCCATGGCACTGTGGGCGCCGCACCTGGCGGGCAGCGTCGTCGTCATCGGCAACGCGCCGACCGCGTTGTTTCACCTGCTGGACATGCTGGCGGATGGTGCCCCGCGCCCCGCGGCGATCATCGGCATGCCGGTGGGTTTCGTCGGCGCGGCCGAATCGAAGGAGGCGCTGATGGCCGCCCCGCTCGGCATTCCCTGGGCCGTGGTGCGCGGCCGGATGGGCGGCAGCGCGATGGCGGCGGCGGCGCTCAATGCGCTGGCGAGGGCCGGTCTGTGACCGGCCGACTCTATGGGCTGGGCCTCGGCCCGGGCGATCCCGAACTGCTGACGCTGAAGGCGGCGCGGCTGCTCGATGCCGTGCCGGTCGTGGCGTATTTCGCCAAGCGGGGCCGGGCCAGCAACGCGCGCGCCATCATCGCGGACCGGCTGCGGCCGGGCGTGGTGGAGCTGCCGCTGCTCTATCCCGTCACCACCGAGATCCCGCGCGCCGACCCCGCCTATCGCGCCGCGCTCGATGCCTTCCACGACGAGGCCGCCGCCGCCATCGCGGCACATCTGGAGGCCGGTCGCGACGTGGCGGTGGCGAGCGAGGGGGATGCGCTGTTCTACGGCTCCTACATGCATCTGCATGTCCGCCTCGCGCACCGTTTCCCGACCGAGGTGGTGCCGGGCATCACCGCCATGTCCGGCGCCTGGGCGCTGGCCGGCCTGCCGATCGCGCAGGGCGATGATGTGCTGACCGTGCTGCAGGGCACGCTGGACGAAGACACGCTCTCCGCAAGATTGGCGGGGACGGAGGCCGCGGTGATCATGAAGCTCGGCCGCAACCTGCCGCGGGTGCGCGCCGCGCTGGCGCGTGCGGGGCGTCTGGAACAAGCGGTCTATGCGGAGCGTGTCGGCAGCCCGGCACAGCGCGTGCTGCGGCTGGCGGACCGCGATGCCTCGCCGGCGCCCTACTTCTCGCTGATCCTCGTGCCGGGCTGGGCGCAATGACGGGCCGGCTGGACGTGGTCGGCATCGGCCCCGGCGATGCGGCGCTGGTCACGCCCGCCGCCACCGCGGCGCTGGCGGCGGCGGAGGCGCTGTATGGCTACGGCCCCTACCTCGCCCGCGTGCCCGAACGCGAAGGCCAGCAGCGCCACCCCACCGACAACCGCGAGGAGATGGCCCGCGCCGCGGCCGCGCTGGATGCCGCCGCGGCCGGCGCGCGCGTCGCCATGGTGACGGGCGGCGATCCCGGCGTCTTCGCCATGGCCGCCGCGGTCTGCGAAGCCATCGACCACGGCAGGCCGGAATGGCGCGCGGTGGAACTCGGCGTGCATCCCGGCATCACCGCCATGCTGGCACTGGCCGCACGGGCAGGCGCGCCGCTCGGTCATGATTTCTGCGCCATTTCCCTGTCGGATAACCTGAAGCCCTGGCCGGTGGTGGAACAGCGCCTGGCGGCGGCGGCGGGTGCCGGCTTCGCCATCGCGCTGTACAACCCGATCAGCCGGGCGCGGCCCTGGCAGCTCGGCGCCGCCTTCGCCTGCCTGTCAAAGCATCTGCCGCCGGAGGTGCCGGTGATCTTCGGTCATGCCGTGGCGCGCGCGGCGGAGCAGGTGGTGATCGTGACGCTGGAGGAGGCAGCGGCGCAGCCCGCCAGCATGGCGACCTGCGTCATCATCGGCACCCGGCAGACCCGCACCGTGGCAAGGCCGGGGCAGGCGCCGCTGGCCTATACCGCGCGACGGCTCAGCGCATGATCGAGCCAGGACAGGGCAGCTTCCACCGTGGCGACCTGCGGCACCTCCGGCAGCGCCGGGCGGGCCAGCAGGAACACCGGCAGGCAGCGTGCGCGGGCGGCGACCAGCTTGGCGAAGCTCGCGCTGCCGCCGCTGTTCTTGCAGACGATGGCCTCGATGCGGTGCGTGTCGAGCAGGGCTTCCTCATCGGCCAGGGTGAAGGGGCCGCGGGCGGTCAGGCAGGTGATGTCCGGCATGGGCGGCGGCGGGATGATGGGGTCGACGCTGCGGATCAGGTAGCGGTGCTGCGGTGCGGGCTCGAAGCCCGCCACCTCCTGCCGGCCGAGCGCCAGGAACACCCGGCGCGGCGCAGGGCCGAGCGCCGCGCAGGCCGCGGCCACATCGGCCACCGGACGCCAGTCATCGCCGGCTTCCGGCACCCAGGCCGGCCGGCGCAGCGCCAGCAGCGGCACCCCGGCGGCCTGCGCAGCCAGCGCGGCATTGGCCGAGATGCGCGCGGCATAGGGATGCGTCGCATCCAGCAGCAGGGCGATGCGATGGTCGCGCAGCCACGCCTCCAGCCCCGCCGCGCCGCCGAAGCCGCCCACGCGCACCGGCACCGGCATGGCGGCCGGGTTCAGGGTGCGGCCGGCGAGCGACAGCGTCACCGTGACGTCGGCGCGCATCGCCAGGCGTTCGGCCAGGGCGCGGGCCTCGGTCGTGCCGCCCAGGATCAGGAGATGTTGTCGCATGGCTGAGGCTTCGCGCGGCGCGCCCTGGTTGTCCATCATCGGCATCGGCGAGGACGGGATGGCGGGGCTGGGCGAGGCCGCGCGGGAAGCGCTGGCCCGGGCCGAGGTCGTGTTCGGCGGCGCGCGGCATCTGCGGCTGGCGGCGGCGGGCATGACTGGCGCGGCGCAGCCCTGGCCTTCGCCCTTCAGCGTGGCGCCGGTGCTGGCGCGGCGCGGGCAGGCCGTGGCCGTGCTCGCCTCCGGCGATCCGATGTGGCACGGCGTCGGCGCCACGCTGCTGCGGGAGATTCCGGCCGGCGAGGCGCGGGTCTTCCCGCAGCCCTCCGCCGCCAGCCTGGCCGCCGCGCGGATGGGCTGGCCGCTGGCGGAGGTCGCGGCGCTGTCGCTGCATGCCCGCGACGTGGCGCTGCTGCGCCCGCATCTGCATCCCGGCGCCAGGCTGATCCTGCTGACCAGCGACGCGGCGCAGCCCGCCGCCATCGCGGCCCTGCTGGCGACGGAGGGTTTTCCAGGCAGCCGGATGACGGTGCTGGAGGCGCTGGGCGGGGCGGAGGAACGCAGGCGCCACGCCACGGCGGCGGGCTTCGACCTGGTCGATATCAACCCGCTGAATACCCTGGCCGTTGAGATCGCCCCGGGGCCGCTAGCGCGCATCCTGCCGCGCGCGCCCGGCCTGCCGGACGACCTGTTCCAGCATGACGGGCAGCTGACGAAGCGCGAGGTCCGCGCCATCACCCTCTCCGCGCTGCAACCCTTCCCGGGCGCGCTGCTGTGGGATGTCGGCGCCGGCGCCGGGTCCATCGGCATCGAGTGGATGTTGGCGCACCCCGCCTGCCGCGCCATCGGCATCGAGGTACGGGCGGACCGCGCGGCGCGTGCCGAGGCCAATGCGCGTGCGCTCGGCGTGCCCGGCCTGCGCCTGGTGCGGGGCGAGGCGCCAGCCGCCTTCGCCGGGCTGCCGCCGCCGGATGCGCTGTTCCTCGGCGGCGGCGCCAATGATCCAGGCGTGTTCGAGGCGGCGCTGGCGGCGCTGAAGCCCGGCGGCGTCTTCGTGGCGAATGCCGTGACGCTGGAGACCGAGGCGCTGCTGCTGGCCCGCCACGCGGCGCTGGGTGGCGATCTGCTGCGCATCGGCATCACCCGCGCCGTCGCCGTGGGCGGCATGACAGGCTGGCGCCCGGCCATGCCGGTCACCCAATGGGTCTGGCACAAGCCATGATGGTCGCGGGGCTGGGCTGCCGGCGCGGGGCGCGGGCCGAGGATGTGGCGGCGGCCATCGCGCGGGCGCTGCACGGGGCCGGGCGGCAGCCGGCAGATTTGGCACGGCTCGCCACCAGCGCCGCCAAGGCGGAAGAACCCGGCCTGCGCGCGGCGGCGGCGGCGCTGGGGCTGCCGCTCGATGCCGTGCCGCAGCCGGACCTGCTGGCGGCCGCGCCGGGCTGCCTCAGCCATTCCGCGCGGGTGCTGGCGGAGGCGGGCGTGCCGTCACTGGCCGAGGCGGCGGCGCTGGCCTCCGCCGGGCCGGGCGCGCGGCTGCTCGGCCCGCGCGTTGCGGTGGCCCGCGCCGCCACCTGTGCCCTGGCGGAGACCACCCCATGACCGTGCATTTCATCGGCGCCGGGCCGGGGGCGGCGGACCTGCTGACGCTGCGCGGGCGGGACATCCTGGCGCGCTGCCCGGTCTGCCTGTTCGCCGGCTCCATCATCCCGCGCGAGATGCTGGTCCATTGCCCGCCCGGCGCACGGCTGGTGGACACGGCGCCGATGAGCCTGGATGAGATCGAGGCCGAATGCGTCGCCGCCCACGCAGCCGGGCAGGACGTGGCGCGGCTGCATTCCGGCGATCTTTCCATCTACTCCGCCATCGCCGAGCAGACGCGCCGGCTGGAGGCGCGCGGCATTCCCGTGACACTGACCCCCGGCGTGCCGGCCTTCGCCGCCGCGGCGGCCCTGTTGGGGCGGGAGCTGACGGTGCCGGCGCTGGCGCAATCCGTGGTGCTGACGCGGATGCCCGGCCGCGCCTCCCCCATGCCGGGCGGGGAGACGCTTTCCGCCTTCGCCGCCACGGGGGCCACGCTCGCCATCCACCTCGCCGTGCCGCAGCTGGCGCGGATCGTGGAGGAACTGACGCCCTTCTACGGCGCGGCCTGCCCCGCCGCCGTGGTGGTGCGGGCCAGCTGGCCGGATGAGCAGGTGTTCCGCGGCACGCTGGCCGATATCGCGCCGGTGGTGGCGGCGGCGGGGGTGGAGCGAACGGCGCTGATCCTGGTCGGCCCGGCCCTGGCGCCGGAGGGGTTTCGCGAAAGCGCCCTCTACGCGCCCGACTATCAGCGGCGGTTCCGGGGGAGGGAGGGGCTGTGAGGCAACGGCGCAAAATCCGCGCGGCCCACCAGCCGGCCGCTGCGGTCGAAGACGGTGATTTCCAACTCGCTGGGCGCGGGCGCCAGCGCCTCCGCCGCCACGGCCCAGGCGCGGGCCGCGATGGCATCGCCCAGCGGATGGCCGGCGGCCTCGGCGATGGCGAAGGCCTCCGCCACGGTATTGGCGGCGACGACCCGCGCGGCCAGCGCCGCATCAGGCAGCAGCGCGCCCAACTCGGACAAGTCGGCCTCGCCGCGCTTCGAATGCAGATCGAGCCGGCCCTGCGCCAGCTTGGTCATCTTGGCGACGCCGCCGGCGATGGTGACGCGCGGTACCGGGTTGCGGCGCAGGTGCTTGAGCAACCCACCGACGAAATCGCCCATCTCGATCAGCGCCACATCGGGCAGCCCGTGCAGCGCCTGCACCGCAGCCTCGGAGGCGGTGCCGGTGCTGCCGGCCACATGGCCGATGCCCATGGCGCGCGCCACATCCACGCCACGATGGAGGGAATCGATCCAGGCGGCGCAGGAATAGGGGATGACGATGCCCGTCGTGCCCAGCACCGACAGCCCGCCGACGATGCCGAGCCGGCCGTTCAGCGTGCGCTCCGCCAGCTTCTCGCCATCCTCGATGGATATCTCGACCTCCGCATCGGTGTCGGGTGCCACCTCCGCCATCGCGGCGCGGATCATGGCGCGCGGGCCGGGGTTGATGGCGGGCTCGCCGGGCGCGATGGGCAGGCCGGGGCGCGTCACCAGGCCGACCCCGGGCCCGGCCCGGAATACCACACCCGACCCCGGCGGCAGGTGCCGCACCGTCACCAGGATCAGTGCGCCATGCGTCACGTCGGGATCGTCGCCGGCATCCTTCACCACGGCGGCCAGCGCGCCATCCGCGACAAGCTCGGCGCGGGCCAGGGCGAAGGCGGGGGTCTCGCCGCCCGGCAGGCGGATCGTCACCGGGTCGGGGAAGGCGCCATGCCGCAGCGCGGCGTAGGCGGCCTTGGCCGCCGCCGTGGCACAGGCGCCGGTGGTCCAGCCGCGCCGCAGCGTCTTGCCCTGATCCATGCCTCTCCCGGTAGCGCCAAGCCGCGCGCCGCGCCAGGCCCCGCGGTGCAGCGATGAACGCCGAGGGCATCGCCGCCCTGCTCGCCCAGTCCCGCCGCATGGCCCCGGGTGAGGTCTGGCTGGCCGGCGCCGGCCCGGGCGACCCCGGGCTGCTGACGCTGGAAGTGCTGGCGGCGCTCGGCCAGGCGGACATCATCATCCACGACGCGTTGATCGAGGCGGAGGTGCTGGCCCTCGCCCGGCCGGGTGCGGAACTCGCCTTCGTCGGCAAGCGCGGCGGCCGACCCTCCGCCCGCCAGGCGGAGATCTCGGCGCGGCTGGTGGCGGAGGCCCGCGCCGGGCGCCGCGTGCTGCGGCTGAAGGGCGGCGACCCCTTCGTCTTCGGCCGCGGCGGGGAGGAAGCGGTGGCGCTGGCCGAGGCCGGCGTCCCATTCCGCGTGCTGCCCGGCCTGACCTCGGGCCTGGCGGCCATGACCGCCGCCAACATCCCGGCGACGATGCGGGAGACGAACCAGGCGATCATCCTCGCCACCGGCCATGCGGCGGAAAGCGCCGGCGGGCTGGATTGGGCGGCACTGGCCCGCACCGGGCAGCCCATCCTGCTCTACATGGCGACGCGCACGCTGCCGGCGATCGTCGCCGGGCTGATGGAAGGCGGCATGGCAGGGGAAACCCCGGCCGCCGTGGTGGTTGGCGCGACGACGCCGGACCAGTCCGTGCTGGTGACCCGGCTGGATGCGCTGGCGGAGTTGGACATTCCGTCCCCGGCCATCATCGGCATCGGTGCCATCGTCGCCGTCCGGGAACGCCTGCTGGCGCAGGCCGGCCGGCTGCTGGCCTGACGGGGATGCGCGGGCTGGTGATCGCGGCGCCCCGCTCCGGCGCGGGCAAGACGACGGTGACGCTGGGCCTGCTGGCCGCGCTGGCGGCGCGCGGCGTCGCCGTGCGTGCGGCGAAGATCGGGCCGGACTACATCGACACCGCCTTCCACGCCGCCGCCACCGGCCGGCCCGGGTTGAACCTGGACAGCTGGGCGATGCCCGCCGCGCTGCGCGACGCCCTGCTGGCCGAGGCCGCGACCGGTGCCGAGCTGCTGCTGGCCGAGGGCGCCATGGGGCTGTTCGACGGCATTCCGGCACCGGAGGGGCAGCGCGGCTCGGCGGCCGATCTCTGCGCGCGGCACGGGCTGCCGGTGCTGCTGGTGCTGGATGTCGGCGGCCAGGCGCAGACCGCCGCCGCGGTGCTGCGCGGCTTCGCCACCCACGACCCCGCCGTGCGGATCGCCGGCGTGGTGCTGAACCGCGTCGGCAGCCCGCGGCATCGGCGCCTGGTGGAGGAGGCGATGGCGCCGCTCGGCATCCCGGTGCTGGGCGCCATCCCGAAGGAGGCACCGCCCGCCTTGCCCGAGCGCCACCTGGGCCTGGTGCAGGCGGAGGAACACCCGGCGCTGGCCGCGGCGCTGGCGGCGCTGGCGACCATGGCGGAGACGCATCTGGACCTGGACGGCATCCTGGCCGCCGCCGCGCCGCTGCGCCTGCACCCGCACGGGCCGCCGGTGGCGCTCCGCCCACCCGGGCAGCGCATCGCCCTGGCCCGGGATGCGGCGTTCTCCTTCGTCTATGGCCATGTGTTGGCGGGCTGGCGCGCGGCGGGGGCGGAAATCCTGCCCTTCTCGCCCCTGGCCGACGAGGCGCCGCCCGGGGATTGCGACGCCTGCTGGCTGCCCGGCGGCTATCCGGAGCTGCATGCCGGGCGGCTTGCGGCGGCGGGGCGGTTCCGCGCCGGGCTGGCGCGCTTCGCGGCGACGCGTCCGGTGCATGGCGAATGCGGCGGCTACATGGTGCTGGGCGCCGGGCTGAGCGATGCCGCGGGCCAGGACCATGCCATGGCGGGTCTGCTGTCGCACGGCACCAGCTTCGCGAAGCGCCGGCTGCATCTCGGCTACCGGCGGGCGCGGCTGCTGGCCGACGGGCCGCTTGGCGCCGCAGGGCAGCATCTGCGCGGCCATGAATTCCACTACGCGACCGAGGCCAACCCCGGCACCGACGCCGCCTTCGCCACGCTGGCCGATGGCGAGGGGCGCGACCTTGGCCCGGCCGGCGGGCGGCGTGGGCTGGTCTCAGGCAGCTTCTTCCACATGATCGCGGCGGAGGCGCCATGACCGCGCCCTTCGAGACCGAGGCCTTCGCGGCGGGCTTCGACGCCCTGCTGCGCTGGCGCCGCGATGTCCGGCGCTTCCGGACGGACCCGGTGCCGCCCGCCCTGGTCACGCGGCTGCTGGAGGCCGCCATCCTCGCCCCCTCCGTCGGGCTGTCGCAGCCCTGGCGCTTCCTGCGCGTCGAAAGCGCCGGGCGCCGGGCCGCGATCCGCGACGAATTCGAGGCCTGCAACATCGAGGCCGCCGCAATCTACGCCGATGCGCGGGCGGCGCGGTATCGCGCGCTGAAGCTGGAGGGACTGGCCGAGGCGCCCATCCATCTCGCCGTCTGCATGGAGTCCGACCCTGAGACCGGCCATGGCCTGGGCCGGCAGACGCAGCCGGAGACGCTGCGCGATTCGGTGGTCTGCGCCATCCACACGCTGTGGCTCGCGGCGCGGATCGAGGGGCTGGGCGTCGGCTGGATCTCGATCCTGCGGCCGCCGATCGTCGAGGGCATCCTGGATCTGCCGCCGAGCTGGCGCTTCGTCGCCTACCTCGCCATCGGCTGGCCGCAGGCAAGCGCCGAGGAGCCCGAGCTGGCGCGGCAGGGCTGGGAAAGCCGGCGCGGGCTTGAGGCCTGCGTGGAGGCACGGTGAATGACGGGGGAACGAGGCTGGTGATTGACGCGCAGGCCCGGCTCGACGCGCTGGCCAAGCCACCCGGCAGCCTCGGCAAGCTCGAGCGCCTGGCGGCACGCCTGGCCGCCACCCAGGGGCGGCTCGACCCGCGCACCCATCCGCGGCGCCTTGTCGTCTTTGCGGGGGACCACGGCGTGGTCGCCGAAGGCGTGGGGCTCTGGCCCTCCGCCGTGACCGGGGCGATGATGCGCCTGATGCGGGAAGGGCGATCCTCCGCCACCGCGCTGGCCCGCGTGGCGGGGGCGGATTTCCTGCTGGTGGATGCCGGATCCTGCACCGAGGGCCTGCAGCCCGGCCCGGGCTTCCTCGACGCCCGCATCGGCCGCGGCACGGCCAGCTTCGCGCAGGGGCCGGCGATGACGGTGGCACAGTTCGATTCCGCCTGGGCACTTGGCGCGCGGATCGCGGACGAGAGTGCGGCGGCGGGGCTCGCCGTGCTGGCGCTGGGCGAGATGGGCATCGGCAATACCACCGCCGCCGCGGCGCTCGGCGCGCTGCTGACCGGTGCGGCGCCGGAGGCGATGGTCGGACCCGGCGCCGGCGCCAACCCGGAAAGCCTCGCCCGCAAGCGCGCCGTGGTGGCGGCCGGCCTGGCCCGCGCCCGCGCCGAGGCCGATCCGCGTGCCGCCATCGCTGCAATCTGCGGCTATGAGATCGCGGCGCTGGCCGGCTGCATCGCGGGCTGCGCCCGGCACCGGGTGACGGTGGTGCTGGATGGGCTGATCGTCGGCGCCGCGGCGCTGGTGGCGCAGCGGCTTTCGCCGGGCGCGCTGGAGACGGCGATCGCCGCGCATGTCGGCGCGGAGCCGGGCCATGCGCGGATGCTGGAGACGCTGGGGCTGGAGCCCTTCCTCGACTGGGGAATGCGCCTCGGCGAGGGCACCGGCGCGGCGCTGCTGCTGCCCCTGCTCGATGCCGCCGCCGCGCTGCTGACCGAGGTGGCGACGCTGGAGGAGGCGATGCGCGGCTGATGCGGGACTGGACCCAGCCGGCGGCGCTGGCGCTGCGCTTCCTCAGCCGCGTCTCGCCACCCGGCGAGGAGATGGCGCGCTTCGAGCGGGATCTGCCGCGCGCCCTGGCCTGCTTCCCCCTGGCCGGCGCGGTGCTCGGCGGGATGACGGCGCTGGTGCTGCTGGCGGCGGCGCAGGTCTTCCCGCTGTACCTGGCGGTGCTGGTGGCGCTGGCCTTCGACGCCTGGCTGACGCGTGGCCTGCACGAGGATGCGGTCGCTGATTTCTGCGACGGCCTGGGCGGCGGTCGCACGGCGGAGGATGCGCTGCGCATCATGAAGGACAGCCGCATCGGCGCCTTCGGGGCGCTCGGCCTCGGCTTCGGCGTGGCGTTGCGTGGCGCCGGGCTGGTGGCCATGGAGGATCCCGGGCGCGCCGCGCTGGCGCTGGTCGTGGCCGGCGCGGCGGCGCGGCTCCTCATGCTGGCGGTGCTCTGGCGCGTGCCGGCGCTGCCCGGCCTCGGGGCGCGCTTCGCGCAGGCGATGGACGGGCGGCGCTTCGGGCAGGCGGTGCTGCTGGCGTCCCCGGTGTTCCTGCTCGCGGCGTGGGTCTCGCCCGGCGGCGTGGCGCTGGCGGCGCTGGCCGGCCTCGGCTTCCTGGGCTGGTACCGCGCGCTGCTGCTGCGTCGGCTCGGCGGCAGCACCGGCGATGCGGTGGGCGCCGCGGGCTATGCCGGGCTGGCCGGCACCACGCTGGCGCTGGCCGCATGGTGACGCTGCTGCGCCACACCGCCGTGGCCTCGCACTGGCAGGGCCGCTGCTACGGCGCCAGCGATGCCGGGCTGTCCGCCGCGGGAATCGTGGCCGCGCAGGACCTGGCGCTGCGCCCGCCCGAGGCATGGCGCGGGGTCACGCGCATCCACGCCTCGCCGTCGCGGCGCGCCTGGTTCCTCGGCCGCCTGCTCAGCCGCCGGCTGGGCCTTCCGCTCGACGGCGTCGCGGCACTGCGGGAACGCGATTTCGGCACCTGGGAGGGCCAAAGCTGGGACGCGATTCATGCCGCCGAGGGCGATTCGATGATGGGCATGATCGACGACCCGGGCGGCTTCCGCCCCGGCGGCGGCGAGACCACCGCGGAACTCGCCGCGCGGGTGGTCGGCTGGTTCCGGGCATTGCCGCCGGGGGAGGGGGTCCTCGCCGTCACCCATGGCGGCCCGGTCGCCGCCCTGCGCGGCAGCCTGGCCGGGCTTCCCGCGCGGGACTGGCTTGCGCTGGTGCCGGCGCTCGGGGAGGCGACAGACCTGTAGCCTCATCAGGTCGTCGTCGGTTGGCGCCGGGCGTTGGGCTACAGCGGCCGTTGGAACCAGATGTATCTCGCCGCGCGCCACCACGGCGCCTTTCTGATGCCCTGGCGTCACCGGCACGCACCAGGCGAGCCGCGCCGGGCAGCTTTGTTCAGCTTTCGGGGTCGAAGGTCACGAGGGGAAGCGCGGCTTGCGCGCCGGCGATGATCTCGACGAGACGCGCCACCTCGATGCGCGTAAGCCCGCTTCTCCCGCTGGCCAATGCCAGCAGCCTCGGCGTGACGTCCGCCCGCGCGCGGTCGAAGGCCGAGCACTCGCCGAGCCGGCGCCCCGCAGCCTCGAGCCGCCGCAGGTCGCGCGCCGAATCCTCCAGCTTCCGCACCGCTTCGTCATCCGCCCGGCAGGGAAGGCCAGCGATGCATGTCACCGCCTGGAGCAGATCGGACAGCAGGTCCGTTTCATACCGGCTCCGGCATGCCGCCGCGGTCTCGGCACGGATCGCGGCCATGTTGCGCCGCCGTTCCTCTCGCCCGGCAGGAGGGCCATGGGCGTCGGCATCCTCGAGACGGCTGACCAGCGCCTCGGCGTAGTCGGCCATCTCCCCGAGGCTTGGCGCGGACGTCACGGCCGCGGCGTGCGCCAGGAGCAGCTCGCGCAGGGCATCCTCGGCCAGTCGCACCACGACCGGCGCGAAGCCGCCCGCCACCCAGGCCACGCGAGCCGGCGCCGCAGCCTCGCGCAGCAGCAGCAACGTGGCAGCGGCCAGCGCCGCCGGACCCTCCGCCACGATCGGCCCCAGCGTTGCACGCAGGACGACCTCCGTTGGTCCGTCGCAGGCACTCCGCCGGGCGGCCAGCAGCGCCACGCCGTGCCGCCAGAGCGCCGCCGCAAGATCCACGATCGGCCCGGCGGCATCGCGCGGTAATCCGGCGCGGTCCCAGGCCCCGCCTGCGCGCGGTAGCACGGCCACCCCGGCACCAAGCCACAGCCGCGCCCCCAACGCGGCAACCGACGCCTCATCATCCATCGATCTGTTCGCGCAGGCGGCTTCGATCAGCTCCACCTCGCCACCGAGCGCGGCGCGCACAGCCTCGCCGAGTGGGGCAAGCGCGGAGCGTGGAATCTCCGCAGGGGTCCGCGTCCAGGCCGAGGTCGAGACCAGTGCGCCTTCGAGCGGAAGGGCGAGCAGCCGCAGGAACTGCATCGGCCGGGCCGGACGCAGCCGCTGCAGCCTCGGACGCACGGCGGTGAGGAGCGCATCCGCCTCCCCGCGATTCGCGATCCTGTCCAGGACGCCAACGATCCGTCCGAGGGTCCCGTCGGGCGCAGTGGCCAGGGCGGCACGGATCTGCCGTGCGTCAGGGCCGAGGAGCGTCATGGCGCGCGCGCTCGCCTCGCCTCGTGCAGCGCGATGAGTGCCATGCGACCGCCGCGCGCCCAACTCGGCTTGAGCGGCAGCCGGCGCTGAAGGGAGGCAAGGCTGTCCCAGCCGGAAAGCAGCCCAGACCAGTCATCCGCTTCGCGTGCCGGCACCGGCAGGGCGGCCAGGAGGTCACCGAGGAAGTCGCGGCGCTTCATCGAGGGGATCTCGTCCCAGAGCGCGACCAGGCCGGACCACCCGTCCAGCAGGAGATCGAGGCGCCCGGCCTGCTCGACGATTTCGGCCAGGACCCGCTCATCGCCGGCCAGGCGGGCCGGCAGCTGCAACAGCGACGCGTGGAGCGGACGGAGGCAGCAGGGCAGCGCCGCGAGCGTGAGGCGCGCGCCTGCCGCGACGAGCGTCGCTGCGCGGCGCTCGGGCCCATCCGGAAGCTTTTCGGCGAGGGCCAGCAGCTCCACGCCGAGCCGCTCGATCGCGGCATGCCGACCTCCAAGGACGTCACCAGCGCCCGCCTCGATCGTCGCGAGCAGCTCGACGAGGCCGGACCGGCACGGCTGCACCTGCTGCGGGTTCATCAACGGGCTGGATGCACCACCGAGCCGCTGCTCCGCCCTCTCGCGGGCCTTCATGAGGACGGCAAGCGCGGCCATGGCCGCTGCCGCCGCGTCCCGGCCGGCGAGCCCGATCGCGGCAACGGAGCAGGCCGCCTGACGCACGCGCGCGGGCGTGACGGTCGGGAGCGCCGCCAGGTGTGGCCAGAGCTGATGGTCATGCAGTGTCGGCGAAGCGAGGCCGACGGCCGCTTCCCATTCCAACACATAGATGCCGCGGCCACCGAGGCCGGCCAGCACAAGCTCCGACTCGCCCGTCGCCGCGCGGCGCAGCCGTGCCCCGGCCAGCATGGGAGTCGTGAACGGGACGGCGACACCCCGCTCGGCGAAGGTCGACGCGCGATCGGGCTGCGCCATCGCATAGCGGTCCAGGCTGCCGAGACACGTTATGTCCATGGCATGCAGGGTGACATGCGACCTGTGAACACGCCCTGAAGGGTGTCCTGCGGACAATGCACCGGCGGGGCTGCCGAAGCCGGCCCCCGGCACGGCCCGGCATCTCCGCCAGCTTCTGTCACAAAGTCTCAGCGTGACCGTCACACAGCCGTCGCGGCTCGCCCGGTAAGTCCCGCCGCGTCGGATGGAGCGATGCGGCATGGCGCGACGGAAGAATGTACTCCTCATCGTGGTGGATCAGTGGCGGGCAGACTTCGTGCCCGCGCTCGGCGCCGGCTTCCTGCGCACGCCGAACCTGGACCGGTTGTGCCGCGAGGGCGTGACCTTCCGCAATCATGTCACCAATACCGTGCCCTGCGGACCGGCGCGCGCCAGCCTGCTGACCGGCCTGTACCTGATGAACCATCGCGCCGTGCAGAATACGGTGCCGCTGGATGCGCGCCACACCAATCTCGGCAAGCAGCTTCGCCTGATCGGCTACGACCCGGCGCTGATCGGCTACACGACGACGACGCCGGACCCGCGCAGCACTGGCCCGCGCGACCCGCGCTTCACCACGCTCGGCGACCTGATGGACGGTTTTCGAAGCGTCGGCGCCTTCGAGCCGAACATGGATGGCTATTTCGGCTGGCTCGCGCACCAGGGCTACGAGTTGCCGCCCAAACGCGAGGATATCTGGCTACCGGAAGGCGAGGACGCCGTACCCGGCGCGACGAACCGCCCGTCCCGCATCCCGAAGGAACTCTCGGACACCACCTTCTTCACGGAGAAGGCGCTGACCTACCTGAAGGGCAAGGGCGACAAGCCCTGGTTCCTGCACCTCGGCTACTACCGCCCGCATCCCCCCTTCATCGCCCCGGCACCCTACAACACCATGTACGACCCGGCCGACATGCCGGCGCCCGTGCGTGCACCGCGCTGGGAGGAAGAAGCCGAGCAGCACCCGCTGCTGCGCCACTACCTGCGCGCCATCGGCCAGGGCAGCTTCTTCCACGGCGCCAAGGGCGCCGGTGCCGGGCTCGACGAGGCCAGCATCCGGCAGATGCGCGCCAGCTATTGCGGCCTGATGACCGAGATCGACGAGGCGCTCGGCCGTGTCTTCGCGCATCTTGAGCAGACCGGGCAGTGGGACGACACCACCATCATCTTCACCTCCGACCATGGCGAGCAGCTTGGCGATCATTGGCTGCTCGGCAAGCTCGGCTATTTCGACGAGAGCTTCCGGATCCCGCTGGTGGTGAAGGGTGCCGGCGGCACCGCGCGTGCGGGCCAGATCGACGAGGCGCTGACCGAAAGCGTCGACGTGATGCCGACCATTCTCGAGTGGCTGGGCGGCGAGGCGCCGCGCGCCGCGGATGGCCGATCCTTGCTGCCGCTGCTGGCGGGAGACAAGCCGGCCGATTGGCGCGACCTGCACCACTACGAATACGATTTCCGCGACATCCACTACTCGCAGCCCGAAACCGCGCTCGGCCTGACGATGGACACATCCAGCCTCTGCGTCGTTCAGGACGCCGACTACAAATACGTCCACTTCGCCGCCCTGCCGCCGCTGTTCTTCGACCTCAAGCGCGACCCGAACCAGTTCGAGAACCGCGCGGAGGACCCGGACTACGCTTCCCGCGTGAAGGACTACGCGCAGCGCGCCCTGTCCCTGCGGCTGCGCCACGCCGAACGCACCCTGACCCATTTCCGCGCCACGCCGCAGGGCCTGGACGAGCGCCGCCCGGCGCCGCCCGCGCTCCGCGCCGCCGCCGAATAAGGAGCCATGCCATGCAGATCTCCCGCCGCCTGATCCTCGCCACGCCCGCAGCGCTGGCCCTGCCGCGCTTCGCCGTCGCGCAGGCCGACAACCGCCCCTCCATCACCATCGCCGTGCAGAAGGTGGTGAACAGCAACACGCTGGAAGTGCTGCGCGAGCAATCGAACGTCGGCGAGCGCGTGTTCTTCTCCTCCCTGTGGGAAGGGCTGATCAGCCGCGACTGGCTCGGCCAGCTCGGTGCCGTGCCGGGGCTCGCCACGGAATGGCGCCGCATCTCGGACCAGGTGGTTGAACTGAAGCTGCGGCCCGGCGTGCGTTTCCACAACGGGGACGAGATGACGGCGGAGGACGTGGTGTTCTCCTTCTCCCGCGACCGCATGTTCGGCACCACGCTGGCCACCGCGCAGGGCCGCACCATCCCGATCGGCGAAGGCATGCCGGCGCCGCGGGCCGGCAAGGAATTGCCGCCGGAAGTTCCCGCCGTCGCCCGCCGGTCCTGGCCGGCGCTGGAGCGTGTGGAGGCGGTCGACAAGTACACGGTGCGCTTCCACAACGCGACGCCGGATGTGACGCTGGAAGGCCGGCTTTCGCGCTACGGCAGCGAGATCATGAGCCGCCGCGGCTTCGAGGAATCGGCGACCTGGCTGGACTGGGCGCGCAAGCCGGTGACCACCGGCCCGTACATGGTGGCGGAATACCGGCCGGACGTGTCGCTGACGCTGGTGGCGCATGACGCCTACTGGGGCGGTCGCCCGCCGTTGCGGCAGATCCGCTTCGTCGAGGTGCCGGAAGTCTCTTCCCGCATCAACGGCCTGCTGTCCGGCGAATACCAATTCGCCTGCGACCTGCCGCCGGACCAGATCCCGGGCATCGAGGCCAACCGCGCCTTCGAGGTGCAGGGCGGCACCATCCTCAACCACCGCCTGATCTGCTTCGACAAGACCTTCCCCGCGCTGCGCGATGCGCGCGTGCGCCGCGCCATCACGCATGCGATGGATCGCCAGGCGATCGTGGACAGCCTGTGGGCCGGCCGCACCGAAGTGCCGAAGGGCCTGCAATGGCCCTACTACGACGAGATGTTCCACGCCGACTGGTCCGTGCCCGCCTACGACCCGGCCCTGGCGCGCCGCCTGCTGCGGGAGTCGAACTACCGCGGCGAGCCGATCCCCTATCGCCTGCTGAACAACTACTACACCAACCAGAACGCCACGGCGCAGGTGCTGGTCGAGATGTGGCGCCAGGTCGGCCTGAACGTGCAGATCGAGATGAAGGAGAACTGGTCGCAGATCCTGGAGCGCAGCCCGACGCGCGCCATCCGCGACTGGTCCAACAGCGCGCCGTTCAACGATCCGGTCTCCTCCATCGTCAACCAGCACGGCCCGAACGGCCAGCAGCAGCAGGTCGGCGAGTGGACGAACGAGGAGATGAACCGCCTGTCCGTGGAGCTTGAGACCAGCACGGACCGCCCACGCCGTCGCGCCATATTCCGCCGCATGCTGGAGATCACCGAACGCGAGGACCCCGCCTACACCGTGATTCACCAGAACGCGACCTTCACCGCCAAGCGCCGCGACATCCGCTGGAAGGCGAGCCCCGCCTTCGCGATGGATTTCCGCGGCAGCAACTGGGGGGCCTGAACCATGCATCGCCGCAGCTTCCTTCTCGCACCCGGCCTCCTTGCACCGGGCCTGCTGGCCATGCCCGCGCTGGCGCAGTCCGACCAGCGCCCGACCATCACCATCGCGGTGCAGAAGATCGCCAACACCAACACGCTGGAGACGCTGCGCGAGCAGTCCAACGTCGGCACGCGCACCTGGCACAGCTATGCCGAGACGCTGATCGAGCAGAGCTGGACCGGTGACCTCGGGCTGAAGCCGGCGCTGGCGGAATCCTGGCGCCGCATCGACGACCGCACGGTGGAGCTTTCGCTGCGCCGCGGCGTGCGCTTCCACGATGGCCGCACCATGACTGCGGAGGATGTCGCATTCTCCTTCAGCGCGGAGCGCATGGGCTGGGGCATGACGGTGGAGCAGGCGCGCAACCTGTTCGCCGTGATCCCGGGCCAGACCCAGGGCCGCACCCCGCCGCCGGAGGTCCTCGCCGTCGCGCGCCGCACCTATCCCGCCTTCGAGCGCATCGAGATCGTGGACAGCCACACGGTGCGCTTCGTGAACAAGGTGCCGGACGTCACGCTGGAAGGCCGCATCAGCCGCAATGTTGGCATGATCCTGTCGCGTGACGCCTTCGAGAAATCGGCCTCCTGGCTCGACTGGGCGCGCCGCCCGATCGGCACCGGGCCGTACCGCATCGCCGAGTTCCGCCCCGACCAGTCGCTGACGCTGGAAGCCTTCGACGACTACTGGGGTGGCCGCCCGCCGATCGCGCGGCTGCGCTTCATGGAAGTGCCGGAGGTGGCGTCGCGCATCAACATGCTGCTGTCCGGCGAGGCGGATTTCGCCTGCGACATGCCGCCCGACCAGATCGCGACGGTGGAGCGCAACCCGCGCCACCAGGTGGTCGGCGGCCCGATCATGAACCACCGCCTGACGGTGTTCGACAAGAACCACCCGGTGCTGGCGAACCCGCTGGTGCGCCGCGCCTTCACCCACAGCATCGACCGCGACGCCATCACGGCCGCGCTGTGGGACGGCCGCGCGCCGGTGCCGAAGGGGCTGCAATTTCCCTTCTATGGCGAGATGTTCCACGACGACTGGGCCGCGCCGAAGTTCGACCTCGCCGAGGCGCGCCGCCTGCTGCGCGAGGCCAATTACCGCGGCGAGCCGATCCCGTATCGCCTGCTGAACAACTACTACACCAACCAGACGCCCACCGCGCAGATCCTGGTCGAGGGCTGGCGCCAGGTCGGGCTGAACGTGCAGATCGAGATGCGGGAGAACTTCCCGCAGGTGCTGTCGCGCGAAGGCCAGCGCGGCGTGCGGGACTGGTCGAACAGCGCCAGCTTCAACGATCCCACCGCCTCCATCACGTCGCAGCACGGGCCGCAGGGCCAGCAGTGGCAGATCGGCGAATGGCGCAACGAGGAATTCGGTCGCCTGTCCGGTGAACTGGAAACCAGCACCGACCGCGCCCGCCGCCGCGTGGTGTTCCGCCGCCTGCTGGAGATCGCGGAGCGCGAGGACCCCGCCTACACCGTGCTGCACCAGTCGGTGAACCTGACGGCCAAGCGGCGCGACATCGCCTGGACCGCCGCGCAATCCTTCTCCATGGATTTCCGTGGCCGGAACTGGGGCGCCTGATGGCGGCGCCGCTGGTCGCGCTGCAGGGCCTGAAGGTTTCGTTCGATGGGCAGCCGGCGCTGCGCGGCATCGACCTCGATGTCGCGCGCGGCGAATCCGTGGGGCTGGTTGGTGAATCCGGCTGCGGCAAATCCGTCACCTGGCTCGCCGCCCTCGGCCTGCTGCCGGGCCGTGCCAGCATCGGCGGCAGCGTGAAGCTGGACGGGCAGGAATTGCTGCACGCTGCGCCTTCGGTGCTGGACCGCGTGCGCGGCGGCCGCATCGCCATGATCTTCCAGGACCCCGCCAGCAGTCTGAACCCGGTGCACCGCATCGGCCGCCAGATCACGGAGGCGCTGCGCCTGCATCGCGGCATGGACGGTCCGCAGGCGCGGGCGGAGGCGAAGCGGCTGCTCGACCAGGTCGGTATCCCCGATGCGGCGCGCCGGCTGGATGCCTGGCCGCATGAACTCTCGGGCGGCCAGAACCAGCGCGTGATGATCGCGATTGCGCTGGCGGGCCGGCCCGAATTGCTGGTGGCGGACGAGCCCACCACGGCGCTCGACGTCACCATCCAGGCGCAGATCCTCACCCTGCTGCAGGATCTGCGGCGGGAGACGGGGATGGCGCTGGTGCTGATCTCGCACGACCTCGGCGTGGTCGCGGATAGCTGCGAGCGCGTCTGCGTCATGTATGCCGGCCGCATCGTCGAACAGGCGCCGAGCGCGCGGCTGTTCGAGGCGCCGGCGCATCCCTATACGCGCGGCCTGATCGGCGCGCTGCCGCCGCTGGATGGCCCGCGGCGGAAACTGGCCGCGATTCCGGGCGGCGTGCCGGAGCCCTGGGCGATGCCGCCCGGCTGCGCCTTCGCGCCGCGCTGCCCGATGCATGTCGGCGCCTGCGACGCCGGCGTGCCCGACCAGGTCGGCATCGCGCGCCAGCACCGCGCCGCCTGCATCCGCGCCACGCTGCCGGCCAGCCATGCCCAGGTGGTCTACGCATGAGGCAGGATGCGGAGTTGCTGGTGGCGGAGGGCATCACGCGCCGCTACGCCATGCGCCGTGGCCTGATGGGCCGCACGGTGGAGGTGCGCGCCGTCGATGGCGTCTCGCTGAAGCTCGAACGCGGCCGCACGCTCGGCCTCGTCGGCGAATCCGGCTGCGGCAAATCGACCACGGGCCGCCTGGTGCTGGGTCTCGAAAGCCCTGATGCCGGCAGCGTCGCCTTCGAGGGAAGGCCGATGCCGGCACCCGACACGCAGCCCTGGCGCCGCCTGCGCGCCCGCATGCAGATGGTGTTCCAGGACCCGCTCGGCGCGCTGGACCGACGCCTGACGATCGGCGCGCAGGTGGCGGAACCGCTGGAGATCCACGACATCGGCGGCAAGGCCGACCGCACCGCCCGCGCGGCGGAGTTGCTGCGCAGCGTCGGCCTGCGGCCGGACCAGGCAGCGCGTTATCCGCACGAGTTGTCCGGCGGCCAGCGCCAGCGCGCCGTGCTGGCGCGTGCGCTGGCCACCGACCCGGCGATGCTGGTCTGCGACGAGCCGATCAGCGCATTGGACGTTTCCATCCAGGCGCAGGTCATGAACCTGTTGGTGGAGATCCAGGACCGCCTCGGCCTCGGCATCCTGTTCATCAGCCACGATCTGCGCGCGGTGCGGCAGGTGAGCCACCGCGTCGCCGTGATGTATCTCGGCCGCATCGTGGAGGAAGGCGAGCCCGACGCGGTGCTGCGCGACCCGGCGCACCCCTATGCCCAGGCGCTGGTCTCCGCCATCCCGCATCCGGGCAAGGTCGGGCGCGGCATCGTGCTGCAGGGGGACCCGCCGAACCCGGCGGACCGCCCCCGAGGCTGCGCCTTCCATCCGCGCTGCGCCGTCGCCACCGCGATGTGTGCCCGCGAGACCCCCGTGCTGAAGCCGCGTCCCGTCGATGGCCGGCTGGTCGCCTGCCACGTGGCGCAGGGCGAGGTCGCGCCCGGCCTCGGCCCGATGCGAGAGGCTGCCTGAGATGATGCGTTTCCTTGCCGGCCGCCTGCTGCGCGCCACCGTCACCATCGTCATGGTGGTGACCTTCGCCTTCGTCGTGCTGCGCCTGTCCGGCGATCCGGCGCAGATCATCATGGGCGCCGACGCGCCGCCGGAAGCGGTGGATGCGTTTCGCGCCGCCTGGGGCCTCGACCAGCCGGTCTGGCTGCAATACTTCCACTACTTCGGCGCCATCTTCCAGGGCGACCTCGGGCGTTCCATGCGCGACGGGCGCGACGCCATCGTGCTGGTGGCGGAGCGCATTCCGGCGACGCTGGCCCTGACCATCCCGGCGCTGGTCATCAAGCTCGGGCTCGGCATTCCCGCCGGCATCACCGCGGCGCTGCACCGCAATTCCTTCATCGACCGGGCGGTGATGATGCTGGCCGTCGCCGGCTTCACCGTGCCGTCCTTCGTGCTGGGCCTGCTGCTGGTGCTGGTCTTCGCGGTGCAGCTTGGCTGGCTGCCATCGGGCGGGCAGGAAAGCTGGCGGCATGCGATCCTGCCCATCATCACCATGGGCGTCGGCGGTGCCGCGGTCCTGGCGCGCTTCACCCGCAGCGCGATGCTGGAGGTGCTGGGCCAGCCCTATATCCGCACGGCCTCGGCCAAGGGCGTGCCGTGGCGCGCGGTGGTCTGGGGCCATGCGCTGCCAAATGCCGCCATCCCCACCGTCACCATCGTGGGCTTCATGGTCGGCAGCCTGATCGCCGGCGCGGTGGTGGTGGAAAGCGTGTTTTCCTGGCCCGGGGTCGGGCGGCTGCTGGTGGTCGCCGTGGCGAACCGGGACCTCGCCGTGGTGCAGTGCATCCTGCTGCTGGTCGCCGCCACCATGGTCACGGCCAACCTGGTGGTGGACCTGCTGTACGGGCTGCTCGACCCGCGGCTGCGCAACCAGCCGAAGCGCGCGGCGGGGGTCGCCTGACCATGTCCGACATCACCGCCCCCGCGACCTCGCTCGCCACCGCGCCGCCGAAGCGGGCACGGCCGCTGCCGCCGCCGATGGTGCTGTTCGGCCTGGCCTGGCTGGCCGCCATGCTGGTCATCGCCGTGCTGGCCGACGTCATCAGCCCCTATGGCTACACCGCGCTCGACCTGCGCAACCGCCTGTCGCCGCCGGTCTTCATGGGCGGCACCTGGCTGCATCCGCTGGGCACGGATGAGCTGGGGCGGGATGTGCTGGCGCGGCTGATCTATTCGATCCGGATGAGCCTGCTGATCGCCTTCGGTGCCACCATCATCGGCGCTGTCGTCGGCACCACGCTCGGCTTCCTGGCCGCGCATTTCCGCGGCTTCGTCGAACAGGTGGTGCTGGCGCTGGTGGATTTCTCGGCCAGCCTGCCCTTCCTGATCCTGGCGCTGTCGGTGCTGGCCTTCTTCGGCAATTCGATGGTGCTGTTCATCTGCCTGCTCGGCTTCCACGCCTGGGAACGCTATGCCCGCATCGCCCGCGGGCTTGCCATCAGCGCCGGCGCGCAGGGCTATGCCGCGGCGGTGCGGCAGCTCGGTGCCTCGCCCTGGCGCATCTACGGCCGGCACGTGCTGCCGAACATCGCCTCCACGCTCATCGTCTCCATGACGCTCGCCTTCCCCGAGATCATCCTGCTGGAATCCGGCCTGTCCTTCCTCGGCCTCGGCGTGCAGCCGCCGGAGACCTCGCTGGGGTCCATGGTGGGCTATGGCCGCGAATACCTGACGCGGGCGCCCTGGATCCTGCTGGCACCGGCCTTCACCATCATCCTGACGACGCTTTCCGTCTCCCTGATCGGCGACTGGCTGCGCGACCGCCTGGACCCGACGTTGCGCTGAGCAGGGAGACTTCGACCGGATGCCCCGTTTCGTCCTGATCGCCCTCGACGGGCTGCGCCCGGACATGGTCTCGGCGCAGGCCACGCCGCACCTGGCCGCGCTCGCCACCGCCGGCACGCGCTTCGCCAATGCCCGCAGCGTCTTCCCGAGCGAGACGCGGGTGGCGACGCCCTCCCTGATAACCGGGTGCCGGCCGGGCGGGCATGGCATGGTCGCCAACACGCTGTTCGATGCCGCCGTGGCACCTGGCCGGCTGTTGCGGACCAAGCTGGTGGCCGATGTGCTGGCCCTGGCGCAGGGTGCCGAAAGCCCGCTGGAACGCCCGAGCCTGGGCGAGCGCCTGGCCGAGGCGGGGCGCAGCTTCGCCCTGGTCAGCGCCGGCACCGCGGGCGCCGCGCGGCTGCTGCATCCGGCGGCGGAGAGGCTCGGCGGCTTCCGCTGGAATGTGGAGGATACCGAGGGCGCGACCGCCGCGCTGGTGCGGGCCGAGGTGGGCGAGACCCCACCGCATGCCGTGCCGAACCTGGGCCGCATCGCCCATGCCGGGCGGGTGCTGCTGGAACACGTGCTGCCAAAGCTGCGGCCCGATGTGGCGCTGCTCTGGCTGTCGGAGCCGGATATTGCGTTCCACTGGGGCGGCCTGCGATCCCCGGCGGCACAGCAGGGGCTGCGGGCCGCGGATGCCGTGGTGGGCCAGGTGGTCGCGTGGCGGGATGCCCAGCCGGATGCGGCGGAGATCGGCCTCATCGTGCTGTCCGACCACGGCCATGTCACCGGCCGTGGCAAGATGTCCCTGGCCGCCGAATTGCGCCGCGCCGGCTTCCGCGCCGGCGATGGCCTGGCGCCGGATGTCGATGTGGTGGTGGCGCCGGCCGCCGCGCCCGGGCTGTGGTTCCGTAATCCTGCGCTGGCGCCGCAGGTGGCGGATTTCCTGGCGACGCAGGCCTGGGCCGGGCCGTTGCTGGCGCGCGATCCGGCCATCCTGCCGGCGGGCCAGGCCATGGCGCTGTCCGTGCTCGGCAGCGGTCATCGCCGCAGCGCAGACCTCGTCGCCACCTTTGCCGGCCATGCGGAGGCCGATGAATGGGGCCTGCCCGGACATGCGCCCTTCGATGCGCCGGACGTGCCGGAAGGCGGCGGCATGCATGGCGGGCTGCACCGGGCGGAACTGGCGACGGTTCTGGTGATGCAGGGCGGCGGCTTCCGCCGCGGCGCGGTGGCGGAGGCGCCGGCCGACCTGACCGACATCGCGCCCACCGTGCTGCATCTTCTCGGCCTGGGCACCGAGGGCTGCGAGGGGCGTCCGCTCGCCGCCGCCTGGGATGCGGCCCGCGACGCGGCGCCGCTGGCCGAGCGCCTGGAATTGCCGCGCGGCTTCGTGTTGGAGGCGATGCGGGCGGAGTCGGGCGGGCGGCTCTACCCGACGGGAATGATTGCAGAACGCCACCTGTCCCGGTCAGCTGGAACGGCCTGACGGCCCGGGTCGCCAAGGTCATGCTGCCGCAGCTCGACCGTTTGTGACGGTTTGTTGCCGTCGCGGGATCGCCGGCAACTCCCGCCGCGCCGGGATCGTTGCAAGGCGGATGACAGCCAAGCAACGTGACGCCTCGTCGGCCGGTCGCCGCTTCGCCCTGGCCGGCGGCGCGCTGGCCGTGCTCGCCGTGGGCCTTGCGGCCTGGCTGATGTGGCCCGCGCCGGACCGGCAGGCCGACGCACCCGCGCCCCCACCAACGCCCGTGGTGCTCGCCACCGCCGAAGCCGGCCCCCTGGTGCGGGAGATCCGTGCGCTTGGCACCATCGTCGCCACCAGCAGCGTCATGCTGGCCGCCGAGATCACCGGGCGCGTGACGGAACTGCGCTTCGAGGAAGGCGCCGAGGTGGCCGAGGGCGAGGTGCTGGTCACGCTCGATCCGGGTCCTGCGGAGGCCGAGGCGCAGGCCGCACAGGCCGAGGCGGCGGAGCTGGAACAGCAATTGTCGCGCTCCTCCCGCCTCGCCCGTGGCGGCTTCGCCCCGCTCGGCGACGTGGCAGACCTGCGCCAGCGCCTGGCCGGGGCACAGGCGCGGGTGGCGGCGGCCGAATCGCGGCTGTCGCAATCGCGCATCGTCGCGCCGTTCGCCGGCCGCCTCGGGCTGAAGCAGGTCAGCGTCGGCACGCTGGTGCAGGCGGGCACGCCGCTGGTGCCGCTGGACGCCGTGGACCCCATCGACCTGCGCTTCGCCGTGCCGGAACAGGAAGCCGCGCGCATCGCGGAGGGCGCCGCGATCCGCGCCACCTCCACCGCCCTGCCGGGCCGGGTGTTCGAGGGCGAGGTGCGCATCGTGGCGCCCCGCGTCGACCCGGCGCTGCGCACCGTGATCATCCAGGCGCGCCTGCCCAACGCGGATCGCGCGCTGCGCCCGGGCATGCTGATGCAGGTGGTGGTGGCGGCGGAGGTGGTGGAACAGGCGGTGACGGTGCCGCCCCGCGCCGTGGTGCTCCAGGGGCCGGAGCAGTTCGTGTTCCGGGTCGAGGACGGCATCGCCCGCCGCACCCCGGTCCGCATCGGCCAGCGCCTGCCGGAACGCATGGAGATCCAGGACGGGTTGATGGCCGGCGCCCAGGTGGTGCTGGAAGGCCTGCAGGGGTTGCAGGACGGCGCCCGAGTCGATGCCGCCGCCCCGGCCGCGGTGGCCGAGCGCCGATGAAAAGCCTGTTCGACCTGCCGGTGCTGCGCCCGGTCCTGGCGCTCGCCTTCAACCTGCTGCTGGTCGCGATCGGCATCGGCGCCGCCTTCACCCTGTCCGTCCGCGAATATCCGGACGTGGACCCGCCGGTGGTCTCCGTCCGCACCCTGTACAACGGCGCGCCGGCGGAGGTGGTGGAGCGCGAGGTGACGCGCATCATCGAGGACAACCTGTCCGGCATCGCCGGCATCCGCATCATCCGGTCCATCACCCGCGACGAGACCTCGATCATCATCATCGAGCTGACCACCGGCACCGACCTGGATGCCGCGGCGGCGGAGGTGCGCGACAAGGTCGCCGGCACCCGCCGGGACCTGCCGGCCGGGATCGAGGACCCGGTGGTGGAGAAGGCCTCCGCCGACGAGGACGCGGTGATGTACCTCACGCTCCGCTCGGACAGCCTGAACACCGCCGAACTGACCGACCTGGCGGAGCGGCGCCTGGTCGATGCGCTCGGCATCGTGCCGGGGGTCGCGGGCGTCGAGATCTATGGCGGGCGGCGCTATGCCATGAGGGTCTGGCTCGACCAAGCGGCGCTGGCCGCGCGCGGGCTGACGCCGGTGGATGTGGCGAACCGGCTGCGGGCGGAAAACCTGGAGGTTCCGGCCGGACGGCTGGAGACCGGGCTACAGGAACTCACGCTGCGGGCGCTGACCCGCCTCGGCTCCGTCGAGGATTTTCGCGGGCTGGTGCTGCGGGAAGGGGAGGGGGCCAGCGCCGGCCGCGTCCGCCTCGGCGACGTGGCGCGCGTCGAGATCGGCGTCGAGAACTACCGCTCGGCCTTCCGCGCCGGGGGCGGGGAGGCGATCGCCATCGGCATCCTGCGGCGCTCCGACGCCAATGCGCTGGAGGTCTCATCCGGCATCGCCGAGACCGCGGAACGGCTGGGCGCGTCGCTGCCGCCGGGCGTTTCCCTGCAACTGTCCTACGACGAGGCGCTGTTCATCCGGGAGACGCTGGCCAACGTCGCCTGGACGCTGGCGATCACCATCGCCATCATCATCGCGGTCATCTTCCTGTTCCTGGGCTCGCTGCGCGCCACGCTGATCCCGGCGGTGACCATCCCGGCCGCCATCATCCCCGCCGTCGCGGTGGCGGCGGCGCTGGGGTATTCCATCAACGTGCTGACCATCCTGGCGGTGATCCTGGCCATCGGCTTCTGCGTCGACGATGCCGTGGTGATCCTGGAGAACATCCGCCGGCGGCAGCAGCAGGGCGAGCCGGTCCTGCTGGCGGCGGTGCGGGCGACGCGGCAGGTGGGCTTCGCGGTCTTCGCCTCCTCCGCCGCGCTGCTGTCGGTGATCCTGCCGCTGGCCTTCCTGCAGGGCAATGTCGGCAGCCTGTTCGCGGAATTCGCCGTGGTGCTGGCGGCCTGCGTGGTGTTCTCCACCGCCGCGGCGCTGACTCTGGCGCCGCTGATGTCGGCGCGGGTCTTTGCCGGGATGCAGGAGGATGGGCGGATCGCCCGCACCAGCCTCCGCGCGCAGGACTGGCTGCGGGACCGCTATCGCGGCGCGCTGCGGGTGCTGCTCGGTGCCCCGGCGCTGGTCCTGCTCGGC
The DNA here is from genome assembly GCF_051433195.1 of Falsiroseomonas sp. E2-1-a20. Taxonomy (NCBI): domain Bacteria; kingdom Pseudomonadati; phylum Pseudomonadota; class Alphaproteobacteria; order Acetobacterales; family Roseomonadaceae; genus Falsiroseomonas; species Falsiroseomonas sp. E2-1-a20. The sequence continues at coordinate 13,272 of NZ_JBHMFT010000007.1, read as the reverse complement.
GGCCTGGTCTTCGCCGGGGCCGGCGGGCTGGCCTGGATGGCGCTGCCGCAGGAACTGGCGCCCGATGAGGATCGCGGCTCCGTCCTCATCATCGCCGAAGGTCCGGAGGGTGCCGGATATCCGGATACGCTGGCCTCGGTCCTGAAGATCGAGGCGGCGCTGGCGCCCTTCGTGGGGGATGACGCCCCGGCGGAGGAGTTCCTCTCCATCGTCGCCCCCGGCCGTGGCGGCGCGGCGCAGACCAACCGCGCCATCGTCATCCTGCGCCTGAAGCCCTGGGCGGATCGCGAGGTGTCGCAGGCCGCCCTTGTGGCGGAGCTGCGCGGGCGGCTGGCGGCGATTCCCGGCATCCGTGCCTTCGCCGTCGCGCCGCCCAAGCTCGGCCAGCGCCGCAGCGGCCGGCAGTTCCGCTTCGCGGTCGCGGGGACGGAGCGGGAGCGGGTGCGCGAGTGGGGCGCCACCATGCTGGCCGAGGCCGGCGCCATCCCCGGGCTCGTCGCCCTCGATACCTCCGACAAGGCGACCAAGCCGCAGCTCGAGATCCGCATCGACCGCGACCGCGCCTCGGCGCTGGGCCTGGATGCGGCCGTGATCGGCGACACGCTGGGGGTTCTGTTCGGCGAGCGCGAGGTGACGCGCTGGCTCGACCGCGGCGAGGAATACGAGGTGATCCTGGCCGCCGAGGCCGAGGAGCGCGCCGCGCCCGGCGATGTCCGCAACGTCCATCTGCGCGCCCGCACCGGGGAGCTGATCCCGCTGTCCTCGGTCGTGGAGTTGCGCGAGGTCGGCACGGTGCGGGAGCTGCGCCGGGTGGACCGCCTGGCCGCCGTCGAGATCGGCGCCAACCTGGCGCCCGGCGCCACGCTGGGCACGATGATCGACCGCACGGAGGCCACTGCCGCGGAGGCGCTGCCGGGCGATGCGACGCTGCGCTGGCTCGGCGAGAGCCTCGATTTGCAGGAGACCGGGCAGGCGGTGCTGGTGATCTTCGCCCTGGTGCTGGTGCTGACCTTCCTGGTGCTGGCGGCGCAGTTCGAGAGCTTCCTGCACCCGCTGATCGTGATGACGGCGGCCCCCCTGGCGCTGGCCGGCGGGCTGCTGACGCTGCTGGCGGCCGGGCTGACGGTGAACATCTACAGCCAGATCGGCATGGTGCTGCTGATCGGCCTGGTGGCCAAGAACGGCATCCTGCTGGTCGAATTCGCCAACCAGCTGCGCGACGAGGGCCTGGCGCCGGCCGAGGCGGCGGAGGAGGCCGCGGCACTGCGGCTGCGCCCGATCCTGATGACCACGGCCGCCAGCATCCTCGGCGCGCTGCCGCTGGCCTTCGCCACCGGGGCCGGGGCCGAATCGCGCAGCACCATCGGCTTGGTGATCGCCGGCGGCTTGACCCTCGGCACCCTGCTGACGTTGTTCGTGGTGCCGGTCGCCTATGCCCTGCTGGCCCGCTTCACCAGCGCGCCCGGGGCACGGGCGGCGGAGTTGCGGCGGCTGGAGCGCGACGGCGCGCCGCAGCCGGCGGAATAGGACATGGACCCCGATCGCAGGAGGTTGCAGGCGTGACCGAAATTCCCTTCTGCGGCCTGCCGCCGCTGCCCGGCATGGCCACCTGGAACACCCATCCGGTTCTGCTCGCCGTGCTGCTGGCCGGCGCTGCCGGCAGCCTGTGTCTGGGGCGGCGGGAGGCCGGATGGTCGCTGGCCGGCTGGGGGATGCTGGCGGTGGCGCTGGTTTCCCCCTTGTGCAGCCTGTCCGTCGCCCTGTTCAGCGTGCGGGTGACGCAGCACCTGGTGGTGGTGCTGGCGGCGGCGCCGCTGCTGGCGATGGCGGCGACGCGGCTGCGCCTGGTGCGGCTGGGCGGCGTGGCGCTGCCGGCGGTGGGCTTCGCGGTGCTGCTGTGGCTCTGGCACCTGCCGGGGCCCTACGCCGCGACCTTCGCCGGGGACGGCATCGCCTATTGGCTGATGCACCTGTCGCTGGCCGTCTCCGCCACTTGGTTCTGGGCGGCTCTCGTGCGGCACGGCCCCACACGGCCGCTCGGCACCGCCGTCGCGGCTTTGGCGACGGCGATCCAGATGGGCGTGCTCGGCGCGCTGCTGACCTTCGCGCCGCGGCCGCTTTACGCCGTGCACGCGCCGGATGTGACGCTGCCCTGGGGCTTCACGCCGCTCGAGGACCAGCAGCTCGGCGGGTTGCTGATGTGGGTGCCGGGCGGGCTGCTGTTCGTGCTGGTGCTCGGCGCCGGGCTGGCGCTCGCGCTGCGGCCGCAGGCGCGCCCGGTCGCGTAGCACTCAGCCGCGCAGCAGCGCCAGCGCCGCGGCGTGCCGCGCGACCAGCGCCTGGCGTGCCGCGGCGTCCTGGCTTCCGTCGAAACCGGCATCCCGCGCCAGGTCCATGTGCCCACGCAGCACCGCCCGGCGCGCCGGGTCGCGTTCCACCTTGGCGACGGCAGCCAGCACCTCCAGCAGCCGGATGACCACCGCGGGCTGCGTCGGTGCGGCCTGGCGCAGCATGTGGAACATGGCGTCGACCAGGCCGGGATAATCCGTCACCGGCCGGACCAGGCGGGTGCGGCCCTCCCGCTGCACCTGGGTCGAGGGCAACGACCGCCCGGCGAGGTCGCACAAGGCCGCGCCCAGCCGGTCCAGCACGGCAATGGCGGTGAACGGGTCGTTGATGCCGGGGGACAGGGCGCGGAGCGCGATTTCCACCAGTTGCCGCACCGCGAATTCCAGGTCCTGCTCGACGCTGCGGGCATCGCCGAGCGACAGCGCCTGGCCGAGCAGGTCCTGCGCTTCCGCCCGCAGGTGGGCCGGCACCACCTCCGCCACCTCGGTTCCGGCGAAGACGAAATCGCCGGGGCGCAGGCTGAGCCACAGCACGGCGTCCTGCCCCGCCGCCCAATCCGCCAGCCTGTCCTCGTCCAGCACGCGCAGGTAGCCGCTGGCGGAGGCGGTGAGGAGGGCGGTCGGCCCGCCGGGGCGGGGCTCCGGCGGCAGATCCGCCGCATCGCCGGCCACCTGTTCCAGCGCCGCCGTCAGGTCGCGGTGCACCAGCGCCACGACACGGTCCACGCTGATGGAGGTGGCGACATGGTGCAGGAACCAGATCAGCACGCCGACGCAGCCGAAGGCCATCAGCAGCCCGACGGACACCGCCAGTTGCGGGACGAAGGCGCCTTCCTCCGCCTCATGCACGGACCGCAGCGCCACCAGCGAATAGGCGAAGGTCGCCAGGAAGGCGCCCAGCGCATACTGGTTGCCCGGGTCGCGGGTGAAGTTGCGCAGCAGCCGTGGACCCATCTGGTTCGATGCGAGCGTCAGCGCCGCGACGGTGATGGAAAAGGTGGTGCCGGCGACGCCGATGGTGGCCCCCGCGACGGAGCCCAGCACATCCCGCGCCCCGGCCGTCCCGCCGGCATAGACCCAGTCGCCCAGCCAGTCCGGCAGCTGGACGACGCCCTCCGCGCTGATCAGCCCGATCGCCAAAACTATGGCGAAAAGGGTCATGGCGGAGGGTCGCAGCCAGAACGACGCCATCAGGTCGGCCCAGGCCTGGCGCAGCCGCACCGGCGTCATTCCCGCGATCCCATGCCGTGGTCCCCTTGCTTCGTCCGGAAGCTTCGACCCTGGCACCGGCAGGCCACAAGCCCTTGTGACAAATCAGCGAATGCCGAATTGCAGTTTTAAGACTAAACCAGCCGTCATGTCGCTGCCATCCAGAACGAATAAGTAATGGAGCGCGAATGTATGCAAACCGGTGGAGATTGGTCAGTTGAATCCTGGTTTCAGCCCTGCAAGTGACATGCAAACTCGGTATGATTCACTTGATTTCCAGACTAGAAGCCGTATCGAGATCGATCCGTCGAGGGTCTTTTTCTGGCAGTGTGCCGTCATCATCCTACTCCTGCTGGCGCACCTCGCGGTTTCCTGGGTCCATCTCGAGACCGGGCGCGACTACATGATGGGGCTTAGCAAACGGTTCCAACTGTTCACCGAAGCCAGCATCCCCGCCTTCTTCTCCGCCGTCATGCTGCTGGCCGCCGGCGTCGTCGCTGCGGTGCTGTCGCGGGTCGAGGGCGGCCTTGCCTCTCGCGACGGACGCGCCTGGGCCTTCATCACCGTGCTGCTGGTGTACATGGCGGTGGACGAAGCGACAGCCCTGCATGAGATCGTCAACCACCTTGGCGACCGCCAGGCGGAAGACGGCATGCTGTACTATGTCTGGGTGATCCCCTTCGGGATCCTCGCGGTCGTCTGCATGCTGATCCTGCTGCCCTTCTGGCTGCGCCTGCCACCCAGCACGAAATGGTGGCTGGCGAGTGCCGCCGTGCTGTTCCTCGCCTGCGCCATCGGCATGGAACTGGTCGAGGCCGGCCTTGTCGCCGAGTCCGGGGAGGAAGCGGCCTTCGTCCAGTGGAACGTCATCACTTCCATCGCGGTGGAGGAGGGCGGCGAGATGCTGGCGGTCGCCATGACGATCCGCGCCCTGCTGTACCACCTAGCGATGACCCAGCCCGGCGACGGCCGCGTGGTGCGCGTGAAGCTGGGCTGAACTCAGGTTCCGCAGAAGGTCTGCAGCACGCGCTCCTCCGGCTTCGGCGGCAGCGCGTGGCGGGGGTGGTCCGGCTGGTCCTCGAAGGGCCGGGACAGCACCTCAACCAGCGTGTCGAACACCGTGAAGTCGTCGCGCGTCACGGCGGCGGCGATGGCCTCCTCCACCAGGTGGTTGCGCGGGATGAAGGCGGGGTTGGTGGCCTGCATCGCCGCCGGGTCCAGCGCCCCCTGCGCCCGGCGCGCCGACCAGGCGGTCGCGAAGCCATCGAAGGCGGCGGGGTCGGCGAACAGCGCCCGTGCGGCGGCGGGGTCCGTCGACAGGGCGCGGAAGGTCAGCGTGAAGTCGGCCTCGTTCGCGGCCATGCGGGACAGCAGGTCCTGGATCAGGGCCGGGTCATCCTCCTGCACGGCGCCGAAGCCGAACTTCCCCCGCATCCCGGCCAGCCACGCGCTCTGGAAAATGGGCCCGAATTCCATCAGCGCGGCCTGGGCGGCCTGCATGGCGGCCTCCTCGCCGTCGCCCATCAGCGGCAGCAGCGTCTCCGCCAGCCGCGCCAGGTTCCACTGCGCGATGCGCGGCTGGTTGGCGTAGGCGTAGCGGCCGGCGTGGTCGATGGAGCTGAACACCGTGGCGGGGTCGTAGGCGTCGAGGAAGGCGCAGGGGCCGTAGTCGATGGTTTCGCCGGAGACGGCCATGTTGTCGGTGTTCATCACGCCATGGATGAAGCCGAGCCCGAGCCAGCGCGCCACCAGCGCCGCCTGCCGCGCCACCACGCCGCGGAAGAAGGCGAGCGCCGGGCGTTCGGCACCCGCGGCCTCCGGGTCATGCCGGGCGATGGCGTGGTCGAGCAGGATCTGCACGGCCTCGGCATCGCCGCGTGCGGCGAAGAACTGGAAGGTGCCGACGCGGATGTGGCTGGCGGCGATTCGGGTCAGCACGCCGCCGGGCAGGGGCGTTTCCCGCATCACCTCCTCGCCGGTGGTGACCACGGCCAGCGACCGGGTGGTGGGCACGCCGTAGGCCGCCATCGCCTCGCTGATGAGGAATTCGCGCAGCACCGGGCCGAGTGCCGCGCGGCCATCGGCGTGGCGGGAGAATGGCGTGGGGCCGGAGCCCTTCAGCTGGATGTCGCGCCGCTGGCCGTCGCGCCCGAGGACTTCGCCGAGCAGGATCGCGCGGCCATCGCCGAGGCGCGGGGTGAAATGGCCGAACTGGTGCCCGGCATAGGCCTGGGCGAGGGGCTCCGCGCCCTCCGGCACGGTGTTGCCGGCGAGGACCTCGGCGGTGAGTGCCGCCGGGTCGATGCCGAGATCGGCGGCCAGGGCGTGGTTCAGCCGGACCAGGCGTGGCGCCGCGACCGGGACGGGGGACTGCCGGGCGAAGAAGCGGTCCGGCAGGCGGGCATAGGTGTTGTCGAAGGGAATGCGGGGGGCCATGGGGGCTCCTTCGGGGGAGGGTGCGCAATCCCCCTCACCCCGCCCTCTCCCCCGAGGGGGAGAGGGCTTTCATGTCAGGCTTCCAGGAAGCTGCGCAGGGCGCGGCCCTGGGAGGATTGGCGCAGCTTGCCGAGCGCCTTCGCCTCGATCTGGCGGATGCGCTCGCGGGTGACGCCGAAGGTGCGGCCGACTTCCTCGAGCGTGTGCTCGCTGTTCATGCCGATGCCGAAGCGCATCCGCAGGATGCGTTCCTCGCGCGGCGTCAGGTCGCCCAGCACCTTGCCGGCGGCATCGCGCAGCCCGGCGCGGGCGGCGGCATCGAAGGGCAGGATGGCGTCCTTGTCCTCGATCAGGTCGCCGAGGCGGGCATCGCCCTCCTCGCCGATCGGGGCCTCCAGGCTCACCGGCTCCTTCGCCAGGCCCTGCACGGTGCGCACCTTCTCGAGCGGCATGCCGAGCCGGTTCGCGAGTTCCTCCGGCGTCGGCTCGCGGCCGGTCTGCTGCGCCAGGCGGCGGCCGGTGCGGACCACCTTGCCCACCGTCTCCGTCATGTGGACGGGCACGCGAATGGTGCGCGACTGGTCCGCGATGGCGCGGGTGACGGACTGCCGGATCCACCAGGTCGCGTAGGTCGCGAACTTGAACCCCCGCCGCCAGTCGAACTTCTCGACCGCGCGCATCAGGCCGAGGCTGCCTTCCTGGATCAGGTCGCCCAGCATCAGGCCGCGGTTGCGGTACTTGCGCGCGATGTAGACCACCAGGCGCAGATTGGCCCGCGTCAGCTCCTCCCGCGCCCGGCGCATGTCGCGCTCGGCGCCGGCGGCCTCGGTGTGCAGGCGGCGCAGTTGCGGGGCGGTCAGGCCGCAGGCGGCCTCGATCCGCGCCAGGTCGGCGCGCACCTCGACCAGGCCTGCCTTCAAGTCGCGCAGCCCGGCGCCCTTTGCGGCACCTTCGAGGCGCGAAGCGGCCCCGGACGCACCGCCATTCCACAGCTTGAGGAACTCGCCACGGCTGATGCGGGCGGCCTCGGCCAGGCGGAGCGCACGGCCGTCCAGCATCATCAGCGCGCGGTTCGCCTCGCGCAGCCGCTCGATCAGCTCCTCGATCCGCGCCGGGCGCAGGCGCAGGCCGGTGACCAGGGCCACCGCCTCGGCCCGCGCCTTCGCGGCCTTCGGGCCGGCGGCGCGCAGCGTGGCGAGGCCTTCCAGCGCCGTCTCGATGGCGGCCAGCGCCTCCGGCTTCAGCCGGGCGTCGATCGTTGCGTGCGGCGCCTCGACGGCGGCATCCTCGCCCTCCGGCGCCGGCTCCAGCAGCGTCTCCTCGGGCAGGCTGGCGGCGGCGGTCGCCTCCAGCTCGATCACGTCGCGCAGCGGCATACGGCCGGCGGCGATCGCGTCGCGCCAGGATTCCAGCGCGGCGGCGGTGGTCGGGCTCTCGCACAGCGCGGCCAGCATGGCGTCGCGGCCGGCCTCGATGCGCTGGGCGATGGCGATCTCGGCCTCGCGCGTCAGCGGCTCGGCGACGCCCATTTCCCGCAGGAACAGCGCCACCGGGTCGTCGGAGCGGCTGGCGGCGGCGGCGGCGGCCACGCTGATGTTGCGGCCGGCGGGCTGGCCGTCCGGCGTCTCCAGCGGCTCGTCGGCGCCGAGCGAGGGGCTCTGCGCCTCCTCATCGTCGCCACCTTCGGACCGGCGGTCGTCACCGGCGCCGAAGCCGAATTCCTCGAGCAGGGAATTGGCTGCGTCCTCGATCTCGTCCATCGGCAGCGGGTCGGCCACCATCTCGGTGTCGAAGGCGTCGCCTTCGGGCAGGCCGGACAAGTCGGCATTCGTCCCGGCATGGCCGAAGGGCGCCGGCTCCGCGCCGGCCATCTCGTCCTGATCCGTTGCCTTGCGTGCGAACATGCCGTCCATTTGTCGATCCGCTCCTCCTCGCCCCGCACCGCGGTCGAGAATTTCGTCTTCACCAACCCAGCATCACGGCGTCCCCGGCAACGGCGCGGGCCCGCGCCGGCCCTGGGGGGCCGGCAGGCGGGGCCTGCAACGGATTGGGAACGCGCCGCCCCCAGGGCCTGGAGGCGAGTGGCCCATATGGGAGTTTGGGCCCGCGGGGACACCCCTTATCGGAAGAAACCGGGATTTTGTCCCGGCTTTTCTGCATGGCACACGCGCGAGCGCGAATATCCGGCGATTGGCGCCTGCGTGATCATCCCGGGCCTTTCGCCCGCCCGCCGCATCCCAACCTGGAATGCATGAAGGAAGTCTTTATCAACCGCATCGCGACGGCCACACCCCGCCACCAGGTGCATGGCGCCTTCCGTGCCTTCGCTGGCCGGCAGGCCCTGGGACGGGACAGCATCGCCTTTGGCCGCATGGCCGCGCGCGCCGATATCGAGACGCGCCATTCGGTGCTGGAGCCCTCGATGCCCGAAGGTTCCGGCACCGCCTGCGGCTTCTATCGCCACGGCGGCGCCTTCCCCACGACCCGCGCCCGCATGGCGCGATGGGAGGCGGAGGCGCCGGCGCTGGCGGAGGCTGCGTTGCTCAGGCTGGGGCTGGAGGATGAGGGGCCGCGCATCACCCACATCATCATCGCCACCTGCACCGGCTTCGTCGCCCCAGGCCTCGACCGTCACATCATCGCCCGCTTCGGGCTGCCGCTGAACGTGGAGCGTACCACCGTCGGCTTCATGGGCTGCCAGGCGGCGATCAACGCGCTGAAGCTGGCCTGGCACATCACCCGCAGCGTGCCGGAGGCGCGGGTGCTGGTGGTGTGCCTGGAGCTGTGCACCCTGCACCTGCAGGACACCACGGCGCTGGAACAATTGCTGTGCTTCCTGCTGTTCGCCGATGGCTGCGCCGCCGCCATTGTCTCTGCCGATCCGCAGGGGCTGCGGCTGGAGGGTTTCGACAGCGTGGTGATCCCGGCGGCGCATGAGCAGATCACCTGGCGCATCGGCGATGCCGGCTTCGACATGACGCTGTCCGGCATGGTGCCCTTCACCCTGGCGCATGCGCTGCCGGACCTGGCACCGGTGATGCTGGGCGGGCGGGCCGTGCGGGATGTGGCACACTGGGCGGTGCATCCCGGCGGCCGCAGCATCCTGGACGCGGTGGCGCATGGGCTGGACCTGCCGGACACTGCGCTGACCACCAGCCGCTACGTACTGTCGGACCATGGCAACATGTCCTCCGCCACCGTGCTGTTCGTGCTGGCGCGGATGCTGGCGGAAGGCCGCCCCGGCCTGGGCTGCGCGCTCGCCTTCGGCCCAGGCCTGTCGGCCGAGGCGATGCGCTTCGAGGCGGGCTGACCATGCCGCGCAGCCAGGCCGCCGAGATCATGGACGACCCCGGCCAGTCCGAGGCCGATTTCGACGCGGCGCTGGCCGACCTGGCGCGCATCAACCGCATGACCTTCGCCACCACGCCGCTGCTGCGCTTCCTGGACCGGGTGGCCCCGGACCATCACAGGGAGCATCCCGGCGAGGCGCTGTCCGTGCTGGATGTCGGTGCCGGTGGCGGCGATGCGCTGCGGGCCATGGCGGAATGGGGCGCACGGCGCGGCGTGGCGCTGGACCTGTGGGGGCTGGACCGAAGCCCCTGGGCGGAGCGGCACGCCATGGCGCAGGCGACGCCGGCGCGCTGGGTCACGGCGGACCTGTTCGACCTGCCGGCGGAACGCCGCTTCGACGTGGTGGTCTGCGGCCTGTTCGCGCATCACCTGGACGATGCGACGCTGGTGCGCTTCCTGCGCTGGCTTCCGGCCCACGCGGCGCGGCGCTGGCTGATCCTGGACCTGCATCGCCACGCCATCCCCTGGGCCGCGGTCTGGGCCGGCACGCGGCTGCTGCGCATGCATCCCATGGTCTGCCACGACGGTCCGGTTTCCATCGCCCGCGGCTTCGACCGGGCGGATTGGCAGCGCCTGATCGCCGAAGCCGGCATCGACGCCACGCCGCGCTGGGTGCTGCCGTTCCGCTGGGCGGTCGAAGGGCCGGGCGGCGCGTGAGCACGCTGGTCCTCGGCGGCGGCCCGGCCGGCACCGCGGCGGCGATCGCACTCGCGCGCGCCGGCGCGTCGCCGGTGCTGGTGGAACGTGCGGCGGTGACGGCCGAGAAGGTCTGTGGCGAGTTCCTCGGCGCCGATGCGGCGGCCCTGCTGGCCGGGCTCGGCCTGGACCTCGCGGCGCTGGGCGCGGTGTCGGTCCGGCAGGCCCGCTTCGGCGCCGGGCGGCGCAGCAGCGCCGTGATGCTGCCCTTCCAGGCCTGGAGCCTGCCGCGCGCGACGCTCGATGCCGCGCTGCTGGACCGCGCTGCCGAGGCGGGCGTTCGTTTGCGGCGGGGTGTGGCGGCGGTGGCGGCGGACAGCGATGGCGATGGCTGGCGCCTGCGCCTGGCTGACGGCGCGGTCCTCCAGGCGGAGACCTTGGTCCTGGCGACGGGAAAGCATGAGTTGCGCGGGCAGGCCAGGCTGGTTTCCGGCGGGGCAATCGGTCTGAAGCTGGCGCTGGAGGGCGTGGACATTGGCGATGCCATCGCCCTGCTCGCCTGCGCCGGCGGCTATGCTGGCCTGCAGCCACGGGCCGGCGGTGGTGCAAACCTGTGCATGGCGATGCAACCTGGCACGCCCGGCCTGGCGGCGGCGGCGCGGGAGCCGGCGGCGCTGCTGGCGCATGTGATGGCGGGGTCCGTGCTGGCGCGGGACCTGCTGGCAGGCGCGCGCCCGGCCTGGCCGCGGGTGATGACGGTGGCGGGCGTGCCCTACGGCTTCGTCCACCGGGATGCGGGGCCATCGGGGCTGTTCCGGGTCGGCGACCAGGCTTCAGTGGTGCCGTCCCTGTGTGGCGATGGTATCGCCATGGCCCTGGCCTCCGGCGCCCGGGCCGCGGCGGTGATCGCCGCGGGCGGGGGCGCCGCGACACATCATCACGCCTGGGCGAGGGCGGTGGCGCCGGGGATGCGACTGGCGGGGCTGGCCGGTGGACTGATGGAGCGCGCCCCCGGCGTCCTGGTGGCCGCGACGGGCGCGGCGCCTGGCCTCGCGCGCTGGGCTGCGCGCCGGACCCGGATGGGGCTGGATTGAGCCGAAAGGGGTTGACCATCGGCCCTCGTGACGCCATACGCCCGCCATCCCAGCCTGTCCCGTTCGTCTAGAGGCCTAGGACACGGCCCTTTCAAGGCTGTAACACGGGTTCGAATCCCGTACGGGGCACCATTTTTTTCAGTGGCTTAGGGGCGCGTCGCCGCACCCTCTCCAACAGGTTCTCCAATATCGCCCCGAAACCAGCCGGGATTTCCGGGGATGGCTGCGACGTAGGCGGTTAGTTGAGCGCCACCCGGCTCGGCTTTGCAAAAGGCCAAGCGTTTGCTCATCGCCAGTAGCGCTAGACGGGACGCCGCCGGGGACGGGCGCTTCGGCCCGTCGCGGCCGGCGCAACGCGGGCTGGCCAGCTCAGGCTCTGCCGCGAATAAACGGGAGGCTCGCTGCGGGAGAGGGCTGGCCTGCGAAGGTGGACGCTGGCGCCGCCCCGCGCTGGACCTCTGAGTGGCGCCCCCACCCCCCTTCGATTTTGAGACCCCTCTGGGTATGGCTCGAAGATCAGACCCGCCCCCATGTCGAAGCATGGACCCTTCCGCTCCTACCCGGCCACCGCCCGTGCGCTCCGTCCCTGCCGCCTCATACACCGGCATGCCCCGCAGTACGGCCTACTCCGGGCCAGCCTGGGCATCGAGTCCCCGCCGAGGCTGGTGATGAGGCTGGGGTTGATCATTGCCCGCCTTGAGGAAGCTGCGGCGCCAGAGCCGCCGCCAACCTCGGCACCACCCGGTGCTGGCATCGTCCAAATCGCGATTGCGTGAATATACGTTATGCGCAACGGTTGCTGCCGGGTGGAGTGCTGGAACATCGCCGCCCGGCCTGACCACCAGCCGCGATGGAGACGTGACCCTTGGCTGCCCTAAACTCTACCACCGAACCTGGCGCATGCGACCGGGGCGATGTGGCCACCGACGCGCAGTTGATGGCGCTGCTCGCCGAGACGCGGCACGCGGAGGCGCGACATGCCCGAGCCTGCCTCGCCGGCGATGTGGGAGCGGGCGAGGCGGCACGGGAGGACTTGGCGGCGGCTCTGGCGGTCATGGCCGATGCGCCCGCTGATGGCCTGGCAGGAATTGCGGCGAAGGCGGCCCGGCTATGCGCCAGCCTGCGCCGAGGCGGCACGGCAATGGACGAAGGTGGATATGGCACCCGGATCGACTACACAGACGCGCCGGTCGCTACGAGCCTCGCCGCCGATCTGGCGCGCCTGGTACCGGAGGTAGTGACCTGAGCGCCGCGCGAGTAGGGCCACTTTCTGGTTCCAGAGGCATGCGTACCCCCAGTACTGGCTGCGGAGGCGAAAGGGGTTGAGCGGCTTCAAGGAAGACCCTGCCGCAATTGCAACCGTCCCAATCCGGTATGACGGTGGCATGACGGATAGCCACCGCATCGACATGGCTGACCTCGCTGAGGCGCTGGCCGGGTGGAACCGGATCCTTGTTGTCTGCGGGAACTTTGCTGCGACAAACCGGGTGGTGAGGCATGTTGATGCCGCTGACGTAAGGGCTGTCCTGGCAGTACCTGAGGCCGGCTGCGTCACCTTGACCGGTATGGTGGCATGGCTGAACGCCAACCCACTGTTGACCACCATTGCTGGCGGTTTGGTGGTATCCCTCGTCGGCTGGGCGTTTTCTGCCGCCAGTGGCAGGAAGGACGAAATGCGGCACCTACGAGCAATAGCAGAGCAAGCGCTCCGGCAGGCTGGCACTCGCGATGAGGTCGTGCTGGGCCGGCTCATGGACACGCTGGACCGCCTCATTGGCGGCCTTCGACCAGCTGTGCGGCAGGCGGTAAAGCCTGTTGGGCGGTCGGCTACATCATTGACGATCGCCGGCGAGGGGGTGCCGCCAGTAGTCATTGGTGAAGCTGAAGCCGAAGCGATCCGAGCAGATGTTCCCTTGGAGGTTGGTGCTCAGCAAGAGTTTTCTGTCTCGATCACTGAGTTGGATGTTGAGACGGGGACATGCCGTGTCAGTTTCGCCGGCGGTGAAGGCAGAGTATCCGGGCGCATAACCGACCCTGTTCTTACGCAGCCGAACAATCCATACGCACTCGCGCTGGCTTCGAGGCAGCCTCTTTCCGTTCTTGCTAAGCCAACACTGCGAGACGGCGAACTGGAACGCCTTTTCATTAGCGACACCGCGCCCTGCGCTCCGGGGGCGTAAGACCGTATGTCCGCCGTG
>NZ_JBHMFT010000006.1:0-267969 GCF_051433195.1 Falsiroseomonas sp. E2-1-a20 | reverse complement strand
CAGCTAGCTATGGTTTCCAAGGACATTGTCCCTGCTGGTTCAACCGAAGGCCACCGCGCTCTCCTTCGTCCTGTCGGGTCTCATCGCGGTCGAGTTTAGCTTCGTGTTGCGTCCCTCTGGCGCGCCGATACAAGGATCAGACTAGCAGGGCCGGGGACAAGGGATGGCACGAGCGGAGATAGGGCAGCGGAATGAGCATATCCTCCTGCTCTCTACCGCCCCGCCGAACAAACGACAAAAAATCTTCGCGGCCGCTGTGGTCGTCCTCCTGCTTGTCGCAATGCTGCTGGTCGCACCATTCGCACGCAACGAGCTGGAAGGCACCGAGACGCTGGTGCTGGCCTACGCTGCCGCCGCCTTGACCACCGAATTCCTCACCGCGGCCTTGCTCCTGTCACTGTTCGCCATCCAGCGGTCACCGGCAATCCTGGTGCTCGCGATGGCTTATGTCTACTCGGGACTCCTGGCCGTGCCCTGGGCCATCAGCTTCCCCGGCGTGCTCGCGCAGCTCGGTTTCTCCGACGCAGGCCAGCAGACGACTGCCGCAATTGCCGCGATTCGACGCATCGGCTGCCCACTGTTCCTGCTGACATACGCCCTGCTGCGAGGGAGCAGGGAGGTAGCGCCGGGCGAGCTGGTCCCAGCGTTGATCGTCGGCTGCATCGCGTCGGTCGCGGCGACGGTCGTTGGCGTCACCTGGATCATCGTCGAGAACCAGGACCTGCTTCCGCGCTTCACGGAGGACAGCGGGCGCATCACCGACCTTTGGATGTATGTGCCTGGCGTTGCCCTTGTCCTGTATGCGTTGCTGGTGCTGCTGCTCGGGCTGTTCGGACGGTCGGTCCTGGATCTTTGGCTGACGGTTGTCATCTGCGCCCTCGCGATCGACCTTCTCCTGCTCTCGTTCATCAGTTCCGGCTTGCGCTTGAGCGTCGGCTGGTGGGCCGGGCGGCTCTACAGCCTGACCGCAGCGAGCGTGGTCCTGATGGTCCTGCTCGCCGAGGCGGCGTCGCTGGCGGCTCGGCTTGCGCGGTCCATGGCGGCCGAGCGTCGCGCGCATGAGGCAAGACTGGTAACCTTGCAGGCGTTCTCGGCATCGATCGCGCATGAGATCAACCAGCCGCTGGCGAGCATGGTCACCAACGCCGATGCGGGGCTTCGCTGGCTTGCGCGCGATAGGCCCGATCTGGACGAAGCCGGCGCGGCGCTGGCCCGCATTGCCAGGGACGGCCACCGCGCCGGGAAGGTGATCGAAGGCATCCGTGCCACGTTCAGCAAGGGCGGGCAGGACCACGCTCGGCTCAACCTCAACCTGCTCATCCGCGAGATGCTCGACCGCTACAGGGACGAGCTTCGGATGGCCCATGTGGCCGTACGGACCGAGCTCGACCCAAATCTACCGCCGGTGTCCGTGAATCGCGTGCAGATCGAACAGGTTGCCTGCAACCTGGTCGTGAATGCGATCGACGCCATGCGGTCCGTGTCCGGTGGGCAGCGGGTGCTTCTGGTCCGGTCCGCAGCGCCGTCGGGCGGCGAGGTGCTCGTATCGGTTGGAGACTCGGGAACCGGCTTGCCTCCGGCGTATCGAGATCGGCTTTTCGAGCCTTTTTTCACGACAAAGGCCGGTGGCCTGGGCGTCGGGCTGACCGTCTCCCACCTGATCCTGGAGGCGCATCGAGGGCGCATTTGGGCTACCGAGAATGCCCCGCGCGGTGCGATTTTCCACTTCACGCTGCCCTGCGATCGAGACCCCGGCTCATCGGCGGAGGAGGCTGTCACGTGACATCTGTTGTCTTCGTCGTGGATGATGACCTGTCGGTCCGCGAAGCGCTGGAAAGCCTCCTGCGCTCGGTTGGCCACGTGGTCGAGGCGTTCGCGTGCACGCGCGACCTGCTCGAGCATCGCCAGCGGATGGCGGACGCGGCTGGATGCCTCGTATTGGACGTGCGGCTGCCGGGGCAAAGCGGGCTCGACCTTCAGCGAGAGCTTGTGACCGCCGGCATTCTACTGCCGATCATCTTCATAACGGGGCATGGCGACGTCCCGATGTCGGTCGCCGCGATGAAGGCGGGGGCGATCGAATTCCTCACCAAGCCGTTCCGAGACCAGGATCTTCTTGATGCCGTCCACCGCGCGCTTGCACTCGACCGCGTCCGCCGGGAAGCATCCGCCGCCCTTGCCACGTTGCGCGAACGATTCGGCACACTCACCGCCAGGGAGCGCGAAGTCATGGCGCTCGTCGCTGCCGGGCACCTGAACAAGCAGATAGCTGCGGAGCTCCAGCTTGCCGAGGTAACGGTGAAGGTCCATCGCGCCCAGGTGATGGCAAAGATGCAGGCACGGTCCTTGCCGGAACTGGTCCGCATGACTGACCGCCTGGCTGCCGACGGTCCGAAACTCTAGGCCGGCATACCTTGGTATAGTTGCCGCTACCCGGCCCGCTGACCAAGGCTGTCATCGGCGGGATGATCCCGCCTGGCTGCGGTACTCGCGCCCGAATGCGTATCAGGGCCGATGCGAACGGCGAAGGGACCGATGGGAAGTAGACCGCTTGTGGCGATCGTCGACGACGATGAGTCGGGACGCGAGGCCGTCGCCGCCCTCGTCCGGTCGCTCGGGTTCACGGCGAGGGAATTTGCAAGTGCGGCGACGTTTCTGCAGTCCAGCAGCCGCGCGAGGACAGCCTGCCTGATCGTCGACATGCGGATGCCAGGCATGACCGGGCTTGAACTGCATCGGCACCTGCTCAGCGGCGGCACTCCGGTGCCGACCATCATCATGACCGCGCACCCCGATGGCACAGCCCGATCAAGCGCGCTCGATGCGCACGTCCACTGCTACCTGCCAAAGCCCTTGGCACCGGAGGAACTGCTCGCGTGCATCCTCTCGGCTCTCGCGAAAGATGCCTGAACGCTCCCATCTTCGTTCTGCTGGCGCATCCCGCCGTGGCGATAGGCCCTTCTCAGTGGGCGTCACGACGCAGGGCGTGCGCTCGCGGTAGCCGCAGGTTCAAGGCGTGCGATACCAAGAGACAATTGTTCCGACCCAGCCTTCCTCTCCACTCTCCGGCCCATGCAGCAGCGATCCGGGCGAGGGCGCCCGCGCCCCGCTTCTCGCACAACGGTGGCAGAGGATGAAACCATGGCTTTCCGCAACGGACTTGCTTCGCTTCTTCGTCCCGAGGACTCGGTCCTCATTTTGATCGACCACCAACCGTACCAGCTCGCAAACCTGAACAGCCACGACCCGCATATCGTGGTCAACAATTCGGCGGCGCTGGCAAAGGTTGCGAAGGTCTTCAACGTCCCGACCGTCCTGACGAGCGTGGTGGCTGATCGTGGCGGCCGCATCTTTCCGCAGATCACCGATGTCTTCCCGGGCCAGGAAGTGATCGACCGGACGTTCATCAACACCTGGGAAGATCCGAAGGTGGTCGACGTCGTAAAGGAGATCGGTCGCAAGCAACTCATCATGGCCGGTCTTTGGACCGAGGTCTGTGTGGCGATGCCGGCAATCCAGGCCGCGGGCGAAGGCTGGGACGTCACGGTCATCGCCGATGCATCGGGCGCGGTTTCCGTGGAGGCCCATGAGATCGCGATCCAGCGCATGATCGCCGCCGGCGTGAACATGATGACCTGGATGGCGCTGGCCGCCGAATGGCAGCGCGACTGGGCGCGGGCGCAAACCGCGATGTCACTGAACGACGTGATGCTGCAGCACGCCGCCGGGAGCGGCATCGCCTTCCTGTGGGAACAGCAGTTGCTCAACACGCCGGTGCCGAGCACCGCGGGATGATCTGAGCGGGCATGCCGAGACCTGTGTGCCATGGCCGAGCGTTCCGTCACCTGAAGTTCGGACTCCCCCAATGCATCAGCCATCGACCCGCTGCCCCGCGGCACGTCCATGCCGGCCATGACACAAAAGGATCAAGATGATGCCGGAAGCCACGACAATCCCTGGAAAGCGGCTGCTCACGCCGCAGGACCACACGCTGATCATGATCGACTTTCAGTCGCAGATGGCGTTTGCGACGAAGTCGATCGACGCAGTGGCACTGCGCAGCAACGTGGCCCTGGTTGGCCGCGCGGCGCACGGCTTCGGCGTCTCAGCGATCCTGACCACTGTCGCGGCAACGAGCTTTTCCGGCCCGATGTTCGACGAGGTCGCGGCGGCCTTCCCCGGCCACGGCATGCTGGATCGCACCAGCATGAACACCTGGGAGGACGCGGCGATCGTCGCTGAGGTCAACCGGCTTGGCAAGACGCGCATCGTGCTCGCCGGGCTTTGGACCTCGGTGTGCATCGTCAGCCCGGCGCTCTCAGCCCTCGACCAGGGCTTCGAGGTCTACGTCATCGCGGATGCATGCGGCGACATCTCGAACGAGGCGCATGACCGCGCGATGGAACGCATGATCCAGGCCGGCGCCCAACCCATGACGGCCCTGCAGTATCTGCTGGAACTGCAACGCGACTGGGCTCGGGGCGAGACCTACGAACTGACGACCGGGATCGCCCGCGAGGTAGGTGGCGCCTACGGACTCGGCATCACCTATGCCAAGACCATGTTCGGCGCCTCCGAAGGCCATTGAGTAGATGCGCGATGTCATCCGAGCAGCCAGCCTCCACGACCCCACCGTCTCCGACCCGGCGCCAGGCCATCGAGCTGGCGGCGGCCGCGGTGGCCACCTTCGCCGCACTGCCAGGCGCAGCCGGCGCATCCACGAGACATGCAGAAGGACCGAACGACATGCCCTACGTGACAACCAGCGACGGCGTGGAGATCTTCTACAAGGACTGGGGCCCGCGCGATGCCCAGCCCATCGTGTTCCATCACGGATGGCCGCTCTCGTCCGATGACTGGGACGCGCAGATGCTGTTCTTCCTGCAGAGCGGCCATCGCGTTGTCGCGCATGACCGGCGCGGCCATGGCCGCTCGGCCCAGGTCTCCGACGGCCACGACATGGACCACTACGCGGCGGATGCCTTCGCGGTGGCCGAGCACCTGAACCTCCGCAACGCGGTCCATATCGGGCATTCCACCGGCGGCGGAGAAGTGGCGCGGTACGTGGCGAAACACGGCCAGCCGGCCGGTCGCGTTGCCAGGGCCGTGCTGGTTTCCGCGATTCCGCCGATCATGCTCAAGACCGAGGCCTATCCCGGCGGGCTGCCGATGGAGGTGTTCGACGGATTCCGCAATGGGCTGGCGGCTAATCGTGCACAGTTCTTCCGGGATGTGCCGGCGGGGCCGTTCTACGGTTTCAACCGGCCAGGTGCGGCGGCGCAGGAAGGCGTGATCCAGAACTGGTGGCGCCAGGGCATGAACGGCAGCGCCAAGGCCCACTACGAGGGCATCAAGGCGTTCTCGGAGACCGACCAGACCGAGGACCTGAAGGCGATCACCGTGCCGACGCTGGTGATGCACGGTGAGGATGATCAGGTCGTGCCGATCGACAATTCGGCGCGGCTGGCCGCCAGGCTGCTGAAGAACGGCACACTGAAGACCTATCCGGGCTTCTCGCACGGAATGCTCACCGTGAATGCCGACGTGCTGAACCGCGACCTGCTCGCCTTCGTAAGGGGCTGACCCGGAACGCGGCCGTTGCCGGGGTGGTGCCTCGGCCCAGGCCGCGTTTTCCGTCTCGTCCCGCCGCAGCGCCACCCTGCCCAGACAGACCAAGGAGTAAGCCCATGGCCGCGCGTGAAGCGATCTTTCCGCCCAATCGTCACGCCCTGTACGCGAAGCACGGCTATTCCGCGGCGATCCGATCCTGCGACCTGCTCTTCGTCTCTGGCCAGGTCGGCAGCCGCGAGGATGGCGGCCCCGAGCCCGGCTTTGAACGTCAGGTCCAGCGCGCCTTCGACAACCTCAAGGCCACGCTCGAGGCTGCCGGGTGCGGCTTCGACGACATTCTCGACGTGACCACCTTCCACACCGACCCCGAAGCCCAGTTCGAGGCTGTCATGAAGGTCAAGAGCCAGGCCTTCCGGGAGCCACCCCACCCAACCTGGACCGCGATCGGCGTCATCTGGCTCGCCGGATTCGACTTCGAGTTCAAGGTGATCGCGCGCATGCCGGGCCGCCCATAGTCATGACGTACCTGTCCGCGCCGTCGGTCGGCCCGGCCGGACCATTCCCCTCGCTGCTGGAGGCTCAGACCGTGCCGGAGACTTCCGAAGCCGATCTCGTCCTGTTCAACGGCAGGATCACGACGCTGGACCCTTCGAATCCACAGGCCCAGGCCGTGGCCATCAAGGACGGCAAGGTGCTCCTCGCCGGCACCGATGCCGAGATCATGGCGCTTGCCGGGGCGCGGACGAAGATTGTCGATGTCGACGGGCGGCGCGTGATTCCGGGCCTCATCGACAGCCACACGCACCTGATCCGTGGCGGTCTCAACTACAATCTGGAACTCCGCTGGGACGGCGTGCCGTCGCTGTCCGACGCGATGGCGATGCTGCGACGGCAGGCGCAGGTGACGCCACCGCCGCAATGGGTGCGCGTCATCGGTGGCTTCACCGAGTATCAGTTCGCCGAGAAGCGGTTGCCGACGCTTGATGAGCTGAATGCGGCGGCGCCCGACACGCCCGTGTTCATCATGCATCTGTATGACCGGGCGCTGCTGAACCGCGCGGCCCTGCGCGCGGTCGGCTACACCCGCGACACGCCGGACCCGCCCGGCGGCGAGATCCAGCGCGGCCCGGATGGCGAGCCGACCGGTCTGCTGCTCGCCAGGCCGAATGCCCTGATCCTCTACGCGACGCTGGCGCGCGGGCCAAAGCTCGATCCCGACGCGCAGCGCAATTCCACCCGGCACTTCATGCGGGAGCTCAACCGCCTCGGCATCACGAGCGTCATCGACGCCGGCGGCGGCTTCCAGAGCTATCCCGACGACTACGCGATCATCCGCAGCCTGCACGCGGATGGCGAGCTGACGCTGCGCATCGCCTACAACCTCTTCACGCAGAAGGCCGGCGAGGAGCTGGAGGATTTCTCCCGCTGGGGCCGCATGGTCAGTCCCGGCCAGGGCGACGACAGCTTCCGCCACAACGGAGCCGGCGAGATGCTGGTCTTCTCCGCCGCCGACTTCGAGGACTTCCGCCAGCCGCGGCCCGAGCTGCCGGAAAGCATGGAAGGCCAGCTCGAAGCGGTGGTGCGGAAGCTGGTGGAGAACCGCTGGCCGTGGCGGCTGCACGCCACCTATGACGAGACGATCACCCGCGCGCTGGATGTGTTCGAGAAGATCAACCGCGACCAGCCCATCGGTGATCTCCACTGGATCTTCGACCACGCGGAGACGATCAGCGACCGCAACATCGACCGCAACATCGACCGCGTGGCGGCGCTCGGTGGCGGCATTGCCGTGCAGCACCGCCTGGCCTTCCAGGGCGAGGACTTCGCCGCCCGCTATGGCACCGCCGCGGCCGAGCGTGCGCCGCCGGTCCGGCGCTTGCTGGCGGCCGGTGTGCCTGTCGGCGCTGGGACGGACGCCACGCGCGTCGCCTCCTACAATCCCTGGGTCAGCCTCGCCTGGCTGGTGACCGGCCGGACGGTGGGCGGGCTGCGGATGCATCCGCCCGCCAACCGCCTGGACAGGGAGGAGGCGCTGCGCCTCTGGACGGAAGCGAACGCCTGGTTCTCCACCGAGGTGGGCAAAAAGGGTCGGATCTCTGCCGGGCAGCTCGCGGATCTCGTGGTCCTCTCGGATGATTATTTCCGCGTGCCGGAGGACGAGATCGTGGATCTCGAGGCGGTGCTGACGATCCTCGGCGGCAAGGTGGTCTATGGTGCGGGCGGCTTTGCCCCGCTGGCACCGCCCCCGCCGCCGGTGCTGCCGGACTGGTCGCCCGGTCGGACCTTCGGCGGCTATCAGCGCCGCGGCCAGGGCCTGCCGCGCAGCCTGGTTGCCGAGGGTGTCGGCACCGCGTCGGCCTGCGGCTGCGGCAGCGCCTGTGGCATCCACGGCCACGCCCATGCCTGGGCACGGCTGGAGGCGCCGGTGCGCGACCAGCAGGGGTTCTGGGGCGCATTCGGCTGCAGTTGCTGGGCGGTGTGAGATGCAGAGCCTTCTGGCGCATCCCATCATCGGCTGGCTCGCCTTGGCGGGCCTCTGCGCCGCCTACATCCAGGGCGGGCTGACCAAGCTGCTCGACCTGCCCGGCGCGGTCGCGGAGGCGAGGCATTTCGGCCTGCCGCTGCCACCGCTGGCGGCGGCCCTGACCATCATGCTGGAACTCGGCGCCTCCGCGCTGATCCTCACGGGCCACTGGCGCTGGGCGGCGGCGCTGGCGCTGGCCGCCTTCACCCTGGCGGGGGCCCTCATCGCCAACCGCTTCTGGGAACGGCCGCCCGGCCAGGCGCGCACCGCGACCACCAACGCCTTCTTCGAGCACCTCGGGCTCATGGGCGCCTTCGTCTACGTCGCGCGCGCGGACATCCTGGGAGACGCACCATGAACGCCACCCCCTCCGCGAGTGCCCCCTCCGGAAGTGCCCCCTCCGGAAGTGCATTGGCGCCGCTGCGCCAGAGGGTCTTCGCCGTGCTCTGGACCGCGACGGTCATCGGCAATGTGGGCACCTGGATGCGCGATGTCGGCTCGGGCTGGCTGATGACCTCCCTCGCGCCCTCGCCGGTGATGGTCGCGCTGGTGCAGGCGGCCGGCACGCTGCCGGTCTTCCTGCTGGCCCTGCCGGCGGGTGCGCTCGCGGACCTGCTGGACCGGCGGTGGATGCTGATCTGGGTGCAGGTCTTCCTCTGCGGCGTGTCCCTGACCCTCGCCATCGTCACCGCGCTGGGCGTCATGACGCCCTGGCTGCTGATCGCGCTCGTGCTGGCCGGCGGCGTGGGCGCCGCGCTGGCCGCACCCGCCTGGCAGTCCTCGGTGCCCGAGATGGTGCCGCGGGCCGATCTCAGCGCCGCGGTGGCGCTGAACTCCATGGGGATCAATGCCAGCCGCGCCATCGGCCCCGCGCTCGGCGGGCTCATCCTCGCCACGCTTGGCGTCGCGGCGACCTACCTGGTGGATGCCTTCAGCTACGTCATTGTCATCGCGGCGCTGCTGTGGTGGCGCAGGGCGGCGCCCGTGGCCGAGGGACCGCGAGAGAGCCTGCCGGGGGCCATGCGCGCCGGGCTGCGCTACGCGGCGAACTCGGCCCCCCTGCGGCGGGTGTTGCTGCGGTCGGTCGTGTTCTTCGTCTTCGGCGCCGCGCATTGGGCGCTGCTGCCGCTGGTGGCCCGGCAGGTGCTGGGCGGCGGGCCGACTCTGTATGGCGTGCTGCTGGCGGGCATCGGCGCCGGCGCCGTCGGCGGCGCGCTGGCCCTGCCCTGGCTTCGCCAGCGGCTGGGTGGATCGGAGGGCCTGATGCTGGCGGGCGCGCTGGGCAGCGCCGTGGCGCAGGCGGGGCTGGCCCTCATCACGTCGGAGGTCGCGGCGGTGGCCCTGTGCGTGCTCGCCGGCGTGGCCTGGATCGCGGTGCTCACCACGGTCAACACCACGGCGCAATCCGTGCTGCCGAACTGGGTGCGGGCCCGCGGGCTCGCGATCTACCTTACCGTGTTCTCTGGCGGGATGACGCTCGGCAGCCTCGCCTGGGGCCAGGCCGCGAGCCTGATCGGCGTTCCCGCGGCCTTGCTGACGGCGGCGGCCCTCGGTGCCGCGGCGGCGTTCGCCATGCGGGCGCTGCCATTGCCCTCCGGCGGCGAAAGCCTCGATCCGTCGCGGCACTGGGTCGAGCCCGAAGTCGCGATGCCGCTGGAGCCGGAGCGTGGTCCGATCGTCGTGCAGATCGCCTACCAGGTGGCCCCGGAACGCCAGCCGGCCTTCCATGCCGCAATCGCGCCGCTCGGCGCCACGCGGCGGCGGGATGGCGCACTGGCCTGGGGCGTCTTCGCGGATACCGAGGCACCGGACCGCGTTGTAGAATGGTTCATGCTTGCCAGCTGGGCCGAACACATCCGCCAGCACCATCGCGTCACGGTGGCCGACCAGGCGCTGCAGGCGAAGGTGACGGCGCTGCATGAGGGGCCGGAGCCGCCGCGCGTCACGCACCTGATCGCGTTGTAGGCTCAGGAGAGTGACGAACATGACGAAGGACACCACGATGCAGCTTCACGGAATTCACCACCTCACCGCCGTGTCCGCCGATGCACGCGGCAACCACGACTTCTACACCCGCGTGCTCGGCATGCGGCTGGTGAAGAAGACCGTGAACCAGGACGACACCAGCGCCTACCACCTGTTCTACGCGGATGGCGCGGCCAGCCCCGGCACCGACCTCACCTTCTTCGACTGGCCGGTGGGGCCGGAGCGGCGCGGCACGCACGCCATCGTGCGGACGGCGCTGCGCGTGGCCGGCCAGCCCGCGCTGGACTACTGGGCCGCGCGGTTCGTGGAGGCCAAGGTGCCGCACGGCCCCGTGCGCGAGGTGGACGGGCGGCCCCAGCTCGACTTCGAGGATCCGGAAGGCCAGCGGCTGACGCTGCTCGACGATGGCGGCGCCGGCCCCTTTCACCCCTGGGCCCGCAGCACCGTGCCCGAGGCGCACCAGATCCGCGGCCTCGGCCCGATCACCATCAGCGTGCCCGACCTCGCCCCCTCCGATCGGTTCCTCCTCCATGTCATGGCGATGCGCCAGGTGCGGCGCTACGCGGCGGCCGATGCGCCCGGCGTCTCGGTGCATGTCTATGAGATGGGCGAGGGCGGCCCGGCGGCGGAACTGCATGTGCGGGTCGAGCCGGACCTGCCGCAGGCGGATCCTGGTGCAGGGGGCGTCCATCACGTTGCCTTCCGGGTGCGGGACGATGAGTACGACGGGTGGGTCGAGCGTCTGCAACGGCTGCGCATCCCCTCCAGCGGGCCGGTGGACCGCTTCTACTTCCGCAGCCTCTACACGCGCGAGCCGAACGGCATCCTCTACGAGATCGCCACGGACGGCCCGGGCTTCGCCACCGACGAACCGCTCGAAGCGCTCGGCGAACGCCTGTCCCTCCCGCCGTTCCTGGAGCCGCGGCGTGCCGCGATCGAGCGCGGCCTGAAGCCGCTCTGATGCGCCGCACAGGGGAGACCGACCATGGGTGACGCGACCGCCGGACAGGGGCCGCATGCCGGCCAGCCCATCGCCACGGCGGGCGCGCCGCTGCACCGCGCGAGGGCGGCGGTGGTGATGATCCATGGCCGCGGTGCCGAGGCGGAGGGCATGCTCTCCCTCGCTGAGGTCTTCGCGCAGCCCGACCTCGCCTACCTGGCGCCCCAGGCGGCGGGCCGAAGCTGGTATCCCCTCTCCTTCCTGGCGCCGGTCGAGCGCAATGAACCTTTCCTGTCCTCCGCGCTCGGTGTGCTGGACCGCCTGCTGGAGGATCTTGCGGCGGCGGGCTTCGCGCCCGGGCGGGTGGTCCTGCTCGGCTTCTCGCAGGGCGCCTGCCTCGCGCTGGAATACGCAGCGCGACGAGCGCGGCGCTACGGCGGCCTGATCGGCCTGAGCGGTGGCCTGATCGGGCCGGAGGAGACGCCGCGGGACTATGCCGGCGATCTGGGTGGCACGCCGGTCTTGCTGGGTTGCAGCGACGTCGACCCGCACATCCCACTCGCCCGCGTGCATGAGAGCGCGAGCGTGCTCGGCCGCCTCGGTGGTGTCGTCGCGGAGCGGATCTACCCGGGCATGGGCCACGGCATCAATGACGACGAGGTGAAACACGTCCGCGGCCTGCTGGCAAAGCTCGCGAAGCTGGAAGGGCAGGATGGGCCTGGGACGCGCCCCGGTGGTGCCGATGACCAAGGCTGAGGCGCAGCGACGGATCCGCATGGGCCGCGGCCTAGGACCGCCCTCCAGGGGGTGGATGGAAGGCCATCGGGGCTGCGGCCCCGCTCTCAAGGATAGAATCATGAACCCGGGCGGCGCCGTGCCGACCCTCCGCGAGGAGGATGGCGGGCTCTTGACGCAGGCCGGAGCGATCCTTGACTTCCTGGCCCACAAGCATCCCGAGGCCCGACTGGCCGGCGGTGAGGGCCCGCGCGCCAGGGCGGACGCGCATCGCTGGTCCGCCTTCCTGACCTCGGACGTTCACGCCTCCTTCCGGCCGATCTTCATGCCCGATCGCTCCACGCGCGACGACAGCGATGCGGCACGGCAGGCGGTGGTTGAAGCCGGACATGACCTGGTCAGGAAGCGGTTCGGCATCCTCGACGGCGGGCGTTCGGTCATTGACGCCTACGCCTTTCCGATGATGCGCTGGGCAAGGAAGCTCCTGCCGGGCAGCCTCGAAGCAGTCCCGAACGTGCAGGCGCTGCATGACCGCTTGGCCGCCGATCCGGCGGTGCAGAAGGTTCCGGCGCGCGAGGCGCGCCGCTGACCGCGGAAGGCATGGAACTCATGAAGAGCGGCATTCATCACGTCACCGGGATCACGGACAACGTGCAGGCCAATGTCGATTTCTACGTCGGCTTTCTTGGCCTCAAACTTGTGAAGCGGACCGCAGGCTTTGCGGATGCCAAGCAACTGCACCTGCTTTACGGGGACGGCCTCGGCAGCCCCGGCTCGCTGCTGACCTTTCTCATCTGGGAAGCCGGCGGTCGCGGCCGCACCGGCATCGGGCAGGTATCGGAAGTGGCGCTGGCCATATCGCCGCATTCTCTCGGTGATTGGCTGACGAGGGCGCTCGCCGCCAACGTACCGGTCGAGGGGCCATCTCGGAAATTCGGAGAGCCGGTCCTGCGGCTGAAGGACCCGGACGGGTTGATCGTGAAGCTCATCGGCGTCGATATGCCGACCGCGGCTCCGCTTCCGCACGCGCCCACCCGGCTGCGGGGCGTCACGGTCCTGACGGACAGGGCGGACGAGACCGCGCGGTTCCTGACACGCTTCGGCTACAGAAGCGAACAGCGCTCCGGCCCGACGCAGCGCATGGTGTCCGACACCGATGTGGTGGATGTCAGGGATGTGTCCGGCTTCCTGCCCTCCGCGGCGGGCGCTGGCGTGCCCGACCACGTGGCTTTCCGCGCGCACGACGCCGATGCGGTCCGATCCATGCGTCTGTCGCTCAAGGACAGTGGGCCGATCGAGGTACATGACCGGAAGTACTTCTTGTCGCTCTATGTTCGTGATCCGGCCGGCATTCTCATGGAGTACGCGACCGACGGGCCAGGCCTGACCGTCGACGAAGCGCCCGATGCGCTCGGTGAAACCCTGTTCCTGCCGCCGCACGACGCCGAGCGCGCCGGCGATCTCAAGGCGATGCTTCCACAATTCGCCCTGCCTGGTGCGGAACGGCTCCCCGCCCGTGATCTACCATTCATTCATCGCTTCAACCGGCCAGAGAATCCTGACGGCACCACTCTGGTGCTGCTGCATGGCAGCGGCGGGAGCGAGGCCGACCTCATGCCGATGGCGCGCCGCATCGCGCCGCGCGCCGTCTTGCTGGGCGTGCGCGGCCGGGCGACCGAGGGGGGAACCAATCGCTGGTTCCGCCGTGTCGACGACACCACCTTCGACCAGTCCGATATCCATGGCGAAGCCGCGGCGTTCCGGGCTTTCGTCGACGGCGCCGTAGCCGGTTACGGGCTCGACCCGGACAGGCTTGCTTTCCTCGGCTACTCCAACGGCGCCAATCTGCTGGCGGCTGTCATCCAGCTTTATCCGGGCCTCGTGCGCCGCGCGCTTCTGCTGCGAAGCCTTCAGGTGCTGCAGGGGCCGCCGGCTCCAGATCTCTCTGGAACGACGCTGCTGTTGCTCAACGGGCGCGACGATCCATGGACCCGCGACGGGCCGGCGCTGGCTGAGGTCCTTAGCGCATGTGGTGCGCGTGTCGAAGCCCATGAGCTTCCAGTCGACCATACATTGGCGGCCGCCGACGTCACCGAGGCGGCGCGATGGATTGAGCGGAACCTCTCGGGCGGATGACACGCTTGATCGAGCGATGACGCGGCTTGCAGCCACCCAACAACGCATCCCGCAGGGTGCCGGCCCAACTTCCACTGGAGGTCGAAACCCGGTTTGACGAGTCGGAGAAGAAGTCGACCGGCGAATCGGTCGTGGTCACGCTTCGGCGTGCGTCGGATACGGGGGCCAAAGGAAGGGAAAGATGCTGCTTGCTCGGAGCCTACCCGCCTTCGGTGGCGGCGCTGGAGCGTTGCCACCCAACGCAGGCGAGAGGTCAGGGCACCCGCCGCTTTACCACCCCCCACCGACAGCGTCGCCGCCGCCAGGTCAAACGTCGCCACTGAGTTGTTTCTGGCCATCACCCGCACCGGGTTGTTCGACCACACCGCGGCGTCGAGCTCGATGAACCTCGTAGAAGACACCAGCGACGCCGTTGCCAGGTCGCCCGCGCACGTCCCGTTCACCGTGACATCGAGCAACGCCGTCGCCCCCGGCGCCAGGCTCGGCAGACCCCAAGACACCTCCGCCGCGAACTCCCGCCGTCCTGAGCCGAACAGCGCCCCCGTCAGCAACGGCGTGCCATTCAGCACCGCGGGCGCCGCCTCCGGCAGCCCGTAGAGCCGTAGCGACTGCAGGTCGATCGGCCCATCGAAGCCGATCACGCCCACCTGCGCATAGGCCACGGACGCGCCGACCCGGATGGTCTGCCGGCGATTGAAGTTCGCATCATCCATCGGAGCGCCGGCGTTCCAGCCCTTCGCCGGCCCGGTCCGCTGCATGGTGGTGATGGAGGCCAGCACGTCGCCCGCGATGTCCTCCCTCACATTCTCAGCCCCGTCGAACACCCGCACGAACAATCGCCCGCCCGAGGCGCCGCTCGTCAGCCAATGTGTCAGCGCGAACTCCTTCGCCTGGGAGGTATCGAGCATCCACCCCAGTCCACGATTGGCCGCCAGCATTACGGCGATCGGTCGACGTCAGGTCGGTCAACCCCTTGAAGCAGAAATCCGCCCTGAAGGTCGCGGTGGTGGTCGAGGTGGCGATGATGATCAGCCCCGCTGGTCCTGCTTCCGGTCCAGGAAGCCGCGGAGCGCACCGCCGAGATTATCACGTCCTCCACGCAGAGCTGATCGGCCTGCACCATGGTGCCCCGGCGCGACGCTCTCCTATCGCAGGAGGCCATCTGATCCTAGGCGGTTACTCGATCGCATCGGGGCCGAACACGTCAACGAGAAGTCAGGTCCATCCGACCGTCAGGCGGAGCAAAAGCACCGCTTCAATCAGCGCCAGGGCGGTGCTGAGTCGTCTCGAAAGGCCGTCGGAGAAACTCCGGAGGGCAAGCGCGAGGCCCCGTCAGGGCAATCTGGTAGGCGGGCGGCATTTGCCCGAATGGTGCGATGACAAGAAGGCCAGCCCGACGACGACGGGACCGCGGTGACGTAGGTCATCGCCATTGGGATGCTCGGTGCGCCTCTGCCCGGCGCCATGGCTGTTGGCTTATACTCCAAATGCTCGATGCGTCACCCTGCCGTCATCCTGCCACGCCCTCTCAACCCCAACCGGATCTGCTTCTCGATCTCGATCGTGGCGAAGAAGGCTGCACCCACGGCGACGATCAGCAGGCCATCGGCCAGCGGCACGGGTTCGGTTCCCAGTAGCGCCTGGAGCGGCGGCAGGTAGGTGACGGCGACCTGCGCCACGGTGATGATGATGACCACGGTCCAGACGACCTTCGTTCCCTTCGCGGCGTCCCAGGTCAACGAGGTGCCGTGGATGTTGCGGATGAAGAAGAGGTGGAAGGTCTTGAGCACGACGAGCGTATTCATCGCGATCGTCTGGGACAGCGCGAGCGAATAGCCCCGGTCCTGGGCGTAGTTGAACATGGCCATGATACCGGCGATGAACAGCACAGCGACCAGCACCACGTGCCAGACCAGTTCACCCGATAGGATCGACGCGTCACGGCGGCGCGGCGAACGGGTCATGGTACGGGCCTCGGTCGGCTCGAAGGCGAGGGCCAAGCCCAGCGTGATCGCGGTAATGGTGTTCACCCACAGAATCATCACGGGGCTGAGCGGCAGCAGGAACCCCGCGAGAAGGGCGGTGACGATGACCAAGGATTCGCCCGCATTCGTCGGTAGGATCCAGCTGATCACCTTCTTCAGGTTGTCGTAGACGGTCCGCCCCTCGCGCACCGCGGCGGCGATCGATGCAAAGTTGTCGTCCGCAAGCACGAGGTCAGCCGCCTGCTTCGCGGCCTCCGACCCCTTCAGCCCCATGGCAATGCCGGCATCGGCGCGCTTGAGCGCCGGCGCGTCGTTGACGCCGTCGCCGGTCATCGCGACCGAGAGGCCGTTCGCCTGCAGCGCGGTCACCAGGCGCAGCTTGTGTTCCGGGCTGGTGCGGGCAAAGACGTCGACCGAGACCACTTCGAGAGCAAGCTGTGCGTCGTCCAGCTTGTCGAGATCGGCCCCGGTCAGCACGCGGCGGGTATTCTCCAGCCCGATCTGCGCGGCGATGGCCGCGGCGGTGCCCGCATGGTCGCCGGTGATCATCTTGACCCTGATCCCCGCCGCCCGGCATTCCGCCACGGCTGCGATGGCCTCGGGCCTGGGTGGGTCGATCAGCCCGAGGAGGCCGAGAAGGGTGAGCCCGCCTTCCAGTACGGCAGTCTCGATGCGCTCGCCTGCCCCGTTCCGCTCGGCCAGCGCCAGGACACGCAGGCCCCGCCGCGCCATCGCATCGGCCCGGTCGTGCCAATGCTTGTGGTCGATGCCGCCGCACATCCGCAGGACCCGCTCCGGCGCGCCCTTAACATGGACCAGGCGGCCCGCCGCGCCGTCGGTGAGCACGGCCATGAAGCGGTGACGGCTGTCGAAGGGGATCGCGTCCAGCCGCCGTGCCGCATGATCGCCACCGACCTTGCCGGCGAAGGCCAGCAGAGCCCCCTCCATCGGGTCGCCCTCGACCGTCCAGTGAGCGTCCTTCTGGTGCAGCGCGGCGTCGTTACAGAGCGCCGCCGCAAGGGCCAGGCGCGACAGGTCGCCCGACGGCGCAACGCTGCCCTCGGGCGCGTAGCCCTCGCCATTGATCTCGAATGCGCCGTCGGGCGTCTCGGCGGCGGTAACCACCATCTCGCTGCGCGTCAGCGTCCCGGTCTTGTCGGTGCAGATGACCGAGACCGAGCCGATCGCCTCGATCGCCGGGAGGCGCCGGACGATCGCATGGCGCCGTGCCATCGCCTGCACACCGATGGCGAGGGTGATGGTCATCACCGCGGGCAGGCCCTCGGGAATAGCCGCGACCGCGAGGCCGACGACAGCCATGAACAGATCGCCGAAAGCGTGATGCCCGACGAAGTAGCCGTAGATCAGAAGAAGGCCCGAGACGAGGAGGATCAGGAAGGACAGCCAGCGCGCGAAGTGGTCCATCTGCGCGACGAGCGGCGTCGTCAGTTGCTCGACCTCGGCGAGCAGGCCGCCGATCCGTCCGATCTCGGTCTGGGCTCCGGTCTCAACCACGACGCCCCGCGCCGTGCCCTGCGTGACCAGCGTGCCGGACCACATCATGGACCGCCGGTCGCCTAATGCGGCATCGGCGGGCACCGGGTCGACAGTCTTCTCTACCGGGACCGACTCGCCCGTGAGGATCGCCTCCTGCGCCGCAAGCCCCCGCGCCTCGATCACCCTCAGGTCGGCGGGCACCTTGTCGCCCGCCTCGAGCAGCACGATGTCGCCTGGCACGAGGTCCGCCCCGTCCACGCTCACCCGCCGCCCGTCGCGCAGCACGGCGGCCCTCGGCGCAAGCATCTGCCGGATTGCTGCCATCGCGGCCTCGGCCTTGCCCTCCTGGATGAAGCCGATCGCCGCATTGGCGACCACCACGGCCAGGATCACTCCGGTGTCGACCCAATGCTGCAAGGCGGCTGTCACGGCGGCCGCGCCGAGCAGCACGTAGATCAGCACGTTGTGGAGGTGCGCCAGGAGCCGCAGGACCGGCCCGCGTGCCCGCGTCTCGGGCAGGCGGTTCGGCCCGTGCGCGGCCAGCCGTCGCGCGGCCTCGGCCCCGGTCAGGCCTTCGGGCTGCGCGACGGCGCGTCTCATCACGTCTTCGAAGGCGAGGCTGTGCCACGCGGGATCCTCGCCACGTGGCATGCGCTCTGCTGCTGACTCCGAACCACGTTGCACGGCGCCTGCCCCCAGTATATGGCCGTCCGCCCAATGCTCGGCGAGAAGAGGCCGGGCTGATCGAGCGGACGGATCGTCCGACCGATAGGTCTATTCAGCCAGCAGCGTGGGCAGCGTTGGGCCCCGGTCGAGCAGGTCCATCGTCGCGCTGCCGAACACCAGATTGTGCAGGGGCGCGTGACGGACGGCGCCCATTACCATCATGTCGGCCTGGACCTTCCGCGCGACGTCCAGGATTGCGGCCCCGACGCCGCCGCGGCCCCGCTGGACGGGGCGGAAGGCCGCATGCGCGCCATGGCGCGCCAGCAGATGCGCCAGCTCGACGCCCGACTGACCCTGCCGGAACTCCTTGTCGTCAGTGACACTCACGACGGTGACCGCTTCCGCCCGCTTGATGAACGGGAGCGCACCATGGATCGCGCGAACCGCCGCAGGTGAAGCATCCCAGGCCAGGACGATGCGCGAGGGATGAGATGCAGCGACGTGGCCGGGCGGCACGAGCAGCAGCGGCCGCCCGGACGTGAAGATGCCGCCGGATGCGACGAAGCGCCTCCCGACATCTGCGCCAGGACCAAATGACACGATTCCAACGTCGCTGACGCGCATCTGGTCTGCGAGGACTTCGCCGACCCCGTAGGCGAAGCTGCTGCGGCCGCGCACCTCGAACCGGAGGCCCCGCGACTCCAGGACTTTCCGCACGTGCACGGTCACAGCATCCTCGCGGGCGATAAGATCCTGCTCGGTCAGCGACGTCAGGTTCACGCCCGATGCGTCACGAAACATGCCCGCCGCGAACACAAGGGCTGTCACATGCGCGGCGTGGGCCTCGGCGATCGCCGATGGCATCGCAAGGCACGCGTCCACCGTCTCCAGAGTGCCGGGCTCCACATGTAGCGCAATCGTCGTAATGCCCACGATATCGTCTCCTCCAGATTGACGCGGACCTCCGTATGTCACCCGCATGAGAGGTGGGTTTCCACGCGAAGCGGGCTGGGTTGCCACGACTGACTAGTCTCCGTTCGCGCCAACTCTGACCGTCGCCGCCTTTTTATGCTGCAGGCTGAGATCTACGGGGCAGCCACCGGGCCACCCACGCCCAGATGCACTCAATGATGCTCAACAGGCATTGATACAGGTCAATGCGGGCGCCTAAGTCGATTGGCATTGTGCCGGCACGGAAGGGCAGTCGACCGGAGTGGCGCGATGCTGACGCGACGATTCCTGACCGTGAAAGAGGTTGCGGACCTGGTTCAGGTGTCCGAGGCGAGTGTCCGTCACTGGATCAAGCTGCGACAGCTCAGGGCAATTGATCTCGGACGCGAGTGGCGCGTCATCCCGCGCGACCTGGAGGCCTTCCTGGCCACACACGCGACTTTCCGAACAGCGAGCCTTCCTGCTGACGTTGGCAGCGGACCGCCCCTCCCGCCTGCGAGCGGCAATGAGACACCATCGGGCCTGCAAGATGGCCTGTCATCTCCCTTCGATACGCCGGGCAGTCATTCACCCAATGCGGTCGCTCGTGGGGCGAACCGCACCAAGGTTACGTAACATGCTCGCGCGTGATCTGATGTCGACCGGTTTGCTCACCTTCCTGCCAGATATGGGACTGGAGGCTGCGGCACGCGCCATGGCCGAACGCGGCGTCTCGGGCGCGCCGGTGGTCCGGGATGACGGGCAGCTCGTCGGGATCATCACCGAAGGTGATCTCATCAAGAGGCTTGCGGCTGCTTCTGGGCCGAAGGCGGGATGGTTCGCCAGCCTGTTCCGCGCGCCCGAATCGGAGGCCGCGCGCTTCGCCCGGGTCCATGGCCGCACCGTGAAGGACGCTATGACCCTCGACGTGGCGAGCGTGAACGAGGACGCGACAGCGGAGCACATCGCTCACATCATGGAGACGCGCGGGGTTCGGCGCGTTCCCGTGCTCCGCCACAATGTCATGGTCGGGGTCGTCTCTCGTGCCGACCTGCTGCGCGCCCTCATCATAGGCGAAGGTGGAACCGCCGCTGCCCGATCGGATGTGGAGATCCGGCGTGCGCTTTCCACTTCGCTGCGCGCGCATTCGTGGTTCGACAGCCAGCTCATGTTCTTTGACGTCGCCGACGGTGTCGTGCGCCTGCACGGCTTCTGCGGGTCCGAGGAGATCCGCCGCGCCCTTCGGGTGCTTGCCGAGGGACTGCCCGGCGTCAAGCGCGTGGAGATCGAGTTCTCGGTGCCACCGCCCTTCCTGATCGGAGCGCGCTAGGCGCGCCGCGACGCTACACCTCGGGGGAGCATGACGATTCGCAGGACCATGAAGGCCACCGTCTTTGTCGAACCGGGCAGGATCGAGTTCGGCGAGAGGACCGTCTACTGTCCGGCGTCAGCACCCCTGGGACAGATGAGCGGAGTTGAGGAACGGAGGATTTCTGGCTCATCGTAACCGCCAGGAGAGTGAAGATGAGCCAGAAATCCTCCGTCCCCGCCCCGGCCACGAGAGCCTGCGCAATCTCGCACCAGCCGATGTCTACTTCGGCCGCGGCCAGACCATCCTGCTCGACCGTGAACCCCGCGTGTCCGTCGCCGATGGCGACATAGCCGCCGTAGCGGCCGAATTCCGGCACGCTGCCGTCGTCCAGCATCATCGAGACGCGGTCTTCGTGCAGCCCGTCCGTGTTGAAACCCGGCACTGCGCCGCCGCGTACCTGCCAGGCCGAGCCATCGAAGCGCAGCATGTCGTGGAAGATGCCGGCGTTCGGTGCCAGCCAGCGGTAGCGGAACCACACGTCGGTGCCGTCATGCGCCACCTGGACGGTGAGAGGGACGGTCAGCGCCTGTGGGATGCTGATGTGGCGCGCAGCATCGTCGTGCACGACTCCGCTACCATGCGTCCACCATGACAGGCCGAGCGCGGACCCGAAGACGACCAGACCTGCCAAAAAGGCCAATGCGCCGCATCAGAAGTCCCCCGCCGCAACGGCCGGTGCGCCGTGTTGCAGGTCCTCATGGACCTGGGGGAGCGGCGCGTCCTTGATCTGAAGCAACCGGTCTGGCGCGACCGGCCATCATTCACACGGCGGTGCCGACAAGCGCGCCGATGCCCGCTGTGAGCGCCATGGCGAGCGCGCCCCAGAAGGTCACGCGCGCTGTGGCCCGCAGCACATCGGCACCGCCGGCCTGGGCGCCGACGGCCCCCAGCAAGGCCAGGAAGGCAAGCGAAGCACCGGAGACGATCCAGACCAACAGATGGGTCGGTGCGACGATCACCATCAGCAGGGGCATCGCGGCGCCAACGGCGAAGGTCCCTGCTGACGTCAGCGCAGCCTGGATCGGTCGCGCGGTCGTGATATCGGACATCCCGAGTTCATCCTGCGCATGGGCACCCAGCGCGTCCTTGGCCATCAACTGCTCGGCCACCTGCCGGGCCAAGCCGCGCTCGACGCCCCGGCGGACATAGATGTCGGCCAATTCCTCGTGTTCGAAGACAAGGTTGTCCCGCAGCTCCTGCGCTTCCCGTGCCAGGTCGGCCTGCTCCGTGTCGGATTGGGAGCTGACCGACACGTACTCCCCTGCCGCCATCGACATAGCACCAGCGACCAACCCGGCCACGCCGGCGATCAGGATGTCGCTCTGCGTGGCGGCCGCGGCCGCCACGCCGACGATGAGGCTGGCGGTCGAGACGATGCCGTCATTCGCCCCCAGCACCGCTGCCCGCATCCAGCCAATGCGCGATACGAGGTGACGTTCAGGGTGCAGGTGCAGGCGTGGCATGTGGCTTCAGTCCCTTTCCCGGCCGCCGCGTCCGTCACGGCGATCCCGTCCACCGGGGCGCTCCGGCTCGCCATGTGCGCTGCGGTGGCAGGACACGCAGTTCTGGAAGTCGCGGATCTGCTCCCGCCGATGCTTGGCGGCAATGCTGTCCGGCTGGTGTTCATGGCAGCCGTAGCAAGTGTAGCGGCTGGTATCGTTGTTTACATGGCAGGTCGCGCACGGCGCGTTGTGATCGCCGTCCAGCTGGAAGAAACGCGTGTGGTCGAGGGTGGCGGGCCTCCAGCGCTCGGTGCTGTGGCAGGTCGAGCAAGTGGCGGTCAGCCCGCGATGCAGGTTGTTCGTTGGTGCCGTATGGCAGGAGGCACAACTCGCCTGCGTCACCGGCTGCAGCAGCGCGTGCGAGAAGGTCATCCGGCTGCTTTGGCCGATCCGGGACCCCTGATGATCGCTATGGCAGGCAAGGCAGTTCTGCGCGAACAGATGCTGGTGGAAGGGCGTTCGCGCCGCCGGCCCCGTTCGTGCCAGCGCGACACCGATGGTCGAGCGCACGCCGATATCCACGACGGCGTGGCAGGTGACGCAACGCCCTGCCGACGCCCCAAGCAGCGGCGTGTGACAGGCGAAGCAATCCGTCGCCAGTTGCGCATGCGCCGGCATCAATGGGCCAGGGCTTACCATCAGATGCGGGTAGATGAAGGCGAGTGCTATGATCACGGCCAGGTTGGCCGCGACGATGAGCATGATCCAGGGCCGCTTCATCGCCATCCCCAGAACAGGAAGACACTCAGGATGTGCGCAGTCGCCAAGACGGCGAAGGCGAGCGTGATCGGAAAATGCACGAGCCGCCACTGCTTGATGACGTCAAAGGTCAGACTGTCCCAATAGAGCCGCTGTTCAACGGCTCCTGCGGACAGTCCCTCGCCGCGGAATTGCTGGCGGCTTGCCTCCATCCGGCGGCGCGATCGAGCCAGCAGGTACTTGCCGGTCAACCCGCTGGCGACATTGATGAGCATCGCCCAGACCGCCAGCCAGGCGAGGATGGCGTTGAAATGGATACCGGCATGAACGAGCACGAGCAGCGACCCGGCCCAGGCCATCCATTCATGCCGACGGAGCAGCGACACCGGATCGCCCGTGGTGATCAGCTTGCGCTTGCGCAGCGAGTAGCGGAGCGAGAGCAGGATCAGCGCCGTGCCGGGAATGCCCAAGTACCGGCCGATCCAGACCGCATCGACCAGGTGCAGGACGAGATCGAGCAGCAGCGCCGCGGCGGCGAGTGCCGCCAGGGCCAGCACGAAGGGCAGCACCTCGCGGTTGATCAGGCTGCCGGTCATGCGTCGAGCACCAGCGCGCTAGCCGGCATGCCGACGCAGAGCAGGCAGTGCCCCGGCGCGACGTCATGGTCCGGCTTCACCGCATAGCGGACCGTGCCCGACACAATGGCGGTCTCGCAACTGCCACAACTGCCCGATCGGCAGCCTGACTCCACGGCCACCCCATGCCGTTCGGCGAAGTCTAGCAGGCTTGCATCCTGGCCTGTCCAGGCGAGGGTCCGGCCGGAGCGGCGGAACTGGATATCCACCGCGGGGAGCAAGGGCGGCGCCGCGTCGTCGCAGGCGGCCTGCATCGGCGCCAGCGAGGCCGGGCCGAAGGCTTCGTGATGAATATCCTGGGGAGAAATGCCCCAGGCCAGCAGGGCGGGGATCAGGCTCGCCATCATTGGCGGCGGGCCGCAGATGTAGAAGGCGTGTCGGCCGTGTGGCAGCGTCTGCCGCAGCAGGGCCACATCGACATGCCCCGTGTGTTGATGGTCCTGCCCCAGGACATCACCGGGGCAGGGCTGACTGTAGACGACGTTGAGATGAAGGCGAGAGTGCTCGGCTGCAAGCACTTCAAGCCGTGTCTTGAAGGCATGCTCCCCGCGGTGCCGCAGCCCGTAGTAGAGGTGCAGGACGCGCCCGGGCTGCTGCTCCAGGCACCAGGTCAGCATGCTCATCATGGGCGTGATGCCGACGCCGCCGGCGATGAAGACCGCCGGCAACTCGGCATCACCGTCGATAAAGAAGCGACCCGAAGGGGCCCTTACCCGAAGCAGGTCGCCTTCCTGGACCCGGTCATGCAGATGATTGGAGGCGAGGCCTGGAGGCAGATCCGGCTGATTCGCTGGCGCCGGAATCCGCTTGACCGTGATCCGGTAGGCATCCGGCCGCGGTGCCTCCGACACGGAGTAACATCGCGTGACCAGCCGGCTGGCGGCGTCCGAGGCTTGCGGGATGTCGAGTGCGAGCGTGAGAAATTGGCCTGCCCGGAAGGGCGGCAGCGCCGCCCCATCCACCGGCGCGAGGGTGAAGGAGCATTGCGTCTGCCGCGCGTCTTCGAACTGGCGCCGCAGCACGCGGAAGTCACGCAGGCCTGGCCAGGCAAGGGCCTGGATGCTGGCGCCCGCATTGACCGGAAGTGTTTTCGGCGACGTGCCGCTGCGCTGCCAACGCCACGCAGCGAGGCCGATCCCGATCGTGATCTGCAGAAGCAGCGCGGCGGAAATGTAGAAAAGGAGCTGGGGCGCCGTCACCCGTGTTTGTCGAGCACGGCGTTGCTCTGCACTGACCAGTCGGCCGGCTCGTCGTCCTGGTCTGCTTCGGCCGCCGCCGCTGTGGCCTGCACCTTGCCGGGCTTGTGATGGGCGGGCGCGTAGATGGCGTAGACCTGCATCGGTGTCGGCCCGATGTTGGTGATGTTGTGCCAGGTTCCGGCCGGCACAAGAACGCACCAACCGTCGGACACGTGCTTCTCGAAGGGCATGTCGTCCTTCGCCGGGCCCATCTGGACGCGGCCCTGGCCAGCATCGATCCGCAGGAACTGGTCCGTCTCCGGATGCGCCTCAAGGCCGATATCGCCGCCGACAGGGATCGACATCAGCGTGACCTGCAGATAGCGCCCGCTCCAGGCAACGGAACGGTAAGCGCTATTCTCCTTAGTTGCGCGTTCGATGTCGAAAGAGAGCGGCTCTGGGCCATTATCCTTGATCGTCATTTCGGCGTCCCTGTTGATGATTCTCTCGTCTCACTTTTACCCGGTTTGCGGGTCCCGAGAGCCAATCATGCGCGCAAACCGCGGCCGAAATCCTTGCTTCAGATCAAAGCCAGAAGCTGGGAAATGGACGAAAAATTGCGGACCTTCTTCGGCCAGAGGTTGGGCAGTTTCGTCCGCCACATCCAGGAATTGCTCTCGACCAATCGTTCCATGCGTGATTGCCGCTGATCTTCCTGGGGAGTGCACTTTGGAGTTGATCAGTCTCAAGTCGGGCAGCCCCAACAATCGGCTATTCTTCCGCGACAGTCGGGAGCTTGGCCCATGCACTGCTACAGGATGTACGCAACCGGGCTGGGCGACCACGGCACGCGTGCGGATTGCGGTGCCGCGGACCTGCTGGCCGGGCGGCGCATGCAGGCTATTCGGAGATGACCACCAGGCATCGGCAGCAGATCAAACTCGAACTTTCCATCCTCCTTCCCGACGCTCCAGGCGAAACGGATCCCTGCGTATGGCGCCTCATCAATGATCTGAACGGCCGTGATGGCATTGGGCTAGCCCACGTTCTCCCCGCCTCCGGCGAACACCCAGCCCAGCTATGCATCGACTATGATCCCGCCGTGGCCAGTTTGGCCCAAGTGCGAGCGATCGCCCGCAGGGCCGGCGCCGAACTGACACAGCGGTTCGGTCATGTCCTGTGGGAGGTGGAAGGGCTGCAGCATGAACGCCGCGCCCGTACCGTCACCGACCTTCTGTCTGAACTTCCGGGCGTCATGGAGGCCGATGCCTCCGCTGCCGGGCCGGTGCGGGTCGAGTTTGATCGCACCGCCACGTCCGAGGCCGCCCTGCGAAGCGCGCTCACCGGCATGGGAGTCCGGATCAAGGACGGTGCGCCAAACCGCGAAGTCGAAACAGCCCACGAGCATGGTAGCCCTTTCGGTTCGAACACCGAACTCATCTTTGCCTTGCTTGGCGGGGCGCTGTTGATCGCGGGCTATGCGGCCTCCTGGATTGCCGCGTTGCCCGCCTGGCTCCCTGTCGCGCTCTATGTTGGTGCCTATGGCTTCGGTGGCTATTTCGCGCTGCGCCAGGCCATCGACACCCTGCGTCTCGGCCGCTTCGAGATCGACACGCTGATGCTGGTTGCCGCGGCGGGGGCGGCTGCGCTGGACAAATGGGCTGAGGGCGCGCTGCTGCTGTTCCTCTTCAGTATGGGGCACGCGCTTGAACACTACGCCATGGGGCGCGCCCGGCGGGCGATCGAAGCCCTGGCCCACCTGGCGCCACCCACCGCGGAACGCCGAAGTGACGGTGCGGTGCAGGAAGTACCCGTAGCGGAGCTTGTCATCGGCGACACAATCATCGTCCGCCCGAACACTCGCATTCCGGCCGATGGCTTCGTGGCCCTCGGCGAAAGCAGCGTCGACCAAGCGCCCATCACCGGGGAAAGCGTGCCGGTGGACAAGCGCGCGGTTGACGACGCGGGACGGGCCGCAGGCCGCCCCGAAGGCTTGAAGGCGGAAAACCGCGTCTTCGCCGGCACCATCAACGGCGCCGGCGCGCTGGAAGTACAGGTCACCCGACTGGCGGCGGACAGCTCGCTGGCGCGCCTCGTGCGCATGGTGAACGAGGCCGAGGCGCAGAAATCCCCCACCCAGCGGTTCACCGACAGGTTCGAGCGCATTTTCGTACCAATCGTCCTGGTCTCGGTCGTCGTGTTGCTCTTCGCCTGGGTCGTGATCGACGAAAGCTTCGGCGCGAGCTTCTACCGCGCCATGGCGGTGCTGGTTGCCGCCAGCCCCTGCGCGCTGGCGATCTCGACGCCCAGTGCGGTGCTGTCCGGCATCGCGCGC
The DNA here is from genome assembly GCF_051433195.1 of Falsiroseomonas sp. E2-1-a20. NCBI lineage: Bacteria > Pseudomonadati > Pseudomonadota > Alphaproteobacteria > Acetobacterales > Roseomonadaceae > Falsiroseomonas > Falsiroseomonas sp. E2-1-a20. The sequence goes on along the minus strand of NZ_JBHMFT010000006.1, from coordinate 241,278 downwards.
GCCGCGCGTGGTGGCGTCCTGGTGAAAGGCGGCGGACCGCTGGAGAACCTCGGCAAGCTTGGCGCCATCGCCTTCGATAAGACGGGTACGCTGACCGAGGGCAAGCCTAAGGTGACAGATGTGCTCCCCGCCCCGGGCGTTGACGAGCCTTCCCTGCTCACGGTCGCGGTCGCCGTCGAGGCGCTCAGCGACCACCCCCTCGCCGCGGCCGTCGTCCGCGATGGACGGGCGAGGCTGGGCGCGGAGGTACCGGTGCCGGCGGCCGAGGACCTGCGCAGCATCACCGGCCGCGGCCTCTCGGCCAGGATCGGCGCCGATCCCGTCCATGTCGGCAAGGCCGTGCTTTTCGCGGAGATCGACGGGCCACCGCTGACGGCAGAGATCCAGGCCATGATCGCCGGCCTGGAGCAGCGTGGCCGCACCACGATGGTCGTCCGGCGGGGGGAGCAGTATCTCGGCGCCATCGGCCTGATGGACACGCCGCGGGATGCAGCCACCGGGGTAATCCTGCGCCTGCGCAAGCTCGGCATTTCGCGGATGGTGATGATGTCGGGCGATAATGCCCGGGTCGCCGAGGCGGTGGCGCAGCAGGTCGGGCTGGACGAGGCCTGGGGCGACCTGATGCCGGAGGACAAGGTCGCGGCCATCCAGCGCTTTCGGGCCGAGCAGGATGTGGCGATGGTCGGCGACGGCGTGAACGACGCGCCCGCCATGGCCCATGCGACAGTCGGCATCGCCATGGGGGCGGCCGGGTCAGACGTGGCGCTGGAAACGGCCGACGTCGCGCTGATGGGTGATGACCTCACGCACCTGCCCTTCGTAATCGGCCTGAGCCGGGCCACCAATCGCATCATCCGGCAGAACCTGTGGATCAGCCTGGGCATGGTGGCCGTGCTGGTGCCGGCGACGCTGGCCGGCCTGCAACTCGGCGCGGCGGTGGTGTTCCACGAGGGATCCACCCTGCTGGTCGTGGCGAACGCTCTGCGGCTGCTGGCCTATCGCGATCCGACCGAAACATAGGGGTGCTGAATCGCCATGCATCATCTGTCGCAGTTTGATCCTGTTTTGGTGAACCGGGCATTCCGTTAGGCCGCTGCTTGCAGGAATATGTTGCGAGAACTGTAACCGCGGCCGCACCATTGCATGTCGGTTGAACGTACTTGGGCAGGACGACGACGAAGCGAGCCTGGCCAGCCTAAGCGGGAGTGTGCCGCCATGACGGGTGTGGCCAGAGATGGCGCCGAGAATCTGGGATCGGCGCCCCCGGTTTCAGTCACCGACGGGGAGAGTGCGGGCGTCCGCCAGAACATTGCAGATGCCGGAAACCGCTCGGTTCACGACACGCTTGTTGAAAGCGCGCCGCGCGCGAACGAAGATCGTTGGCTCAGCACCTTCGAGCAGATGCATGAGGGTTTCGCGCTCTGCGAACTTATCTCTGGGACTGATGGCAAGCCGACGGATTTCCGCTTTCTTGAGGTGAATCCGGCCTTCGAACGCCTGAGCGGCATCCCGTCCGCCGTGGCGCTGGGCCGAACCGTCCGCGAGGTGATCCCAGATATCGAGGAGATGTGGATCGAAACCTATGGCCGTGTCGCCGAGAGCGGCGAGCCGGCGCATGTTGAGGGCCCTATCGCCGCCCTCGGGCGGTGGTACGAGGCGCATGCCTACCGTACCGGGCCGCGGCGCTTCGCGACGCAGTTCATCGACATCACGGCGCGTCACGTGGCGGAGGAGGCACGACGCCATGCCGACGCGGAGGCGCACGCCGAGCGGCGCCGGCTTCAGGCCGTGCTTGCCAGCCTGCCGGTCGGGGTGGCGGTGATAGATGCGAATGGCCGGTTGCTGGAGACCAATGCGGAGCTGGCACGGATCTGGGGCGGCGTGGTCGCGACCGACACGATCCCCGACTATGCCGCCTGGCGCGCCCGATGGCCGGCGACCGGCAAGCCCCTTTTGCCCTCCGACTGGGCGGTGGTACGGGCGCTTCGCAAGGGTGAGACGACCATCGGCGAGCCCGTTGACATTGACCGCTTTGACGGGGGCGGCATCCGTCCGACGTTAAACTCCGCGGCGCCGATCCGCGATGCGGCGGGCGTTGTGATGGGCGCGGTCGCGGTCCTGCTCGACGTCTCGGCCGAGCGCGAGGCGGAATCCCGTTACCGCGCCGTGGTGGACACTGCGGCAGACGCGATCATCGTGAGCGATGAGAACGGAACCATCGAGTCGGCCAATCGCGCGGCAGAGCGTATTTTTATGCGGCAAGCCGGCGAGATGGTGGGGCACAACGTGCGCATCCTCCTGCCGGAACCAGACCGCGCCGGCCACGACGACTGCATGGCGCGCTACCTTGGAACAGGTGAGCGGCATATCATCGGAGTTGGACGCGAAGTGGAGGGGCTCTGCGGGGATGGTACACGCATCACGCTCGATCTCTCCATTGCAGAATGGCGGGGCACCAGCCAGCGCCGCCGCTTTACGGCAATCCTCCGCGACGTGTCCGATCGCAAGGCACGCGAGCGCGAGCTGCGCCGCATGGCCATGCAACAGGCGGCGATTCTCGATGCGCTGCCGGCCCATGTGGCGTTGCTGGATCCGGACGGCCGCATCCTGGCGGTAAACGAATCCTGGCGGCGCTTTGGGGCGCGGAACGGCCTGAAGTGCACAGAGGCCTGCGTGGGTCGGAACTACATCGCGGCCTGCGACGCGGCCGCGGCAGCGGGCGAACCGGAAGGCGCCGTGGTGGCGGCGGCGTTGCGCGAGCTGCTCGCCGGGCGGCAGGGACGCTTCGAGCGCGACTACGGCTACACCTGCGAGCCGTCCAGCGGCGGGGAGCGCTGGTTCCGTCTGGTTGCGGTACCGGCTGCTCTCAGCGGTGACGGGGCGGGCGGCGCCGTGGTGATGCACCTCGATATCACCGAGGCGCGGCGCAACGAGGAGGCGCTGCGTCATGCGGAGAGGATGGAGGCCATTGGCGAGCTGACCAGCGGCCTCAGCCATGATTTTGCAAATGTCCTTCAGGCAATGATGTCCGGCTTGCGCATGCTGGAGCGGGGTGCGTCGGACCGCTTGCAGCAGCGCATTGCGGCCGAGACGGCGGAGGCGGGCTCGCGCGCGAGAGGCCTGGTGCACCAGCTTCTCGCCCTCGCCCGCGGCGAATCGCCCGAGCCCGAACGGATCGTGCCAGCGGAGGTTGTGCTCGGTATGGAGGAACTGCTGCGCGCCTCCGTCGGTCATGCCATCGAGCTGCTGCTGGACGTGCCCCATGTCCGCTGGTCGATCATGGTCGAGGCAGGCGGACTGGAGACGGCCCTGCTGAACCTCTCAATCAACGCGCTCGACGCCATGCCTGCCGGTGGGCGCCTGGTGATCAACATGCGCAATGTCTCGCTTGACGAAGGCGACGCTCTGCGCCCGGGCCTGGCGCCCGGGGACTACGTCTCGATCACCGTATGCGATACAGGCACCGGCATGCCGCCTGAAGTACGAACTCGAGTCTTCGATGCCTTCTTCACCACAAAGCCGCGCGGCGCGGGCACTGGGCTCGGCCTTGCGATGGTCAGCCGCCTGATGCGTCGCTCGGGTGGACATGTGCGGCTCGACAGCACGCCGGGCAAGGGGACCGAATTCGAGCTTCTATTCCCGCGCGCTGTTTAGAACAGGCGCGGAAGCGGTTCCCGCCAGACGCTCGAGGCAGCGCTCGGTCGCCGCGCGCTCCAAGCGGAAAATTTGCCCGAGTGAATGGAGTTGCCCCGCAGCATCGGCCGGTGCCATGCGCCGCACCTGGCCTGCTGCATCGGTCTTGGGACGATGGTGCTTTGCTGCAACGCTCGCCCGACGCTGCTGCGGGACGCCGGCCGCCGCACCGCCAACTCGGCTTCTATTGCACCTACGAGATCAATCTCTCCGTCGGCGCAACAGACGACCGGGAACAGTAAGCAGGTGAGGCGCACCGTTTAAAGGGTGATGACCTTCCGAAGACATTCGTTATCAATGGGTCGAGCAGAGCATTGGCTACGGCACCCGCCGCTTCACCACCCCCACCGACGGCGCCGCCGCCGCCAGGTCGAAGGTCGCCGTGGAGATGTTCCGCGCCATCACCCGCACCGTGTTGTTCGACCACACCGCAACGTCGAGCTCGATGAACCGCGTCGACGACACCAGCGATGCCGTTGCCAGATCGCCCGCCCGCGCCCCGGTCACCGTGACGTCGAGCAGCGCGGTCGCCCCCGGGGCCAGGCTCGGCAGGTCCCAGGACACCTCCGCCGCAAACTCGCGCCGCCCCGAGCCGAATAGCGCCCCCGTCAATAGCGGCATGCCGTTCAGTACCGCAGGCGCGATCTCCGGCAGCCCGTAGAGCCGCAGCGATTGCAGATCGATCGGCCCCCTCGAAGCCGATCACCGCCACCTGCGCATAGGGACGGCCGCGCCCACCGCTGGGCCACGCGGGATCCTCGTGCACGGCACCGCCGCCACGTCCACCACGACAAGCCGATGAGAAGCAGCTGGCCCGCCGCAGCCGGCCGCGACCCATGTGCAGCAGTCATCTCACTGTGATGAGGATCAGCCTCCGTACCCCTCTCGCAGCCGATCGATCACGCTGAGAGGCCTGGATCGCGGCAGCTTTGCTGCCTGGCGACGCGCATGTAGTTCATGGAGAACGATTTCGCCACCGGTTGCGCGCTCCAGCGTGAGTTGCCGGTTGAAGATATCGCGCGATCCTGGATGCTGCCCGATGAGCAAGAGACTCGCTTCCGGTAGCCGGTCAACGATCAGGCCCAGCATGACGTCGGCCGAGGCCGGGTCGAGCGCATCCGCCGCGTTACCGAGCACGATCCAGCGCGGACGCAACAGAAGGATCCGTGCGAAGGACAGGCGCTGTACCTCCGCCGGGCTGAGAATGCGTGTCCAGTCAGCCGCTTCGTCCAACCGTGATGCAAGATAGGCGAGGCCTACGCCGACGAGCCCGGCCCGCAGCACCGCATCGTCGTGACAGTCCGTCGCGTCGGGAAAGGCGAGCGCCTGCCGCAATGATCCCTGCGGCAGGAACGGCCATGGCCCGATGGCCATCAGGGTGTCATCGGCAGGCAAGTCCACCTGGCCGCGCCCCCAGGGCCAGATGCCGGCCAGGACGCGGAACAGCGCGCTGGCCGCCTCGGGATCGCCATCGACCAGGACGCGCTCGCCCGGCTCTACTGCCAGCGAGAGGTCGGACAAGGTCGCTGTCCCGTCGGGCGCCGCGATCCACAGATCCCGCACCCGAAGTTGCGAGGCCGGTGCGCGGTTCAGGTTGATCGCGGTCTCCCCTTTGCGCGCAGCTTCCGCGGCGGCAGTGCGGACCGCTTCCTCGAGCAACAGGACTCGTTCCACCGATGCCCGCCATCCGGCGATCACGGCCAGATTGTCGACCGGCCATGACAAGGCGGCCGTGACCTGCTGGAACGCCTGCCCCGATTGTACCAGCCGACCAAGGGACAGCGTGCCCTCGAGGAACCGTGGCACGCCCACCAGGATGGGAAGCACGCTGGCGAGGACCACGTAGCCCGAGGAGAATGTCAGCAGCCGCGCCAGCCCCACGGACTGGTCACGCCAGGATTGTGCGATGGTTTCAAAGACGGTCCTGAGCCGTTCGCGTTCCAGGGGCTCACCGCGCGCAACCGCGATAGGCTCACCGCTTTCATGGGACCGCACCAGGCTGAACCGGAACTCGGCCTCCCTTGTCTGGCGCGCGTCGGTCGCGCGCACGAGAGGCCGGCCCAGCATGAAGGCGACAACCGCGCCTGCACCGGCATAGCCGAACGCCAGGACCACAAGGTGGCCGGGCACGCCCACCCCCGCGACGCGGACCCAGCCCGAGAGTGACCACAGGATGCCGATGAATGTCACCAGCAGAAGCACACAGTAGAACAGGGTGCTGACAAGATCGACCGCGAACTCGGTCGCAATCCGGATATCCTCGGCGATGCGCCCGTCAGGATTGGCGTGGTCACCCGGGATGCGGTCGGCCTGGTAATGCCGCGCATCCTTCATCCAGTCGCCGATGACCCGCGCCGTCAGCCATCGTCGCCAGTCGAATTGCAGCCACCGGCGGACCATCAGATGCGCTGTGTTGGTCGCCATGGTGCCCAGCAGGATGAGGACGAAGATCCAGATCTGGTCCATGGCGCGGTCCGTCGAGCGTCGTTCCAACGCATCGAACAGTTCAGCGGTCCAAATATTCAGCCGGGCCACCAGCACGACCTGGGCCACGACAAGCAGGGCCAGCGTCAAGCCCAGCAGCCGCGGCCGCCAACACCTTCGCTCCGTCCAGTAGGGGCCGGAGAGCCTGACGAAGTCGCGGAAGAACCGCTTCGTGTGACCGGGTTCGGCGGTGCGGCTCATGGCCTCCCTGCACGCATGGGCGATTCCGCACAGGCTGGACCGGGACTGCCTGAAACGGAAGCGACACTTCAGACGACCGCGCCGAAGAATCTTCCAAATCCGGCAGCCAATGCCATCACCAGCGCGCCGCATCAAGCGCGCCGTCCGGCGGCGGCCGACAAGCAGGCCATCGTCGCGTAGCTCTCGTGTCATGCGCGGGCTGCCGTAGGTGCCGTTCGACAGCACGAAGGCCGACCGCACGTGCGCCAGCAGCACCATGTCCTCGTGCTGACGGCGGCAGGCCGGGCGCCCCTTCCAGGCAAGGTAGCCGCTTTGGCTGACACCAAGGACGCGGCACGGGCGGTGCACGGGGAACTCCTTCTTCGCCTCGTCGACGAGCTTGAAGCTCACCGTTCGGCCCGTCGCTCGAACCAGTGGCGCTCGGGCCTCACCCCGTCCCTGGCGAAAAAAGCGGTGGCCCGCTTCAAGATGTCCCGCTCCTGGCGGAGGATCTCGTTCTCCCGTCGCAGCCGCTTCAGCTCCGTCGCCACGTCAGGCAGCGCCGACCCGACTGGGGCGTCCGCCGCTCGGTCCCGGCTGCGGCCGATCAAGCGGACCAGCGTCGATAGCCCCACCCCGAGATCCTCCGCGATCTCGCGCTGAGTTCGCCCGCTCGTCCGAACCAGGCGCACCGCCTCGTCCTCAAATTCCTTCGTAACCGGGGGCTGCGAACCGGAAAGACGCTTGCGAGGTGCCTCTGCAACCACTGAGGGCGTCGATAGCCCAGTACCAGGAAAAATCTATGACCTGGCGACGCGTTGCAAGATCGCAGCGATGCGCCGCCCAAAATCATCGACGGAGAAGGGCTTCTTGAGAATTTCCATGCCCGCTGTCAGAAATTGACTTTGATCTGTAGCTTCCATTGCATATCCGGTCATGAACAGAACAGGCAGATTGGGACGAGTTTCACGGCCTATGTCCGCAATCTGTCGACCGTTCAACCCTGGAAGGCCCACGTCAGTTACTAAAAGATCGATCTTCCGCGAAGATTGGAGGATCGGCACCGCCTCGCTACCATTTTCTGTCTCAATTGAATTGTATCCTAGTTCCTTCAAAGATTGCAAAACAACAAGTCGAACAGAGGGGTCATCCTCGATAACCAGTACTATTTCACCGGCCCCAGTCGACGGCGGATAATTGTTCGAACCGGGGGTGAGAGGAAGACTTCCCTCATAGCGCGGCAGCAGGAGATCAATCGCTGTGCCTTTGCCTTCATCACTGGCGATTTGGATATGGCCACGCGATTGCTGGACGAAGCCGTAGATCATCGAAAGACCCAGCCCCGTTCCCTGGCCCACCGGCTTGGTTGTGTAGAAGGGATCGAAAACCCTCGCCAGGATCGCGGGCGCCATTCCACAGCCTGTGTCGACAACCCGGATCTGGACGAAATCGCCGGCAATGACGCCGTTCGTCTTGGTCGATGCATCGTCCGAAAAATGAACATTCTGGAGGCTGATCGCCAGCTGTCCACCATCAGGCATCGCATCCCGGGCATTGATGGCCAGGTTGAGAATAGCGCTTTCCAGTTGGCTCTCGTCGGCGACGGCAGGCCAGAGGTCCGCACTGACGTCGATCGTCAACTCGACGCGCTCGCCCAATGAGCGGCGTAGCAGATCCTCAACCGATTGTACGAGGGCGCTCACGTTGAGAGGTCGGCTGTCCAAGGTCTGCCGGCGGGAAAAGGCGAGCAGGCGGTGCGTCAGCGTGGCGGCACGCTGGCCCGAAGTGAACGCCGCATTCAGGTAGCGATCGACATCCTGCAGGCGACCCTGGTCGATACGCCGGCGTGCCATGTCGATGCCCCCGAGGATGCCGGTGAGCATGTTGTTGAAGTCGTGGGCGAGGCCACCTGTCAGCTGCCCGACGGCTTCCATCTTCTGGCTCTGGCGAAGCTGGTCCTCGAGGACCTTGCGCTGCGTGACGTCCCGGCCGACCCCGTAGATCGTCCCGTCCTCCGCCATGGCCGTCCAGCTGACCCAGCGATATGTCCCATCCTTGCTACGAAGGCGCATGTCGAAATCGGCCGTCATTTCGTCGCACCGGAGCGCGGCGAGGTGAAAGGCGAAACTCGCCAGATCATCCGGATGCACCAGCGCGTCCATTGATGAGCCGAGCAGTTCGGAGCGCTCGAAACCGAGCAGCTTTGTCCAGGCAGGATTGACGGATCTCTGCAGCCCGTCCGGGCCAATTACATTCAGCAGGTCCCGCGATAGGTTCCAGACCCGGTCGCGCTCCTGCGTCCGCAGCTCCACGCGTTCCTCCAGGCTCTCCGTCAACTGCCGCAGCTTCGCTTCGGAGCGCTTGATGGTGGTGACGTCGTAGATGACGCCGGCGAAGATCACGCCGCCGCCCACCGCGCGCCGATACTCGCCGCGCGAGGCAAGCCAGCGCTCGGCCCCATTATCGGCGCGCGTGATCCGGCATTCGTGGAAGGCGGCGCCGGCTTGGATCTGGCCGTCGCGGTTCTGGATGATCGCCTCGTCGTCCGGATGGACGACGGCGTTGATGGTGCGCACCGGCAGGGTCTGGGCTGGGCGCAGGCCCAGCAGGCGGCAGAATTCCTCCGACACATCCGCCGTGCCGTAGCCGCTGAGGTATTCGAAGGACCCAACGCCGCCAGCGGTCTGGGCGACGTACAGCCGCTCCTCGACCTTCCGCTGCTCGCTGATGTCGGTCAGCACGCCGGCGAGGCGCAGCGGCTTTTCTTCAGCATCGAGATGGGTGCGGCCACGGGCGGCGACCCAGCGCACCTCGCCCTGGACCACCACCCGGAAGTCGCGGGCGAACACCTCGGCCCCCTGCAACGCACCGGCCACGGCTATCCGCATCCGCATGCGGTCGTCGTCGTGGATCGGCTTGAAGAATGCGGCGCCGGGCAGCTCGGCGGTGGCGGGGTCCAGGCCGTAGATGCTGGCGAATCGTGCGTCCACGATCAGCCGGTTGGTCGCGATGTCCCACTCCCAGGCGCCCGCGGCTGCGGCCGAGACCTGCGAGTGCCGCAGCCGCGCCTGCGCCTCGTCCAGCTTCCGGCGGCTGTATGGCAATTCCTGGTTGCCGGTCCCCTGGGCGTGGTCGCGGGTGACGTCGGCCTGTGTCGCCAGCCGGAAGGCGGGCGAGCCCTCCGCGTCGCGGATGGTGGTGATGCTCAGCCGGTTCCAGAACGTCGTGCCGTCCCGTCGCCGGTTCAGGATATCGGCGGTGCCCGCGCCGGTCCGCGCGACCGACACCTCGAGGCGGTCAAACGTGCCGCGATCCGTCTCCTCGGCGTGCAGCAACCGGCAACTCCGGCCGATCACCTCCGCCGCGTCGAAGCCGGTCAGCGCCTCGAAGGCAGCATTGACGAAGATGATGGGATCGGAGGGCGTGCGGGCATCCGTGACTGCAAGCGCTATTCCGCATTGCCCGAGGATCTCGAGCCACGGCCCTGCCAGGTCGGAAAGGCGCATGAGTGCCGCTGGCTGTTCCGCGCCGGCGGGAAATTGAGGCGACGGAGATGGGTCTCGGCCACGATCAGGCACGACCACGACCAACGCTCGGAAACCGGCCTGGCTTGAACAAGGCTAGATCTCCTCGCCCATGACCTGCCGGATGAACTCGGCGATCAGCAGGCGCAGAGCCTGGATTGAAGGCAGGTCCATCAGCATCGAGATGTAGCCGCGGATATCGTGGTTGTTGATGGCGAAGTTGATGTAGAGGAAAAGCACGATCCCGCCGTCGTTATCGTGCATACGCGGCTCGAACAGCAGCGATCCGTTGCTGCGGATCACCTCGGGCAGCGACATGGTCAGGGGCTGCTTCAGCATGTTCGCCATGGTGGCGAGGCAGCTGTTGAGCACGATGTTGCCGGTTTCCGCGAGCGCCTCGTTCTCAATCGCGGACGCTTCCTCCAACGTCAGGGACGCACCGGCCACGGCACGGACCATGGCCAAGCTGTTGCTCTCGGGAAAGATCAGCAGCGCGCGGCCAGAAAAGGCGCCGTCGAAATCCTGCCGCACGGCGACCATCTGGCCGTATTCCCGCTCCCGGATCAGGGTGATGGCGCCGCTGCGGGTCACGACTTCCAGCGAGGGGACGGAAAGCAGCACCTGCTGGCCCACCATCTTGCGCAGGCTGACCGCGGCGCGGCTTACGCCGATATTCACAAGCTCGGTGAGGGCGTCCCGCTCCATATCCTCCAGCGTGACCACCTGCGCCGTCATCGCGGGGCAGACCTGAGCCGCAAGGCCGCGCCGGAGATGAAGCCGCGGATGCCCTCCTCCGTCACCGGCTTGGCGATGAAGGTGGCGTTGGCGGCGCGGGCGCGGGCGATGATCTCGTCCTGGACATTGGCCGTGGCCACCGCGAGCGGCATGCTCGGGAAGCGGGCACGCAGTTCTTCCACGAGGGCAAGCCCGTCGCGCCCCGGCATGTTGAAGTCGACGATGGCGACGTTCACTGGCTGGGCATCCACGACCGCCACCGCCTCATCCGCGTTGCCGGCCTCGATCCGTGTCCAGGCAGGCTGAAGCGCGGCAATCGCCTTGCCCATAACGATCCGGGCCAGCTTGCTGTCGTCGACGATCAGTACCGTCGTATCCATGAAGAACGTCTCCTGTGGGTCACGGCACATGGCAAGCATTGTCCCACTATAGGTCGGTCGGCAGCACATGTCTCTCCACCGCCAGGGCGGGCAACAGCAGATCCCGGAGAAACGGCGAAACAGGCTCGCCGGCCAGCCGGGGCCGGAGGGCGAGAAGGGCCTGCACCACGGCGCCATGCAGGGATTGGCAGGCCGAAAGGTCCACCACCCTGGACTCCCCGGGCTGCAGCAAAACCGTCAGCGCCTCCGCATCCTCCAGGTGGCAGGCGCCTTCCAGGCGGATGACGGTGCCGTCAAGACGGACGGTCATGCGAGAAGCTCCGCCAAGTCCAGAATCATCAGCACGCTTCCATCGGCCAGCAAGGTCGTGCCCATGATGCCCGGCGCATGGGCCAGTAGCCCGCCCATCGGACGCACTGCGGCATCCATGCGATCGACGAAGGCATCGACGCCGAAGCCTATGGGCTCACCGCGAACTATGGCGATCACGACCCGTTCAGTGGCGGCGGGACGGGCCGTGCCAAGCAGGCTGCCGAGGCTGACCAGGGGCAGCACTTGGTCGCGAAGCTGGAAGGCCTGCCCGGCCCGGACCGGGACGATACGGTCCGGCGTCAAGCGCGCCGTCTCAATCACGGCATCCAGGGGCAGGCCAAAGCGCTCCGCGCCGCAGGTCACCACCAGGATCCGCACCAGCGCCATGGCAAGCGGCAGCCGGAACTGCACCCGCGTTCCCTGTCCCGCCGTGGAGCTGACAGCGACCTTGCCGCCGAGGCTCGCCGCGGCGGCGCGCACCACATCCATGCCGACGCCGCGGCCGGACAGCGTGGTGACGGCTGCCGCGGTGGAGAAGCCTGGGGCGAAAATCAAGTCGATCACGGCCGCATCGTCCAGCCGCCCAGCATCCTCTGGCGCCAGCAGACCCCGCCGCACGGCCATTGCCCGGATGGTCGCGGCGTCGATGCCGGCGCCATCATCCGTAACCTCGATGACAACCCGGTCGCCCTCCACGCGCGCGGCCAGCCGGATGTGGCCGGCCTCGGCCTTGCCGGCCTGGCTGCGAGTCACGGGGTCCTCGATGCCGTGGTCGAGCGCATTGCGCAGAACGTGCAGCAGCGGATCCGCCAGCGCGTCCACCACCGCCTTATCGACCTCGACCTCGCCGCCCACCACCTCCAGCGCCGCCGTCTTGCCGAGGGAGCGCGCGATGTCGCGCACCAGGCGGGGAAAGCGGGCCATGAGCGGCGCGAGCGGCACCAGCCGGACCCGCCCGACCGTGGCGTGCAGATCGCTCGCGAGGCGGTCGAGCCGCGCCTGCCGCGCGCGCAGCGCCTGGCTGAGCACGTGCCCGCCTGGCAGCGCATCGGCCTGGGCTGCGAGCTCCGAGAGCCCGGCCTTGGCGATAACGAGGTCGTCCGTCAGCTCCGCCAGCCGGTCGAGCCGCGCCGCATCGACGCGGAGCGTCCGCCGCGCGCCCGCCCCATCCATCGCCGCGACCGGTTCTGCCGCGACGAGTTCGGCGAATTGCACCTGGTCCGCGACGAGCCGGAAGCCCGCCTCGACCTCCGCTCGCCCGGCGCCCGAGAGGGCCTCGATCACCAGGTTGCAGGTGAAGGGATCGTAGGGGTCGGAGGCATCCCAGGGCACCCGCGCGGAGAGGCGGAGCGCCCTCAGCCTCGGTACGGCGGCGACAATGGCGATCGGGTCATCGCCAAAATAGTAGCAGTCGCCGCGCGGCACATAGCGCAGGGCGATGCCCGCCAGCCCTGCGAATTCGGCTGGGATGGTCCAGGACGGTTTCGCCTCGGCTGGCGCGTCATCCCGGAGGCGGCCTGCCAAGGCTTGGCCAAGGGCGGCCGCATCGGCCGGTAGCCGACCGTCGCGCTCCAGTGAATCGAGCCAGCGATCCACCTGGTCCACCACTTCGACCAACGCAGCGACGTCACGGCCGACGCCGTCGCGGATGGCGGTGAGCCGGTCCTCGGCGGCATGCAGCAGCAGACCCATGGCTTCCAGGTCAAACAGCCCCGTCGATCCCTTCAGCGTGTGCAGGGCGCGGAAGCAGGCCTCCATAGCCGTCGCATCCTCCGGCCGCAACGCCAGTGCCGACAGCCCGCGCCCCGCCTCGGCGACCAGCTCGCGCCCCTCGACCAGGAACTGAGCCATCAGCTCCCCTGTCATGGGGCGGCGGGCCGCTGGAACACGGTGGCGTCCTCGAAGCGGCGGGTTTCGAAGCGCGGGCTGATGCGGCTCATCGACTCGGTATGGCCGAGGCAGAGGAAGCCGCCGGGTGCCAACCGGTCGTACAGCGTGCCTGCCGCGACCAGGCGTGACTCGTCATTGAAGTAGATCAGCACGTTGCGGCAGAAGATCACGTCGAAGATGCCATGCGCCGCCATGCTGGCTGTATCGATCAAGTTGGCCGGGGTGAAGGTCACCGATTCGCGCAGGTCCCGGATGATCCGCCGACGGTGCCGCTTCGCCGGCTCGAAATAGGCATCGCGCAGCTTGGGCGGCAGGCGCGACAGGGCGCGCTCCCCATAAAGCCCCTCCCGCGCCGCTTCCAGCGCCCGTGTGTCAATGTCGGACCCGATGATCTCGATGTTGTAGGCATCGACCAGCCGCCAGTTCTCCAGCAGCCAGATCGCGATGGAATAGGCCTCCTCTCCGGTGGAGCATGGGACCGACCAGATGCGGATCTTGTCGCCGGGCCGCCGGGTGGTGATCAGCGCCGGCAGCAGCGACCGGCACAGGCAGGCGAGCTGGTGCTCCTCGCGGTAGAAATAGGTCTCGTTGATGGTGAAGGCGTTCACCAGCGTCTCGCGCTCCGCCGCATCGGTGCGCAGGTGGCCGAAATAGGCGGCGAATTCGGTGATGCCCGTAGCGGTGTAGCGATCGGCCAGCCGCCGCTCGATGTAGTAGCGCTTTGCCTCACCGAACAGCATTCCGGTCTCGCGGTAGAGGAAGGTGCTGAGGCGCTGCAGCTCCGCGGTGCTCAGGGGTGCGGCGCTGGTCATGGCGCCGCGACCAGCGCGGCCAGGCGCGCCGCAATGGCCTCCAGCGGAGCGATCAGGCTGGCGCCGCCGGTCTTCACCAGCTCGCCGGGCATGCCCCAGACCACGGCGGTCTCCTCCGCCTCCGCGATTGTGCGTCCGCCCGCCTGCCGCAGCGCCGCCATGGCGGCGGCACCGTCATTGCCCATGCCGGTCATCAGCACGCCGATCAGCTGTTGCGGCGGCAGGTGGGCCAGGGCGCTGGTGACCAGGCGATCGACGCTGGGGTGCCAGCGATGGCTCGGGCTCGCGGGGGCCGGCAATGCGATGGGGCCGCCGGCCCGCAGGCTGACCATCATATCCGCATCGCCGCGGGCGATGTGGACGACGCCTGCCAGGATCGGCGTCGGCCGCGTGACCTCCGTCACCTGGAGCGCACAGAGGCCATCGAGGCGCCGGGCGAGGGAGGCGGTGAAGGCCGCCGGCATGTGCTGGGCAACCAGGATCGGCCAAGGGAAGCTCGCCGGCAGCTGCGACAGCACCGCCTCCAGCGCCGGCGGGCCGCCGGTGGAGGTGCCGATGATCACCAAGCCCGGAAGCGCGCCGCCCGTCGCCGGCACGGCGCCGATGGGCGGCCGGGCGACAGGGGATGCGGGCGTGCGTGCCCGCAGACGCTCCGCCAGCCGGTGCGAACGGCGAAGGCGAACCTGGCTGGCGGCACGCACCTTCTCGATGAGGACGGGCGCGAAGTCGTCGATGGCGAGTGAGACGACGCCACCCGGCTTCGGCACGAAGTCCACGGCGCCCAGCTCAAGCGCCTCCAGCGTCGCCTCGGCGCCTTCCGAGGTCAGGGAGGACACCATGACCACCGGGCAGGGGCGCTCCACCATGATCCGGTCGAGGCAGCTCAGCCCATCCATGCGCGGCATCTGCACATCGAGCGTGACCACATCCGGCCGGAATGCATGCAGCTGGACCAGCGCCTCCGTGCCATCACGCGCAAAGGCCACCTCGAAGCCGCCATCCGCCTCGAAGGCCGAGCCCAGGACCCGGCGCATCAGTGCGGAATCGTCGACGACCAGGATCCTGATCATGCGGGGGAGGGGTTTGTCGTCAGGTCCCGCAGCAGGTCGGCCTCCGCCTGGTTCAGCAGCGCGGCCGGATCGATCAGCAGGATCACGCGGCCGTCGTGTTCGATCGCGCGGTCGAACTGGCCGGCACCGGTGCCCGCCAGTTCCGGCGCCGGCAGGATGTCGGCCCGGGCGACCTCCAGGATCTCCGTCACCGCATCCACCGTGAAGCCGGCCTGCAGCCTGCCGAGGGTGAGCACGAGGATACGTTCCCCCACTTCGCTGTCGCCCGCCACGCCGAAGCGACGGCGCTGGTCGATGACCGGAATCACGCGACCCCGCAGGTTCAGCAGGCCCCGCACATAATCCGGCGCCTTCGGCAGGCGCGCCAGCATGCCGGGCCGGCGCACCACCTCATCGACGGCGCCGATCGGCATGCCGTAGCTTTCGCCGCCGAGGCGGATCACCAGCAGGCGTTCACGCGCCGCGGCGGGGGTGGAAGCGGCGGTCGCCATGCTCGCATCCTTCTGCTGGTCCACAGCCGTCAGCTGCGCCGCGACGCGGTCATCGGCCAGGAGGCCCGCGGGCGAGAGGATCGCCACGACGCCGCGCCCATCCGCCTGGCGCAGCACCTGGCCGATGCGTGCCTCACCGCCGCCCGTGTTGAACAGGCTCGGCGCCGGGCCCACGCGGTCGGGCGCGACGCGCAGGATGGTGCTGATGCGGTCCACCACCAGCGCCATGCGCTGGCCCGCCACCTGTGTCACAACGATCTGATCACGGCCCGTGGGCGGCCGGTCCGGCAGGCCGAGCAGCAGGCGCAGCGACAGGGCCGGCAGCACCGCCTCGCGCAGGGTGAAGACGCCGAGCAGCAGCTGTTCGGTCTGCGGCAACGCGGCGATGGAAGCGGGCAGGGCCAGCACCTCCGCGACGGTGTCGATCGGCAGCGCGAAATCCTGCTCCGCCAGGGTGAAGGCGAGGAAGGCCTGGTCATGCCGCGCCGGGGCTGCGGGGCTGGCCCGCACCTGCGGGCGCGGCGCGGCGCGGCCTGCGGCACCACGAACCGCCGTGGCGAAGCGCGCCTGCAGGATCGCGGCCAGGTCCAGGGCCTCGGCGCCATCCGCCTGTTCCAGCATCAGCCGGCCCGGCCCGGGCGATGCCGGGCCATCCACGGCCTCGAAGGACTCGACGGCATCGACGGCCAGGCCGAGCGGCGGGTCGTGGCGCAGGACCACGATGCGCCCCACCGCAGCTTCTGCCTGCCCCGCCGTGTCCAGCAGTTGACGCAGCGACAGCACGGGCAGCACGCTGCCGCGCAGGGGAATGACGCCCAGCAGCCCCGGCGGGCCGTTCGGCACGCGGGTCATCCGCCGCGGGCGGATCACCTCCGCCACGCCGCTGGCCGCGAGCGCCAGGCGCACCCCGCCCGCCCGCACCGTGAGCCGATGGCCCCCCTGAGCGGACACGCCCTAGCGATCCGGCGCCTGCTGAAGCTCGTTCGCCAACAAGGCGATTTCCTCGATCGCGACGGCGAGGTCGTCCGCGGTCTGCGACTGCTCGCGCGCCGCCGCCGCCGCCTGGGTCGCGGCGCCGCTGGCCTGTTCCGCCGCCGCGGCGATCTGACCGATGCCGGACAGCACCTCCGCGCTCGCCGCCACGATGGTCCGGCTGGTCCGGGCCAGGTCCTCGGCGCCGGCCTGCAGGCTCTGGCTGTCCTCGGCGACGAGGCCCAGCCGCTCCTCCAGGGTCTGGTTCCGCTGGATCTCGGCCTCCGACATCAGCGCGATCTGGTCCACCTCGCGGCGGACCCGGGCGATGCGCGCGACGATCGCGACCAGAAGGTCCTTCACCGATTCCGCGTTCTGCGCCGCGTCGCGGGCCAGTGTACGGACATCGCCCGAGACCGCCGCGAAGCCGCGCCCGGCTTCCCCGGCGCGGGCCGCCTCGACGCCACCGCTGGTCGCCAGCATCGTCGTCTGCACCGCGATCAGGCCAAGCCCATCGACCACCCGGCCTACCGCCGTGGCCTGCGTCTCCAGCCCCTCGATCAGCGCCTGCACGTCCTTGTTGCCAGCCACGGCGGTGGCGACGCCCTCGGCGAGGCCCGCGACGGCGAGACGGCCCTCGGCCAGCTGCGCCTGGATGGTCGCCACCCGGGCCACCCGCGCGCGCGCGCTGGCATCGAAGCTGCGCGCCGTGGTCTCGATCTGCGTCATGGCCGTGCCGGCCTGCTGCGTCGCCGCCGCCTGGAGCTGCGCGCCGCGGCTGATCTGCTCGATGGCGACCAGGATCTCACCGGCCGAGCCCGAAAGCTCCTGCACCGTTGCCGACAATTCCTCCGCGGCCGCGGCCGAGCCTTGCGCGGCTTCGGCGCTGGTGCTGCCGCGGACCAGCCGGTCCGCCATCTCGGCCAGCGCGGCGGCCGCGGCCTGGCTCTGGTCGAGTGCGGTCGCCTGCTGTTCGACCGCCGCCTGGGCTTGCGCGGTGGCCGCCGCCTGCTCCTCCGCGGCGCTCGAGATGATCTCGGACCCCTTGCGCGCCTCGTTGATCGCGATGACCGCATCGACCGCGGCGCTGAGGATGGACTGGCTGTCCTCGCCGAGGGCCGCCATTTCGCTGCGGATCGAGACCAGCGTGGTGCCGACCCGCGCGGCGGCCCGGGCCTCCCCTTCCGCCACCGCGGCGGCCTCGCGCAGGCGGCCGGCCACGTCGCGCACCGAGGCGGCAATGGCTTCCGCCAATGTCTTGATATCGAGCGACCGCAGCTCCGCGGCCCGAGCCAGGGCGCGGATATCGTCGGCGATCACGGCGAAGCCGCGACCCTCCTCGCCGGCGCGCGCGGCCTCGATCGCGGCGTTCAGCGCCAGCAGGTTGGTTTGGTCGGCAATATCCGCGACGCTCTGCGTGATCTCGCCAATTCGCGCGGCATGCGCCTCCAGCGCCCCCACCACCTCTACCACCGCCAGTTGCCGCTGCGCATTCGCACCCACAGCCCGGATCGAGGCATCGATGGCGGCGCCGGACTGGATCAGCAGTGTCTGCAGCGCATCGGTGCGCTGGCGCGACGTCTCCGCCAGTCCCCGGGCCTGTTCGAAGGCGGCCGCCATGCCCACCACGGCGGCCAGCGATTCATGGGCCGATCCGGCCGCCTGCTCGGCGCCGGAGGCGATCATGGTCAGCGATCCGCGGAGCTCCTCCACGGCGCTGGCAGCTTTGGTGATGCCGCCGGCCAGTTCCAGGCTGGTGGCCACCATCCGGTCGCCGGCATTGTCCTGGCCGGCGGCGGCCTTGCGCCGCGCTGTTGATCTCGGCGTAGGGCTCAGGGTGTCCGGGGAGGGCGCCCTTGGTATCTTCAAGCGGCCCGTCAGGGCCGTCGTCTTCACCAGCGCCATTGTAAATCCAGAATGCGACGAGGTTACCGAATGCTGCCCGACCCCACTCTCCGTCCGTGCAGTGTGGTCAGCAGCCAGTCCTAACTTGTTTGTCGGGGTGTGACGAGCGGCGATGGCCTCACCGGCTGGCTGGCATCTGCCCGGTCCCGGTCCCGGTCCCGGTTCCGGTTCCGGTTCCGGTGACGCGCAGACGCAGCGCTCAAGCTCAATCTGTCCGTCATAGCCAGGGCCTCCCGGCGGCACGGAGCCCGCGCCATTACCGACCCGGATCGTCTGCCGCCGGTTCAGCCAGGCGATGGTCATCGCTGCGCCCACGTTCATGCCCTTCGCCGGTCCGTTCCACTGCATGGTGAGCCGGAGGCCGGCACGTCGCCGGCGAAGTTCTCCCGCACATTGGGTGTTCCATCAAAGCAGCGCACGAACAGCTGCCCGCCATCGGCCCCGCCGACCAGCCAATGCGCCAGCGCGAACACCTTGGCTGAGGAGGCATCCACTACGAAGGCCATGCCGCGGCAGGGAGGTTCGGCATTGCCTCCAGCATGCACTACCGCGGCCCTTGGCAAGGGCACGCCGGGCGGCAGGATGGCGGCGATGCGCGGGCCCGCGATGGCGATGGCCATACCCTGCCGTTCGTCGGGCAGGCGCGCATCGGTCAGCAGGACGTCGGCGGCTGGCATGGCAGAAACTTCGACCGGGGAGATGCGGGGTGCAACTGAGGTCTGCACAGTAACCGTCATAGGCGGGCCGCCGATCGCGGGTCCCGGCCCCCCGGGGGGGGGCCTCGGCGGATCGGGTCTTCGACGAGACGGGGCGAACTGGCTCGGGAGCGCGCGAGCTTCGGCACGCGTCACCGCAAGACAAGGGCCGGCACCCCCCCCGTCGCGCCGCAGTTCGCAGAAGGCGCTTGGCTTTGCTCGCACGCAGAGCGAAGCGTGGGACACGCCCCGACCGGGTTCTGCCCGGCGGGGCGCCTGGTGGTAGGGCTCGATCCTCGGCGCCTGAAGCCGGAGACCACCACCATTATGCTGTCCGACACCCCGCTTCAGATCCCGCGCGAGGCTGCGCAGCACGAGGCGGGGCTTGCCCCGCTGCCGAAGATCCCGGCCGCCGCTCGCAACGCCGTGCTACGCAGCATGCTCAAGACTGAGCTGCTGGCGGAGCTGCCGGCGCTGCCGGACTATGTCGGGCGCGGCTGGCGCCAGGACGCGACTGGTGCCTGGATCGCGCTCCGCATCACCAACGTCGGCTTGACCGCCATTGGCGTGGAGCCCCTACAGGCGGGCCAGCGAGCCGTTGTGGCGCCCGCGGTCCCCGCCGTGGCGCAGTTGGGCGCCGAAAACCCCGGCAGCGCCGACGGCCCGCCTCAGGCCCACGAGGCCGCATCCTTGCCCCAGCACACGAGCCCGAGCCGTGCCACCCTGCGCATCGCCGCGGCCGCCGTGATCACCGCCTGGGAAGTCGCCGAGCCAGTCGATACTGCCCTGACCTCCCTGCGCGCGATCCTCGCCGGCCGGCCGGCCCGCGCATCACGAGCAGCCGACACCCCCGCAGGCCGCGCGAGGGCACCAAGCAGGCGGCGGTGCTGGCGCTTCTGCGCCGGCCCGAGGGCGCGACCGTCGCGCAGGTGGTCGAGGCCACCGGCTGGGCGCCGCACACCGTCCGCGGCTTCTTCGCCGGCCTCCGGACCCGGCACGGCATCGAGGTGACGGTACTGGAGCGGGTGCGCCAGGTTGGTCCGAACAACACCGGCGCGAAGGGCAGCTACAGCGTCTACCAGATCGCGGCGGTGACTGCCTGATGCGCGCCACGCAGCACGGCGTCTCGCGCCTGGCGGTCGGCCTGTACCGGGTCTCCACCACCGAGCAGGGCAGAGCGGCCTGAGCCTGGAGGCGCAGCAGGCCAGCGTGCGCGCCTTCGTGGCAGGGCAGGGCTGGACTCTGGTGGCCGAGTTCTCCGACATCGCCAGCGGCAAGGACGACCGCCGGTCAGGCTTCCAGGCGGCGCTGGCGCGGTGCCGGCAGCTGGGGGCAGTGCTCGTGGCGGCGCGGCTGGACCGTATCACCCGCCGTGCCCACACGTTGTCGCAACTACTGGAGGATGGGTACTCGATCCGTGCGGCCGACATGCCGGGGGCGGACAAGTTGATGCTGCGGATCTACGCGGCCATGGCGCAGAAGGAGCGGGAGCTAATCTCGGAGCCCGGGCGGCGCTTGCGGCCGCCAAGGCACGTGGGTCGATGCTGGGCGGCGACCGGGGCTACCGGCCTGCGGTAGGCCCCGACAGCAGCGCCGCGGCCTTGGCGCGCCGCAAGGTGGCCGAGCAGGCGGCATACAGGCTGCACCTGGAGGTGAAGCGGCTCCGCGGCGAGGGCGTGCTTGGCCAGGCAGCGCTAGCTCGGACGCTCAACGAGAGGGGCGTACCGACACCCCGCGGCCAAGGTGTCTGGACCCACACCACGGTCGCCCGCGTACTTGCGCGCAGCCGCTGAAGCTGTAGCCAGTCTCTTGTCAGCAGCTTGCCACAGCACGGACCATATTGGTGACCTCACGCTACGGCCTCACGATCCGCACAGCCACGGCCGCCGACGCCCCTGACATCGCGACGCTGCTGGCTGAGGCCGGACACCTCGTCGACACGTTGGAACTGGCGGAGAGACTGGTCGCCTTGCGAGAGGCATCCGGTGCGGTTCTGCTGGCCGTGCGATGGGGGCCGCCGAGCGGCGTGGTGGTGATGCATTGGTATCCGACGCTCCGTGCGCCTCGTCCGACAGCGCAGATCACAACACTGCTGGTCAACGCCGATGACCGGCGCCAGGGCATTGGCCGCATTCTGGTCAAGGCGGCCGCTCAGGCTGCGCGCGTGGCGGGCTGCGGCGACCTGGAAATCTTGGTCCCGCCAAACACGTTGTCGCTCGATGCGTTTTGCCGAGCGACTGGCTTTGCAGAGGCAGGCCAGAGGTTTGTGCGGTCGCTCCGCAAGCAGGGGTAGCGTGCTGCGCTGGTGCAGGCCAAAGTTGCGGGTCGCTGCCCGTGAGCGGGACAAGCCCGCCTTGATCAAGAGGCCAACGGCCTGTCTGGGCGGAACCGAGGGACGGCTACGAGAGCGGCGGGCGCCGCGCGATCGGGCCCGACAAGCAGCACATGGGATCGTCATGGCGAAGGCTCGCAAGCTGAAGGTGTTCCAGGCCCACTTCGGCTTCTACGACACCATCGTGGCAGCGCCGAGCCAGGCCGCGGCGATGCAAGCGTGGGGTGTCCATCGGAACGTCTTCGACGACGGGCGGGCAAAGCTCACGACCGAAGAGGCGGCCGTTGCGGCGGCGAATGCGCATCCGGGGACGGTTCTAAAGCGGCCTGTCGGCTCCGACGGGCCCTTCGAGGTCGAGCCGACATCGCTTCCCGAACTGCCCGATGTGCCGCATGGGAAGGCAACCCGGCGGACCGGGAAGCCAGCAGCGACCAAGGCACCACCTCCGCCGCCATCCGACCGTTCGATGTTGAGCAAAGCCGAGGCAGCGCTGCGTGCTGTCGATGAGCGGCGAAAGGCCGAGGAGGCGGAGCTCGATGAACGCCAGGCGGCCCTGGACGCAGAAATGGCTGCAGCCGAGGAGACCTACGTCGAGGCGCGTCGGCTTGCTCAGGCCAGAGTAGCCACGGCGCTGAAGGCTTACCGCGAGGCGGGTGGTCGCGACTGAGGCGAGGCTGCGACGCTCGTCTCATTGTGGGCCTTGTCGGTTGGGCTGAGACCGTCAGCGTTTGCGGGCCTGGCGCGGCCGCCTCCCTTCGGGGCGCAGCACGACCCAAGTCGGCGCGTGGTCGCTCGCCCCCTCTCGGCCTCGGACGTCGCGGTCTACACCCGCGGCCTTCAGCCGGTTACCGAGCGACGGGCTGAGCAGGATGTGGTCAATCCGCAGACCGGCGTCGCGCGCCCAGCGATCGCGCTTATAGTCCCAGAATGTATAGACGGACCCGGTCGGGTACACTGTGCGGATCGCATCGGTCCAGCCCTGCGCAAGCAACCTGGCAAAAGCTGCTTGGCTCTCGGGCTGCAACAGCGCGTCCTTGGCCCAGGACCTCGACGGATAGATGTCTGCATCCGTAGGCACGACATTGTAATCGCCGGCGAGCGCAATCGGGATGCCGGCCTGCTGCAAGGTAGCGGCATGGTCGATCAGCCGCTCGAGCCACGCCAGCTTGTAGACGAACTTCGGGCCAGGCTGAGGGTTGCCGTTTGGTGCGTAGAGGCAGCCGATCAGAACGCCATCGACGGCTGCCTCGATGTACCGGCTCTGCAAATCGCCCGGATCGCCAGGTAGGCCGCGGCGGGTCACCACGGGTGCGACTCCACGGGCGAGGATCGCCACGCCGTTCCAGGTGGGCTGACCAATCCAGGCCGCGTGGTAGCCTGCCGCCCCGATTGCTTCAGCCGGAAAGGCATTTTGCGCCGCCTTCAGCTCTTGCAGACAGACGACGTCGGGTCGAGCCTCCTGCAGCCAGTCAAGCAGGTTCGGCAGGCGCTTGTTCACGTTGTTGATGTTGAAGGTGGCAATCTTCACGTGATCAGTTCTCGGCTCATCCGGTGCGTGGTCGGCTGTCCCGGGGCCAACGCACAATGATCGCCGGAGGTGCCATGAAGATCCAGGTCGACAACGCGCACAGCGTGTCTGCACTGCTGACGGCGCCGCCGCAGCCTGTGGCTTGCCTTGTCCTGGCCCACGGGGCAGGCGCGGGCATGATCCACCCGTTCATGGCTGCAGTGGCCGAGGGGCTGCTTGCCCGGCGGATCGCCACCTTGCGCTTCCAGTTTCCCTCGATGGAAGCAGGCAGCAAGCGGCCAGATCGTCCGCTGCTCGCGCATGCAACCGTCCGGGCGGCGGTCCCTGCGGCGCGGGCGCGGCTGCCCAAGGTTCCGCTCTTCGCCGGGGGCAAGTCCTTTGGGGGACGCATGACGTCGCAGGCACAGGCGGAGGCACCACTGCCTGATGTCCTGGGGCTGGTCTTCCTGGGCTTCCCGCTACATCCGACGGGCAAGCCGAGCGCCGATCGAGCAGATCATCTCGCGCGGATCAGCGTGCCAATGCTGTTTCTCCAGGGGACGCGCGACCTGCTCGCCGACATGACGCACCTGCGGCCTGCGGTCGCGAAGCTGGGAGACCGGGCGACGCTGGTCGTGTCGGAGCAGGCTGACCACTCCTTTCATGTCCCGGTCAGGTCCGGTCGAACGGACGCGGAGATCCTCCATGAGATGCTCGACCATGTTGCTGCGTGGATGCGATCCGTCCTCGCAGGAACGTAGCGAGCGCCCGTCCCTCCTTATTCAGCACCAAGTATCTCTCAGTAGGGCGGCGCGCGATGAACGCGCTGCCGGCGTACCGCCTCGGCCCACCATTCCAAATCCTCGGCAAAGCGGGGGAACGCCCGCATGAGCGCCGCGCCGCCCTCACCGGTAGGTGTTCCTGCCTCATCGAGCGATGCGCCGATCGTCCCGACCAGGAGCGTGCTCGAGATGACAACCATACCCATCTCCGGGAGGGTGCCGTGCCAGACAAGGTTAGACCGAGCCCCGCCCAGTCGGCCGGCGGAGTAGCTGGCGATGGCCGCGGGCCGCCAAAACCACTCCTCAAGGAAGTGATCCGTGAGGTTTTTCAGCCCCGGCTGAACGCCCCAATTGTACTCGCCGGCGACAAAGACGTAGCCATCGGCACCTCTGATTTTCGTCGCCAGGGTTTCAAGCGCCTCCGGTGCCGTCCCGGGCGGATGCTCCTTGTACATTCGGTCCAGCATCGGAAGCCCGACCGCCTGGGCATCGATCAATTCGGCCTCAGCTCCACGCGCTGCAAATGCCTCGACCAAGAAGCGAGCGAGCCGAATGCCAGTGCGGTCGGAGCGATAGGATCCGTAAAGAACAAGAAGCTTAAAGGCCATGGTGTCTCCCGCTTCAAATAATGGTGATTCCTAAGCTGTTAATGCACCCAGATGGTTGCGGAACTGCGTCCGCCGGAAGCCTTGAGCGCGACCGCTGGCCCACCTCCTGCACAGGGCTGCACGATAACCCTGAGGCCCACCCCAAAAGAAGAAAAAGGTTTTGCCAGAACCCTCGACGCGAGCCATGTCCGCCCCTGTTCACCACCGATCAATGGTCGTTGGTCGGTGTTGAACATGCGCCGTCAGTCGCGCTCGCGACCGTCGAGCTGCGGCAGGCCGGAGATCGGCTGGTCGAAATCCGGCTCAATGATCGGCCGCGGTGGCCCTGGCTCCTTCGGATCCACGATGTGGAACAGGACCTCGATCGACTTGTCCGCCGGATCGCCGGAGGCACCGCCCGAGCCATCGTGCTTCTCGCGCCAGCCGGCGCGCGCCTTCATCCAGAAGATCGCCGCCGCGACCGAGCCGCCATCCGTCGCCATCCGGAACAGGCTCTGCGCCACCTTCGTCGCCGCCTCGACCGAGCCGCGGTCGAGTTCCTGCCGGAAGTGCTTGCGCAGCTTTTTCTTGTCGATGTCCAGGAAGGTGGCGAGGTCGTCCTGGGGGATGCCGAGACCGGACATGGCGCGCACGGTGCGCCGCTGCTCGTCGGTCGGCACGTAGGTCACGCCCTGCATGGCACAGCCTCCTCGACGCCACGTGCCGTGGTGACCTCGGCAAAGGACCCGCCATCGGCCTCCAGCACCGCCTGCTGCCCTGTGAAGGCCTGCCAGCGCAGCACCGCCACATCGACATAGGCCGGCGACAGCTCCACCGCGTGGCAGGCGCGGCCGGACAGGCAGTCGCGCATTCGATGATATCGCGCACCGTGACGTCACAGGTGCCGAGGTGCTCGTGCCATTAGCTGAGCAGGGCGGTGATGGCATCGAGCCGCGGGTCCTGCGCCCTGACCACATCAAGGGTGGCCACGGGATCGGCTTGGTCCAGCCAGAGCAGCGCGCCCCGCACCCAATCCGACCATGCCTCGAACGATCCGAGTGGGGGAGGCGACCCCCAGCAACTCCGAGAGCTAACGTGAACCCACTCAACTGTGGAGTGCGCCCCTGGGGTGGACGGTTTCAGGCTGCTGTTTTGACCGTCTGGCGGGCGTGTTGATGCTCGAACTGGGCGGGGCTGAGATAGCCCAAGGCGGAATGTAATCGCCTTTCGTTGTACACCTCGTCGATGAAGCGCGGCAGCTCGGCGGTGACGTCCTCGAACGTCTCGTAGGCCGCGAGGTAGACGGCCTCGACCTTGAGCGTCTTCATGAAGCTCTCGGCCTTGGCGTTGTCGTAGGGATTGCCCCCGCGGCTCATCGAGCCCGCCAGGCCGTGGGCGGTCAGCAACGCGGGTACATCTCCGATGCATATTGCGATCCGCGGTCGGAATGATGATGCAGCCCTGGGGCGGGCTGCGGCCTCGGATCGCCGCCTTGAGCGCGGCGACGGCGATGCGGGCATCCATCGACCGGCTGATCGCGTAGCCCACGACCTTGCGCGACCAGGCGTCGAGGATGGCAGCCAGGTAGACGAAGCCGCCCGGGATGGCGACGTAGGTCAGGTCGGCGACCCACAGCTGGTTCGGGCGCTCGGGCACGACATCCTTGGCCAGGTCCGGGAAGATCGGCCCAGCGTGGTCGCTGTCGGTCGTCACGACATGACGCCGCCGTCGCTTCGGCTGAAGATCGTGTTCGCGCACCAGGCGCCGCAGCTTCTTGCCATTCACCACGATGCCCTGGTGAGGCAGGGCGGCGCCCACGCGACGGTAGCCGTAGCACTCGAACTCGTCACAGATCGCGCCGATCCGGCCGAGGACCTCGCCCGCGTCCAGCGTGTGGGCGCAGGATCATAGAAGGTGGAGCGCGAGAGGCCCATCAGCGCGCACCCTCGGCTGACGGAGAGACCACGGGGCCGGTGACGACGGAGGTGCTCGCGCTTCTCGGCCGGGGAGCATGCTTCAAAGCCCCCTTTAGCAACTCGATCTCCAGCGCCTGCCGCCCGACCATCCGCTCGAGCGCCGCGATCTTGGCCTCGAATTCCTGCAGCAGGTCGGCCGCCTGCACGTCGCCATCGAGCGCGCCCGCCTCGAACTCGCCGACCCAGATCCGGATCAGCTGCCGCGAGATGTCATGCCGCTGCGCCAGGGCCTGCAGTGTCTCCCCGGCAATGAACTCCTCGGCAACCTGCCGCTTGAACGCCGCGCTGTGCGACCGATGCTTCGTCATGACTTCCATCCTCTGGAAGCCCGGCCAGGAGGGTCAATTCAAATCGCCCAGACTGTCCACCCCCAGGGGCGCACCCCTCCATGGGGGCCTTTTTCTCCACGCCGGTACACAAGCTTCATACCCCAGCGCTCTGCGCTGACCGCAAGGAGCTTCACCCCGATGCAATTTTACACCGGCGCAGCCAGACAATCCGGCCGCTTCATCGAGGGATTTTGTCTCCGGCGCTTACTCTGGTTCGATCCGCATCGTCCACGGCGCCACCGGCACGGCCGTCCAA
Organism: Falsiroseomonas sp. E2-1-a20; assembly: GCF_051433195.1. Classification (NCBI taxonomy): domain Bacteria; kingdom Pseudomonadati; phylum Pseudomonadota; class Alphaproteobacteria; order Acetobacterales; family Roseomonadaceae; genus Falsiroseomonas; species Falsiroseomonas sp. E2-1-a20. Next base: position 214,366 of record NZ_JBHMFT010000006.1, on the reverse strand, counting down.
CACGGCGCCTGCCATGGCGGTGGGCCGGAGATGGTGGCGCTGGTCGTCGGCCAGCCGGCGCTCCGGGCCCGCGACTTCATCCTGTCATGCCGTGCCGCGTTGCCCCTCTGTTTTCCAACAGGCCTCGATCGGCGGCCACCGCAATGGCGGTGGCGACCGATTGCAGGCTGCGGATGGTCTGGTCCAGCGTCTCCAGCAGTTCAGGAGCGTGCTGGGCCAGGCGGTGCGACATGGCGGGCGCATCCGTGCCTGCCACCATGCCCTCCGTGCCGCGCAGCAGGGCTTCTACATCGTTGCCGATGCCATCGAGGCGCAACAGCGTCGCGACGATGGCTGGTTCCTCCTTCGTGGCCAGGCTACCGAGGATGGAGGAGGCGATGCTCCGGGCCAGCGGCGTAGCGGGCGCCGGTTCCACGACCGGTTCGGGCGCCCCCGCGCGCAACGGCGCAAGCAACGCCGCGGGCTCGGGCTCGGTGGGTTGCCTGGCCACCTTCTCCAGCGCCTGCGCCGCGCTGGCCAGCCGGTCCGCGGCGCGGGCCGGGGCTTCGCTGGCGCGTTCCAGCGCCGCGCAGGTCTGCGGCAGTTGTCCGGCCAGGTGGGCCAGTGCCTCCGTCGCCGGGCGCAGGCGCTGGCCCACATCATCCAGCGCACCGGTGGAGACCGCCAGCCCCTGCATCGCCGCCTCCAGCAAGGGCTGAGCGGCGTCAAGCGTTCGCAGATGCGCCTCCGCAGACCTGCCCAGCGTCTCCAGCCGGGTCGCTTCCTGGTGCAGGGCGGCCGTGGCCGCGCCGATACCGGCCGTGGCGATCTGCGCCTGGGATTCGAGCGCCGGTGCCATCAGGCCGAGGCTCGATGCCTCCTGCCGCAGGGCTTCCGTTGCCTCGTCGATGCGAACCGCGCTCTCGGCCAGCCGGGTATCGAGGCTGGGGAGGCTGTCGCCGATCCGGTCAGCCTGCAGGCCGAGCGCGGCCGTTGCCACCCCTATCTGCGCCGCCATCTGCGTCGTCACCGCCTCGCCTGCCGCGGCAAGCTGTGCGGCAGTGGCGTCCAGCCGCGCGATTCCGGCCCGAAGACTGTCCGCGGCCGCGGTATCGGGCGCCGCCTCGGCCTGCATGCGCATGGTGGCGGCGGCGGTACCGATCGCCTCGGCCTGCGCGGCCAGGCTGGACAGGTCGGCCAGCAATGTCGTGCTGGCCTGCTCCAGCGGCCGGGCCAGCGCTTCCAGCCGCGCCAGCAGCGGCGGCATGGCGGCATCGAGGCGGGATTCCAGCGTGGCGGCCACCTGGTCCAGCCGCTGCGGCAGGATCTCGCCCAGGCCCACCATGGCCGTGCCGGCGCGTTCCAGCCGTTGCGCCACGCCGGCCAGGCGCGTTGTCGTCGCCTGATCCTCGGCCGGGTGCGGCGCCAGGCGGGCAGCCAGCCGCGCTTCGGCCGCATTGATCGAGGCATCGAGCGGCGCTGCCAGCGCCACCGTCACTTCCTGCGGCAGCCGGTCCAGCCGCGCGGCCATGCCTTCCGGGAAAACTGACAGCGCCCGTTCGGCGCGGGCGGACATCTGCTCGATCCGGTGCGCCTGGGCATCAGCCAATCCCGGCAGCAGCGCCAGGGCGCGGGCGGCGATGGCGCTGCTTTCGGCGCTTTCCTCCAGCCGGGAGGTGGCGGTGGCCGCGGCTTCCGCCATGCGGCCGCCGGCTTCCCCCGCACGCGACAAGGTGCGGGTGACCTCGGCGCCATCACGCTTCAGCCGCAGCATTTCCGCGGTCAGCGTTCGTAGCAGCGCCGCGATGGCTTCGGTGGAGCCGTCCGGCATCGGCGGGGCGGGCAGGGGCTGCGGTGGCGCGCGGTTGCGGCGCCACAGCCCGGCAAGCCCGGCCAATCCTGCCGCCAGGCCCAGGCCGGCGGCAGCCAGCGGCGCCCAGCCCGCCGCCGCACCGCCTTCCTGCGCCACGCCCAGCATGCCGGCGCCCAGCGCCAGCAGGCAGGCGGCCGCTAGCCCCTCCGGCCCCAGCCGGCCCGACTCCAGCTTCGACGCCGGCTTCGGCGCCAGGCTTGGCGCCCTTGGCGCGGTCTTCATTGTCATCGCTTCATCGCGCCCGAAGGCGTCCCGGCAGCGATCATAGCAGACGTCCCAAGGGCCCGAGATCGAGGTTCAGCTCCTCCGGCTGCAAGGAGAGCCGGACGCACAGGCCGAGCACGGCACCGCGCGTCTGCATCAGCGCGGCACCCAGGCGCTCCACCTCATCCTCCGTCACCGTGCCAGCTTCCATGCGGCGCAGCGCCTGGGATTCCAGCAGCCGCCGCACCAGTTCCACCAGCGTCAGCACCAGCCGCGCCAGGTCGCGTTCGGCATCGGCCGGATCCAATGCGAAGCGGAAGACAGGCGGGGCGGGCGCCTCGGCGTGCACGCCACTCATGCCGGGCTCCGCGGTTGCGCCGCCACCAGGCGTTGCGCGGTATCGACGGAGGCGACCAGCGCGCGCAGGCCGATATGGATCAGGTCCACGCCGGCCAGCGAAATCACGATCTGCCCATCCAGCACCACACCGGTATCCAGCAGCTTGTCCAGCACATCGACCAGCGACTGCTGTGGCGCGGCCGGGCCAGGAAGGGGCTGGCGCGGCAGGGAGTCGGCCATGTCAGGCATCGGACATGGCCTCCCGCGCGAAGGCATAGGGCGGCCAGGGGCCGGAGAGGTTGAGGCTGAGGCCGGTGCCGGACAGCGCCAGCGCCTCCGCCTCCAGTGCCGTACGCAGCCGGTGTTGCGCAGCCTGCCCCAGCAGGGCGGACCAGCCGGCCACCGCGCCGTTGCGCGGGCGGGATGGCGCCAGATGCCGCGCCTCCGCCAGCAACAACCGGCCGAGCGACTGCGCCGTGTCCTGCAGCCGCGCCTGGCGGCTGGCGGCCAGTGCCTTGTCCAGCCGGCGCGCCAGCAGGAAGGCGGTGCCGGGGCTGGCCCGATCCGCCTGGCTGGCGAGCCGGGCGAGCGCCGGGTCGGCCTCGCGCAACCAGATGCCGTGCCGGACTGCATCCTCCTCCAGCGTCACCGCCCATTCGGTGCAGCCGGACACGGCGGCCAGGGCGCTGGACAGGCGCGGCGCGCACTGCCGCAGCCAGTCGCGCAGCGGCGCCTCGCCGGAGAACACCGCGCCGAAGGCCAGCGGCAGCACCGTGCCGGGCAGGGCGGCGACCACGCCGTGATGCGCGGCGGCGCGGTCGGCCAGCCAATCCGCGTCCTCCATCCGGCAGCCCGGCCCGGCTTCGAAGGCCTCCCGCGGCACGGTGCTCGCCAGGGCCGTCAGCCCGGCTTCGTCCAGCGCCAGCACCATCGCGCCGGGCAGGATGCCATCGATGTCCAGCCGGTCCGGCAGGCTGCCGGTGGGGGCCACGGCATAGGCATAGAGCGCTTCCGTCATGTCACGCAGCCTCTGCCAGGGCATCGGGCAGATGATCGGGCAGAGCGAGGTAGGACCCGGCGCGGGCGAGCACCGCCTGGCGGTCCAGCGGTCCCCCACCCTGCCGCGCCGCTTCCTGCCGCAGCAGGCGATAGGCGGCGCTGGCCTGCGCCATGGCGGCGGCATCGGCGCGCGGACCCTGGCGGTCCGGGTGCAACGCCGCGGCCAGGCCGCGCCACAGCTGGGTGAGTTCCGCCGGCTCCAGCCGCTCCGGCAGGCCGAGCAATGCCCAGGCGGCGGCCACCTCCTTCGGTTCCGTCCGGGCGATGCGCAGTGCGCCAAGGGCCAGCGGCGGCAGCGGGCCGCGCAGGTCGCAGCTCGCATGCCGGGTCGCGGTTTCGGGCAGCGCGCCGAGCGCGGTCTCGATCGCAGCATCCACGCCGGCGCGGATGATGACGGTGGCGCCAGCCTCTCCATCCCCGGCGCAGGGCGCCTGGTCGCCGATGGCGATGACATGCGGCGCCAGCGCTTGGCGCAGCGCCTGGCTGCGCTGCGCCACCTCGCGCGCCAGCACATCCTTGATGGCGAGCGCCATGCCGGCGCCGCTGGCGACCAGGACCATGCGGTGTTCGCGCAGGATTGCCTCCGGCGCCCAGCGCAGGATCACATCCCATTGGTGGCGGCGGCCGAAGCGGGCCAGCACGGCCTCCAGCTCCTCCGCCGCTGCCTCCAGCAGGGCGCGCAGCTCGCTTTCCGGGCAGGTGGCGGCGCCGGGGTCGCAGGCCAGGAAGGGGCCCGCTTGGCAGGCCACCTCCAGCCGCGTCTGCACCGTCTTCAACTGCCGCAGCAGGGCGGCGCGGTCGCGCTTGATGAACAGGCGGCGCAGCGGCGCATCGCCCGGCTGCAGCAACGCGGCCACGGCGCCGAGCGGCATCACCCGCACATCCGCCCCCAGCCTGGCGGCCAGGGCCGCCGCGCCCTCGGCCGGGGCGGCACCCAGGAACCTCAGGGGCTTGTCCATGATCTGGTTTCCTTCTGCGCGGTCAGCGCGAGCGCGAAATCGGACGCCGAAACGGTGTCCGGATCCTGTCCTTCCCCGGCACGTGCCAGGGCCTCCAGCGCCGCACGGCGGCAGAGGCCCGCGAGGTCGGCGCCGACGAAGCCATCCGTGGCCGCGGCCAGCGCGGCGCAATCCACATCCGCCGCCAGCGGCATGCGGCCGGCATGCACATCCAGGATGGCGCGGCGCGCGACGGCATCGGGCTGCGGCATCGCCACCAGCAGGTCGAACCGCCCGGGCCGCAGCAGCGCCGGGTCCAGCCGGTCCAGCCGGTTGGTGGCGCCCAGCACCACCACGCCGGGCGGATCGGCGATGCCGTCCATCTCCACCAATAGCTGCGCCACCATGCGTTCGATGGTGGCACCCTCGCCGCCGCCCCGACGGCCGGCGATGGCGTCGATCTCGTCGAAGAACAGGATGCAGGGCGTGGCGGCGCGGGCACGGGCGAAGGCCTCGCGCAGCGCCTTTTCGCTGGCACCCTGCCATTCGCTCAGCATTTCCGCCGCGCGGACGGCGATGAAGGCGGCGCCGGCTTCCGTCGCCAGCGCCTTGGCCGCCAGCGTCTTGCCGGTGCCCGGCGCGCCATGCAGCAGCACGCCGCGCGGCGCGCGCAACCCAAGTCGTGCGAAGGCCTGCGGCCGCCGCAGCGGCCATTCGACGGCGCGGCGCAACGCTTCCCGCACCGGCTCCACGCCGGCCACCTCGGCCCAGCGGACATTCGGGATCTCGACGAAGCTTTCGCGCAACGCGGAGGGGGTGACGACGCGCCGTGCCTCGCCGAAATCCGCCGCCGTCACCACCAGGACTTCCACGGCCAGCGCCAGCCCATCCGGGTTCAGCGCGCCGGCCCGGCGCAGCGCCGCCATCGCGGCTTCGCGGCACAGTGCCGCGAGGTCGGCACCGACATGGCCAGGCGTCGCCTCCGCCAGCGCATCCAGATCCACATCCGAAGCCAGCGGCATGGTCCGGCTGTGCACCGCCAGGATCTCGCGCCGTCCGTCGCGATCCGGAGGGGCGATGCGGATTTCGCGGTCGAAGCGACCGGGGCGGCGCAGGGCGGGGTCCAGGCTGTCCGGCAGGTTGGTGGCGGCCAGCACCACCACCTCCCCTCGTCCGGCCAGCCCATCCATCAGCGTCAGCAACTGCGCGACGATGCGGCGTTCCACCTGCTTCTCGCCCGACATTGCATCCCGCTTCGGCGCAATGGCGTCCAGCTCATCGATGAAGATGATGGAAGGCGCGCGCTGCTGCGCTTCCTCGAACAACTTCCGCAATTGCTGTTCGGAGGCGCCGTAGAAGCGATCGACGATCTCCGGCCCGTTGATGGCGATGAAATGCGCGCCGGTCTCGGTCGCCACTGCACGGGCGATCAGCGTCTTGCCGGTGCCGGGCGGGCCGGAGAGCAGCACACCGCGGGGCGGGGTGATGCCGAGTGCGGCGAAGGCGGCGGGGTGGCGCAGCGGCAGTTCCACCACTTCCCGCACGCGATCCAGCACGCGGGACAGGCCGCCGATTTCCTCGTAGCGCAGGCCGGCGCGGGGGGCTGCTGCCGCCTTCTTTAGCAGGATGCGCGTGGTGGCCACCAGCATCGCCGGCCCGGGCGGGTCGACCGCCAGGACCCGCACCGGCCGGTCGCTGCCGCCCATCAGCGCCAAGCGATAGGATTCCCCAGCCGCCAGCGGCACGGCTTCCAACGCGCGGCGCAGCAGCGCCTCGTTCACCGCTTGGCCGGCCAGGGTGATTCGCTCGGCCGGCACCGCTTCCGGTGCGGCGGCGGCCTGCACCGCATCGCCCAGGCCCAGCCCGGCATTGCCGCGCGTCGCGCCATCCAGTGCGATGCGACCGGGCGCGCGCGTGCCGGGCCGATGCGGCAGGGCGCGGGCATGGGTGGTGCGCGCGCCGGTCAGCGCCACCAGCGCGCCCGGCGCCAGGCCGAGGGCTGCCATGTCCGCCGCATCCAGCCGGGCGATGCCGCGGCCGGCTTCCTCCGCCCGCGCCGGGTCTACCAGAAGCTTCATGGGGCCTGCGCCGCCAGGCGCGCGCGCATCTCGCGCAGTTCGCGCAGCAGCCCGGCTTCCGCGGCCTCGAAGGCAGCCTCGTCGATCTCCCCGGCCTCCAGCCGCCGTTCCAACGCGATCAGCGCGGATTCGATGCGCTTCGGGTCGTTCCATTGCGCGTCCACCGCCTGATCGACACGCCGCGCCAACCATTCGATGCCGCCGAGCGGCAGGGCGACGGGCAAGGTGAGCAGCTTGAACAGCCCCATGCTACGCGGCCTCCCCCAGCCAGTCGGCGCGCAGCGTGACGAAGTTGTAGGGGGGCACGGGGCCGATGTAGCGGAAGCTCATCCGCGCGCCCTGCGCCTCGCCCAGCTCGCGCATCGACGCGTCGAACGCCGGTTCGCGGTCGCGCTTCACCAGGAAGGCGCGGTTCAGCACCATGCTGTCATCCACGGGCTTCAGCGCGAGGCTGCGTTCTGCCAGCGGGTCCAGCCGCGCGGCGAGCAGGGCCGCGTCGCGATCGCGCATCGTGTTCATCGCCGCTTCGACGCGGCGACCCAGCTCGATGCGCTCCTGGTAGGTTTGCGTCGCCGGGCGGTTCTGCAGCCGGTCGCGCAGCGCGCGCAGCCCGGCATCGGCGTCGAGGATGTCGCGGAAGGCCACGCCCTCCTGCCAGCTCGCCTTCACGCCGAGCTCGATGCACCCGGCAATCGCCGCCAGCGCCATGCGGAAGGCTTCCGCGTTTCGATCAAGGCAGCCGGTGAGCCGCGTGGCATCCGGCGCCACGGTGGCGAAGCGCACCGGGAGCACATCCGCCGCCGCGATGGCGCGTTCCAGCACGGCGGTATGGCCCAGCATGTTGCGCCGCGTGGCTTCCGGCGGCTCCGCCGGCGCATCGGCCACCAGCGCGGCCAGGCCCCCTTCGCCCGGCAGCAGGCGCAGCGGCGCCCCGCCGAGGCCGGGGCCGAAGGCGGTGGCATCGGCCAGGGCATCCGCCTGCACCACGCCGAAGACATAGAGGCCGCTCATGCGCCGCCCCCCGCGCGCGGCAGCCGGATTTCGATGATGCCGTGCCGTGCCGCCACGGTCATGCCCGAGGCATCCACCGCACCGGGCAACGCCACGCGCTTGTGCCAGCGGCCATCCGCGGCTTGCAGCACCAGCGCGCCGTCTTCCACCCGCGCCGCGAAATCGGCGGCGCCGACGCCCGGCATCTCGGCGATCACGCGGATCGCCTCGGCTTCCTCGAAGACGTCGACGATGGGCTGCTGCGCGGCAGGCTTCGCCTCCGGCGCGGCGGCACTCGCCTGCGGCGGGGCTGCGGGCGGCACATGGCCGAAGGCCTCGGCCCGCGTCTCCCCGCCCGCGGTGCGGATGGAATAGCCGAAGACAACGCGGCCCTCCTCGCCGGCCGGCTTCTGCGACAGGCCCTGCAACGTCTCCATCAGTTTCTGCAGCCCCTGGAAGATGCCGCCTAGGCCGGTTGCGGCCTGCGGCGGGCGGTCCGCATCCGCCAGGCGGCGGGCGACGGAAGGCGGGCGGCGCGGCGGTCTCATCGGCGGATCTCCAGCGCCTGTTCCAGCGCGGCGACGCGCTGCATCAGCGCGACATTCTCCGCCTGCAGCGAGTCCGTCTTGCCGGTCAGCCCCGCATCCGCCTCCCACCAGCGGATGCCCATCTCGAGCGCCCGGTCGACGGAGGCGATGACCAGCCGCAGGCGGATGGTCAGCAGTTCCACGCCCACGAGGCTGACCGAGATGTCGCCGGCCACGACGATGCCCTTGTCGAGAATCCGCTCCAGGATGTCGGCAAGGCCCGATCCGGCGACGCTGTGCTGCAGGGTCATCGGATCAGCCCGTCTCGCCGCCCTGGCTGCGCAGGAAGCGGCCAGTGCGCTTCCAGCGCAGCACGTTGCCCTGCTCGTCCAGCTTCACCTCGAAGCTGGCCAGCAGGTCGTTCGTGCGGGGGATGGCGCGGTGTTCCACCATGTCGATGGCGATGCACCAGCCTTCCTCCTCGCGGTCGAACCGCGCGACGGTCTCCGGCGACAGGCCGGTGATGGCGGCCATCTGGCGCTTGGTCTGGGCGACGATCGCGGTGAGGTCCATGGGGCGAATCCTTCAGTATTCGAGAAGCGCGCCGCGCCCGCCGGCACGGGGCCGCGCGGGGGCGGCAGGGGGCGGATTTCCGGACCGCAGTGCCGCCGCGCGCAGGTCGGGCAGCGTCATGCGGCCGGACAGCGCGGCAAGTCGTGATTCGACGCGCGAAAGGTTGCCACGTGCTGCATCCGCCTGCCGGCCAAGCAGGTCGAGCTGGCGTTGCAGCCGCGCGCGGCGCTGCGCCAGCAGCGCGAATTCCGCGGCCACTGCCTCGAGCGTCGCGCATTCGCCGCCGCGCGCCAGGCGTGACCGGCGCGGTGGGATGGTGCCCGGCGCGGCGCGCATCACGCGGCGATCCCGGCGCGCGCGGGGCGCAGCGCGACCCCGGCCTCGGCGCCGCAAAAATGCTCGATCAGCCGCGCCAGCATCTGCCGCTGGCGCGGATCGGGCACGCCGTTCGGGCCGGGCTTGGCGCGGCTGGCCAGCAGATCGAGGCACAACTGCACGAAGCGCGGCTCATCCACCGCCACGCGCAGCCCCAGCCGCTGCGCCATCCGCGCGATCATGATGGAGGCACGCAGCGTCGGCCGCTGCACCCATTCGCGGGACCGGCGGAAATCCCGTACCATGTCCACGATCCGTGCCGCATCCACCTCCGCCAGCCCGGACCGCGCCACGGTGATGGCCACTTCCGTGTCCCGGTCGAAGCTTTCGACATCGATCGTCACCATGCGGTCGATCAGCGCGTCCTGCGCCGCATGGGTGCCGGCATGATCCTCGGGGTTGGACGTAAAGATGGCGCGGAATTCGGGATGCACGCGCACCGCCGTTTCCCCCCGCCCGGCCTTCGGCAGTACCAGGATGCGTTCCTCCAGCACAGTCAGCAGCACGTTGTTGGCGGATGCGGGGGCGCGGTTGAATTCGTCGTAGACCAGCGTGCAGCCTTCGGTGCACGCGATGGTCAGGGCGCGGTCGAGCCAGACCGGCGCGGTTTCCGATTCCATCTTCATCACGCTGGTGATGTAGCGGTCCACCACGCGGCGGGTGCGGGTGCCGGCATCGCCGCCGATCAGGCTGCGCGTGTCGAAGGTGTCGTCGCCCACCAGCAGCAGCACCGGTCGCGCCAGTTCCTGCGCCAGCGCCAGCGCCAGCTTGGTCTTGCCGCTGCCGGCCGGGCCGCGGAAATGGACGGGATAGCCGACATTCAGATAGGCCAGCGCACGTTCGTGGATCGCGTCCAGCTCCGCCGTGCGGATATGCTCCGGGCCTGGTTGCAGGCGCAGCGCATTGTCCAGGGCCGCCTGCGCGGTGGAGGAGGGGGCTTGGGCCATGCGCGGTCAGTCTCCGGTCAGTTCGAGGGCAACGCCCTGCCGCCAGGCGCGCCGCAGTGCAGCGTGGCGGGACGGCGTGGCGGTCAGGTCCAGGTGAAGGTCGCGCAACCGGCGAAGCGGCGGCATGGCGGCGACCCAGAAGCTGTCGCAGCCGGCATCCTCCGCGCCCTGCACGGGTGCCAGCCCGGCGCCGGCGAGCGCCGCGGCGGCGATGTCGCAGGCCTCCTGGTCCTCGGGGCAGGGTACCAGGGCGGTGGCGGCGAAGGCGAAGGTGGCGGCGCAGGCATCCACGAACTCGGCTGCGATGCCGGCCTGCGTCGCCGCGGGCACGCCGAGCGCGCGCAACAGCCGCGCGATGGCTTCCGGCGCATGCGGCGGCGGCGCGGCCAGCAGCAGCGCATCGGTCCAGGCCAGCCGTGTGAGGGCCGCATCAGGGCGCAGCGCGATGCCGGTCTCGGCCAGCGGCAGCGGGCCCTGCGGCAGTTCCAGCGCCAGCGCGAGGCGGGTCCACAGCGTCTGAAGCGCCTGCCGCGCCGGGCGCAGATCTGGCACCAGCACGATCTCCGGCCGTAGCCCGTCACGCAGCGTGATTCGGCAGGGCAGGCCGGTGAGATCGCGCAGGCGGCTGGGCAGCGTCACCTCGATGCTGCCACTGCCGATACCGGCGGACCTTATGCTGCGCGTCCCGAAATCCAATTGCCGGGCATCCTGGCCGGACCGGGATCGCGCCCGGGCGCCGACACCCGTCCTGGGCGCCTAGCAGGGAAGCTAGCAGCGACTTGGTGAATCAGCCGTGAAGCGTGGCGCCGTCCGACCTGCTGAAAATTGCGCGGCGTTTACCGCTTCTTCTCCCAAGCGGCCGCAGGTTGGCGCGCTGGGGTCGTGCCGCTCGGTACCGAATTCATGTCGCCCCGCATGACGGAGAACTGCGCCATGCCGTCCCATGCCCTCTCAGCCGCCCTCGCGGCCAGGATAGTCGGGGCCCGCGCGGCGGGGCTTTCCGTGCTGCTGGCCACCCCGGCCTTCGCCCTGCCCGCCCTGGCCGTGACCGCCGCGCTGGGCGGCGCTGGCCTGGCGCTGGCCGTGGCCATAACGGACATGATGTTGCCGGGACTGCTCATTGGCCTTCCACTCTCGCTGCTGGTCCTGCTGTTGCTGGTGGCGCAGCAGCGCGCGTCCCGCATGCTGGATGCCGCGGTCGATGCGGCCCTGCCTGGCCTGGAGCATGTCGGGCCGCGCCAGGCGCTGCCCGCGGGCAGTCTGCGGCGGGCCGCCATGCTCTGTTCGGCCATGCCCGCCCTGACCGCCGACCTGCTCCAGCTGCGCGCCGAACGGCTTGACCGCGGCGGGGAGGAGGCCAGGAGCGACGCCATCCGCAGGATGGTGGACGTCATCGAGCAGGAGACGGATGCCGCGGTGGATGAGATCAACGGCTCCGCGCGCGAACTTGAGGAGATCGCCGATACGCTCGAACGCGCCACGGTGCGCGCCGCGCATGAGGCGACCAAGGCGCAAGGGGAGACGGAACGCTCCGCCGCCGGATCCGACGAAGCCGCCGCTGGCACCACCCGCATCGTCGAGGCGATCCGCGAGAGCAGTTCACAGATGGCCCTGGTGGCGGAGACGACGCGCCAGGTCGTCGTCGCCTCCGACGCCGCGCGCACGACTTTCGGCGATCTGCGCCGCCAGGCGGAAGAGATCGACGACGTGACGCGCATGATCGGCCTGATCGCCCGGCAGACCAACCTATTGGCGCTGAACGCCACGATCGAGGCGGCCCGCGCGGGTGCGGCGGGCAAGGGCTTCGCCGTGGTGGCGGGAGAGGTCAAGACGCTGGCGGCACAGACCGCCAAGGCCTCGAGCGAAATCGCGGAACGGCTCGCCAGCGTGCAGTCCGGCACGGCCAATGCGCTGCACGCGATGGACAGCGTCCATGCCGGCATGGACGCGCTGGACACCATCACCGGCCGCATGACGGAGATGCTGCAGAACCAGGCTGGCGTGGTTGGGGAAGTTGCCTCCGCCGTGCGCGAAGCCTCCGAAGCGGCGACCGGGGCGAGCCTGCGCGTCGCCGCGGCGGTGCAGGAGATCGAGGACAACCGCATGTCCGTCGGCATGATCCATGGCGCCTCCGGCCAGGTCACGGCCTCCCTGGCGACGCTGCAGAGCCGCATCATCGGACTGGTGCGCAGCAACCTGCCCGACGCAGATCGGCGTCGGGATCCACGCCACGCGGTGGACCTGGCGGCGCGGCTGACGCTCGGCGCCAGCACGACGGAAGGCCGCCTGAAAGATATCTCCAACAAAGGCGCCCGCTTCTCCCCTGAGCCGGAGGCGCCGGAGGGGACGGAAGGGATGCTGGACCTGACGGGCATGCCGGCGCAGCGTGTGCGCTTGCTGGGCAAGGATTCCGAGGCGCGGCTGAGCTTCTTGTTCAGGAACGCGGCGGAAGAAGCGGATATGGCCGCCGCGATCCGCCGGCTGCTGCTGCGCCAGGCTGCCTGACGACGCCCGGGGCCAGCCCGGCCCCGGCTCGCAGCCCATGCTCCGTGGCTAAGCTTCCGCCCGAATGCCGAGCAGCGTGAGTCCCGACCTGCGGCCGCCTATGGCGGCTGCGGCGCCGAACCGCACCCGCCGCGCATGGGTCGTGCGAGCCGCAGGCCCTGGTGTGACGAGCCAAGCGTAGCGCCGGCGCCCGATGGAAAATGGGTCAGCATTTCCGGCGCTCGGCACAAGCTTCGTGGATCAGGGCGTCACGCTCAATGCGCCGGGGGCTGCGCCCCGCATGCCGCCCAATCCGCCAGCTTGCCCAGCGCATTGCGCGGCAAATGGTCGCCCAGCTCGATGCTGACGGGCCGCTCTGCCGCCGAAAGATGGTCCCGGCACCACGCCTCCAGCGCCACACGGTCACCGGCGCGGTTGCGTGGCGCGCGCAGCGTGACGAAGGCCTTCAGTCTTGGCTCCGGCAGCATCGCGTCCAGCCGGACCGCCGCCTCCGCCACCAGCGGATGCGCCGCAAGCTGCGCCGCGATGCGCGCGGGATAGACATTGATGCCACCCACCTGCACCGCATCATCCTTGCGGCCCAGCAGCCGCAGCGCCGCCCCGCCAAGCCATTCGCAGCGGTCCGGCAGCGCCATCTCCCCACCTGTCGCCACCTCGATCACGGAGGCCGCGTCACCGGCGTGGCCCGGGCGCCATCGTGGCAGCAGGGTGAAGGGGGCCTGCGGGTCCGTGCGGGCGGCCAGGCCCGCCGTCTCGGATGAGCCATAGACTTCCACCACCTGCGCCGCACCCCCCTCGCGCAGCGCCTGGTGCGTGGCGGCGGGCAGGGGGGCGGTGCTACTGGTGGCACGGATACCCTGCGGCAGCCGATCCAGGCTGCGCAGCAGCGGCAGCCAGCCGCCGGGGAAGCCGACCAGCAGGTCGTCGCCCTGCAGCAGCCGCGCCAGGCGGCCCGGCGACAGCGCGCGGCCATCCACCACCTCCACCCCAAGCGCATCCGGCAGCAGGATGGTGAACAGGTAGCCGTAGATGTGGTGCGCCGGGATCAGTTGGATGATGCGGCGCCGATCGCGGAATACCTGCGCCCAATGCGCCACTTCCGCCGCCAGCGTGACATGCGCGTGGGCGCAGCGCCGCGGCGTGCCGCTGCTGCCGGAGGTACGGAAGGTGATGCCGCTCGCACCATCCTCGATGCCGGCGCGGATGATGCGGCACCAGGCATCCAGCCGCCGTTCGGCCAGCAGGTAATCCTCCACGCCGCTTTCATGCAGACGGAAGAACTCGTTCACGGCGGAGGCGCAGGCCACAAGCTCCAGGCTGTCCAACGCCAGGCCTTCGGCACCGAGTGACAGATCCGCCTGCCATGCCGCAGCCCTGGCCGGCCCGATCGCGCGGCCACCCAGGCCCTCGAGTTCCTGCGGCAGCAACGAACGCAGCAGGCGAAGCAGCGCTGCGTCGGACGGCGTTACGGACATCTTGCTTCCCCTGTTGAAACGCCCAGCCAAGCAGGAATGTCTGAAGGATTCCTTGTGCTCACCGCTCGCCAAGTGGCGATTGCAGACTGCGAATTGCGGATCGGGTACGCGAATCCCGTTGTGTCTTTACGTCGGCTTCACCAAGCGGGGCGCATCATCCCACCGATGGCGCCGCACCATGCGCATCCCAACCCACCCCGTTCGCGATAGCGGGCGAATTTCGTCGAGCCGCTTAGCCCGCCGCATCGATCGGTCCGATGACGTGGCGCCGTGGAGATCAGGATGGTCTTGGTTGCCGTGAGCCTGCCCGGCGTGCCGGGTGTCAGCCCCTCGGCTTCCCTGCCGGCCGCAGCCTTGCCGCCGACATCGGAGCCGACCGAGATCACGCTGCGCGTTTCCGGCGGCAAGCCGCTGCGGACCCGAGGCGTCATGGTGGCAGAAGCGTCCTCCTGGGCGCCCAGCATCCCGGCATGGCATGAGGTTTCGCTGTATCAGACCGTGGATGGCGACTGCGCGCTGGCCGTGCGGATGCTGAAGAAGGCCGGCAGCGAGCCGGATATCCATCACGCCGAAATCTTCAGGACGCTGGAAGATGCCCTATCCTGGCTGGAACGATTCGACCCGACCGCGGATCTTGCATCGGACTTCGATGCCTCCGACCGTCGTATCAGCACCGTGGAGATCGCGCTGATGGCCGCGGCGTTGCGCCAGAGGGCGGATGCCGTGACCCGGCAGTGGCGGTGCCTGATCGGAGAACTGCTGTACCGCTTCGCCGTCCCGGCCTGAGCCGATCACGGTTGTCCCAATCCTCCCGTCAATCTTCCCTTCACAGGAACCGCTACGATGGAACTCATCAAATTCGGCACCGACCATGTCGAGAACCTGGTCTCCCAGGATCCCGCGCGGCTCGACCGCCTGCCCTTCGGTGCCATCCTGGTGGACCGCGGCGGCCGCGTGATGAAATACAACGCCTATGAAAGCGCGCTGGCATCGCGGCCGCCCGGCGAGGTGGTGGGCAAGAACTTCTTCAACGATGTCGCGCCCTGCACCAAGGGTCATCAGTTCCAGGGCCGCTTCCAGCAGGGCGTGGCGCAGGGCAGCATGAACACGATGTTCGAGTATTCCTTCGACTACAAGATGAACCCGGCCAAGGTCCGGGTCCACATGAAGTCCACCTCGATCGAGGAAGGCATCTGGATCTTCATCAAGCGCCTCTGACCGCCTCGGACACGGCCGCGATGCAGCAGACCGCAATGCTACCGTTCACCATGGCACCGGGCAAGGTGCTGCCGGTGGAGCGCCCCGGCTTCCTGTCGCTGCCGCGCCACGGGCGCAGGCCGCTCGGCTTCCATGGACGCCTGCTGCTGCAGGTTTCAGCGCGGGAGCCGACGCTGCCGGTCTGGAGCGACGTGACGGTGCATGAGGCAATCTCCAGCCACCTTGTCATCGCCATCCGTCACGGCCTGCGAGAGAACATCGACGACCTGCGCTGCGAAGGTGCGGCGCACTCCCGGCACTACGCGGAATCATGCGAGGGGCCGGATGCGGCCCTGGCCTTCCTGCACGCGCATGATCCGCTGCAAGACCTGCCTGTGGAGGCGCTGTACGCGGCGGCGGAGGGGCTGGCCGAATCCGCGCGCCACGAGGCAGCGGCGGCCTGCGCGCGACGCTTGCGGCAATCCTGGCGCGAGGTGCTTTCCACCTGCTTCGGCCATCGCAACCCACAAGGAGAATCCCCATGAATGTCGTCAACGCGCTAGATCACCTCGGCGAACGTCCACCCCTGGCGATGGCGACGGAAGCACGCACGCCGGTGCGGGGTGCCGCTTCCATCTTCATCCTGCGCAAGTCGGGCGGCCGCCCGGTGTCCTTCTCCGGCCGGCATGTCGGCTTCGGCAATGGCTACCGCGCCGGCACGCCGCTGTGGCACGAGCTGAACCTGTACCAGGCAGAAGACGGCAAGTTCGTCGCCGACATTCGCGTCTTCAGCAAGGCGCAGGGCTCCAATGACCAGTTCCATGTCTGCGTCGCCGACAGCGTTGAGGAAGCCTTGCAGTTCTTCGAGAGTTACGACGCGCGCAGCGATGTGCAGGCGGATTTCGACCCGGCCGATCCCGCTCTCGCCCCGGCGGAACTGATGGTGCATGCGGCCGCGCTAAAGTATCGCATCACCGAAGCGGAATCGCAGTATCGCGCAGTGCTGGCGTCGTTCCTGCATCAGCTCAGCGCGGGCTGACGAACAAAGATTTCGTTCCGGAAGTGCTTCCTTAAGTGCTTGCGGCGAAAATCGAATTGGCTGGCATGGCATCGGGCGGCGAAGGCCTTCCCGCTGCCGGCATGGCCTCCGCCGTTCCGGGATGACCTCGGGATGACACCGCAAGACAGGAGGGCGTGAGCCCATGAACATCAACAAGAGCCTGGCATCTTCCTCTCTCGCTGAGGTTATCGATCGCATCCTCGACAAGGGTATCGTCGTCGATGCCTTCGTGCGCATCTCGCTGGTTGGCATCGAGTTGATCGCCATCGAGATCCGCGCCGTCATCGCCTCCGTCGAGACGTATCTGAAGTATGCGGAGGCGGTGGGCCTGACCAGCGACCCGTCACTCGCGGCGGCCTGACCAGGGCTGGCAACCGGCCGGGCGGACCATCATCCGTCCGGTCGCGCCGCGCGACTTGCATCGAGGATGTCCGAATGAGTGACGCGCCCACGCCGCCGCCGGGTAACGCCCTGGTTGCCGCGGCCCGCGCCGCGCGCGGCGACCAGCGGATTTCGCTGCGGGCCGCGCTGCGATCCAGCCGCGCCGCGTTGCAGGCCGGACGCCAACAGGCCGCGTTTGACGCCGCGAGCCGGCCGCCGCGCTGGCAGCCTGCCCGCAATGCCGCGCCGATGGCGGTGCAAGCGGCCGAGACACCGTCGGCACCGCAGCCCGAGCCGGCCGATTTCGTGATGGCGCCGATGGACGCGCCGCAGGACCCCGCGCAGCCCGCTGAGACCGTGCCGGACAGCAGCATCTTCGCAACGCTGGTAAGCGACCTCCCGCCGGCGGACGAGCCGGAGCCGGCCGTGGCGATGATGGAAGCGCCCGACGCGGCCGTGATGCCGGCGGAGCCGACGCCGCGGATCCAGGCCGAGCCGGATTCCGGTCCAGAACTGGACCCCGCGCCGGTGGCCGTGAAGAAGCCAGCGCCCGAACCTGTCGTGGAACCGGCCCCCGGGCCCGTGGTCAAAACCGCGCAGCAACTGGCGCCGAAACCCGCGCCCGACATCGCGGCGCAGGCAGCGCCCGCGTTGGCGTTGGACAGGCTGGCGGACGAGGCATCGGCGTTGTCCGTAGCGGGCGTCGAGGCAGCGCCCACCTCCATGCCGGAACAGCTTCCGCCTCCCACGCCGCCCATCACGGCCCTCGGCCCTGGTATGCTCGCCCGGTTGCGGATGCTGGGCTTTGCGCGCTTCGAGGATCTGGCCCATGTCGACCCCGCAGCGCTGCGCCATGCGCTGGGCCACATCAGCCGGTTGATCAATGTCGAAGCCTGGATCGCCGAAGCCCGCCGCCTGACGCCGGAGGATTGAAGCCGCTTCGGTCATGCGCTCGGTCGGGATAACGTGACGCGCCTGCTCGGTTGCAACGAAGGCGCTGGCATTGCGGTAGTGGTGTCCGCGATCGCGATCAGGCTGCGGCGGATATCGTCAGCGCCAATAGCGCAAGCGTTGGACGGCCAATGCCGGGCCGGGTTCCGGTCTGCTCGCGCACGTGCTGGTCTCGAAGGCCGCCGGCCAGTACGCTCGGATGACTGGTGGCGGGCTGCGCCAGCACCCAGGCGAGGACGGTTGGATCCATGGTCGTCCCCCTCTCGGCGAAGCCAGCCGCTGCGCGGCGCCAGCCAGCCGCTTGGGCGGTGTGTGTCGGACGCTTCCGGCGTCTGCGGTGCTGGCGCTGGAAGAGCGAGATCCCCAACGGCGGGAATCTCGCTCGCTCGCACTGGCGCATCGGCGATCTGGTCCCGCAGCTGCTGCCAGAAGCAATCGCCATATCGATCGGCGCCGAGCAGCCAGAGCGCGGCGCGCGCCAGCAGCGCGCAGTCCAGCGCCTCGTTCCTCTCGCGCAGCTTGGCCCATTCCTGCCGCGCAAAGCCGCGCCGATCCTTCGTCGTGCGCAGCTGCTCCGCGACCAGCTGCTTGACCCACTCCACCTCGACCGCCCGCGGCAGATGCACCCAGCCGGGCGGCAACCCCTCCGCGTCACTGCGGCCGAGCCAGAGGCGGCGATAGAGATCGGCCTTCCAGGTCGAGACGGAGACGGTCCACAGCTTGAGGCCTCGGCGGAGCTTCTGACCATTGACCAGGGCATCCACCGGCGTCGGGCCCTGGACGGGCTGGGCGCGATTCCAGCCATCGATGCCCTTGGTCGGCGCGATGCGTGGATCCCGAAGGCGCCGCAGGTGGCCATAGACGGCGGCGGTATCGCGGCCGCCGGTATCGACGCAGAGCCGGGCGCTGCGCATCGCGCCGCCACCCTGCCGCGGCCAGTCCCGCGCCAGCAGCTTCGCCAGTTCGTCCCAGGGCTCTCGATCCCGCGGGCTGCCCGGGATCACCACATGGTCAACGAGCCAGGAGGAGAAGCCCTTGTAACTCCTCCACTCACCGGCGCGCCTCCTGGCTAAGGTTGCGTGTTGGTAGCTGGGAGAGGGTCGCCGCGAGAGCCTTGGGGGTCATTCTCCGTGGCTGAGATAGGCGCCCTCGCCCGGCGTTCCGTGCTCGAACGGTATCCTGAGGTGCGGCCTTGCCAGCCGGCATCCTCGCTTGAACAAGGGCGAGCATGAACGCCGGCGCCGAGGCTTCCAGCCGCTGTCTGTTGCAGCAGGAGGAATCGATATCGCGTCCGAACGCCATGTCCTCGCCCGTCTCGACGGCGCGGGGGCTGCGATCGGCAAGCCCATCACCATCACCGAGGACCGCGCGGGCTACGACGCCCTGCTGGCGGCACTCGCCCCGCCGCCGGTGCTCGTCGTCATGGGAGGCGACCGGCCATTACTGGAAGAACCTCTTCGCGGTGCTCACCGCCGCGGGCCACGAGGTCGCTCTCCTCAATCCCCTGATCGCCCGCCGCTTCCAGGAGGCCAGCCTGGAACGCACCAAGACCGACGCCATCGATGCCACTGGCCTCGCCCGCCTCGCCTTCGAAAAGCGCCCCGCACCCACCCATCTGCACGACGAGATCGCCGAGGCGCTGCGCGAGTTGGTCCGCCACCGCGACCGGCTGCGCCAGGATTTCGACGACCGCGTCCGCCAGCTCCACCGCCTGGTCGATCTCGGCTTCCCCGAATTCAACCGCTATGTCCGCGGCCTCGACAACATGCTCGCCACCTGCCTGTTGGCCGAATACCCCACCGCCCACGCCTTCGCCCGCGCCACACCCCGCCGCGTCGCCAAGCTGCGCTACGATGGCCGCCACTTCGTAGGACCCGAACTGGCCCAATCGCTGGTCGAGGCCGCCAAACACTCCGTCGGCCAGCACCACGGCCCGGCCTACAAGCTCCAGGCGCGTCACATCTGCCAGGACCTCGACACCTGGCGTAAACGCCTCGCCGAGATCGAGCACGACATCGAGGACCTGCTCGACACCCATATCCCGGGCAGGCTCATCACCAGCATCGACGGCATCGGACCGCAGACCGCCGCCCGCATCATCGCGGCCGCCGGCGATCCCGCCCACTTCAAGAGCGCCGCCGCCTTCGCAGCCTTCGTCGGCGTCGTTCCCGGGCTGCGCCAATCCGGCAAGCAGACCAGTTCCCGCGCCGGCATCGCAACGCTCGGTCATGCCAAGCTGCGACACGCCCTGTGGATGCCCGTACTCAGCGCGGTCACCCGCAATCCCTGGCTGCGTGCCTTCTACCTGCGTCTGCGCGCCGCCGGAAAACCCGCCAAGCTCGCCCTCATCGCCGCCATGCGAAAGCTCCTCCACGCCGTCTACAGCGTCGCAAAACACCGCAAAGCCTTCGTCATCGCCACAGACCAGGGGCGCCCGCTGGTGCCCACAAATAGCGCAACCGCGCGCCCTGCGCGGCGTGAAGAAATCGCTTGATGGACGTGACGGTATCTCAGCCCAGCCCCAGACGTCGCATTCCAGGCGATCGTCCTGCAAGTCCACGCCGGCGGTGAGCACCAGCGCGCCCGTGGGTGCGGCTGCGCAGCCGCGCTGCCGAGGATGATGCGCGGGATGC
Organism: Falsiroseomonas sp. E2-1-a20; assembly: GCF_051433195.1. Taxonomy (NCBI): domain Bacteria; kingdom Pseudomonadati; phylum Pseudomonadota; class Alphaproteobacteria; order Acetobacterales; family Roseomonadaceae; genus Falsiroseomonas; species Falsiroseomonas sp. E2-1-a20. The sequence goes on along the minus strand of NZ_JBHMFT010000006.1, from coordinate 194,282 downwards.
CGAGATAGCTCGGGGGGTAGGAGAGGTTCGCCTACACTCCACCGGCAAGCAGCGCCTGCATGCGAACCCCAACAGGACGGGACTCGCGTGACCAGACGATCCACCGCCGCGCCCGCGCCGGCGCCCACCATCCCGAAGATCCCGCCGACGCAGGTGCTGAGCCGGCTCGCCGCGCTGCAGGCTGCGCCCACCGCCATGCTGAAAGACCAATGGCGGGAGTTGTTCGGCAAAGAGCCGCCGCCCTGGAACCGCGCCTATATCCAAAGCCGGTTGGCGTACCGAATCCAGGAGCTCGCGTATGGCGGGCTGAAGCCCGAGACCGTCGACCGGCTGGTGGCGCTGGGTGAGCAACTGGATGGCGGCAACGTGGTGCTGCGCCGCATCCGCGCCGACAGTCGCCCACTGGCCAGCACGCGCCTCATCCGGGAATGGCAGGGCGTGCAGCACGTGGTCACCGTGCGCCAGGACGACTTCGAGTTCGAGGGGCGGCCGTATCAGTCGCTGTCGGCCATCGCCCGCCACATCACCGGCACGCGGTGGAACGGCTGGACGTTCTTCGGGCTGCGCGCGCGGGGTGACGCATGACCCGCCGCGTCCGCATCGAGCCGGCCATGCCGGCCACGACGAAAAAGCTGCGCTGCGCCGTCTACACTCGGAAATCCACGGACGAAGGGCTGGAGAAGGAGTTCAACACGCTCGATGCGCAGCGGGATTCCTGCGAGGCCTATATCACCAGCCAGCGCGCCGAGGGGTGGGTGCTGGTGCGCGATCGCTACGACGACGGCGGGTTCTCCGGCGGCACCCTGGAGCGGCCGGCACTGCAGCGCCTGCTGCGCGACATCCAGGCCGACCTGGTCGATGTCATTGTGGTCTATAAGATCGATAGGCTCAGCCGCTGGCTGATGGATTTCGCCAAGCTGGTGGAGGTGATGGATGCGCACGGCGTGACCTTCGTGTCGGTCACACAGTCGTTCAATACGACCACCAGCATGGGGCGGCTGACGCTGAACATCCTGCTGAGCTTCGCGCAGTTCGAGCGCGAGGTCATTGGCGAGCGAATCCGCGACAAATTTGCCGCGTCCCGCGCCCGCGGCATGTGGATGGGGGGCAAGGTGCCGCTCGGCTACGACGTAGTAGCGCGCAAGCTGATCGTGAATGAGGACGAGGCGCCGCGCGTGTGCAGGGTGTTCGAGATCTTCGCCGAGACGGGATCGGGCATGGAGACGGTGACCCGTCTCCGGGCGGAGGGCGCCACCAGCAAGGCGGGCCGGCCGCTGGACAAGGGCGACGTCTACAAGCTGCTGAACAACCGCACCTATGTCGGCGAGGCGGCGCACAAGGGTCAGGTCTATCCCGGTGAGCACCAGGGGATCGTGCCGCGGGAGCTGTGGGACTGGGCGCACGCCGTCCTGCAGATCAGCCCGCGGGTCCGCGCCAACCAGAATCGGGCGCAGACGCCGGCGCTGCTGAAGGGGCTGATCTTTGGGGTGGACGGGCGGGCGCTGTCGCCGACGCACGCCCGGAAGAATGGCCGGCTCTATCGCTACTACGTGGCTCAGCGCGTGCTGAAGGGAGACGCCGCCGGCGACGACACCATCGTGCGCCGGGTATCGGCAGCGGAGATCGAGGCGGCGGTGGTGGACCAGGTGCGGGCGCTTCTGCGCCAGCCAGAGATCGTGATCGGCACATGGCGGGCGGCGCGCAGGGAGGCGCCGGACCTGACCGAGGCCGAGACCCACGACGCTCTGGACCGGCTCGACCCGCTGTGGGAGCACCTGTTCCCGGCAGAGCAGGCGCGGATCGTCAGGTCACTGGTGGAGCGGGTGGTGGTAGGGCCCGCCGGCGCCGACATTCGGCTGCGGCTGGATGGTCTCGGCGGCCTGGTCCGTGATCTCGGCGCCATCGCGCCCGATGTCCTGAGGTCGGCAGCATGAACACGGCGACCAGCATCACCGTCCGGGTGCCGCTGGCAATCCGCTTCCGACCGGGCCGGAAGACCGTCGTGACGCCGATGGCGGATGGCGTGGCGCCGGTCACGACGCGGGCCGACCCGGCGTTGGTGAAGGCTCTGGCGCGGGCATTCCGGTATCAGCGCATGCTCGATCAGGGGCGCTACGCATCCATCACCGAGATGGAAGCCGCTGAGCGCCTCGAGCGGGCTACCTCGGCAGCCTCCTCCGCCTCACCCTCCTGGCGCCGGACATCGTGTCGGCCATCCTGGGCGGGCGGCAGCCGGAGGGCCTGACCTTCGCGGTGTTGGACGGAGGGGTGCCGGTGGGATGGGACGCCCAGCGCGGCACTTTGCGCGCGAATGGCCGTGGGTCTGGACCAACCTGAAGGATCGCCAGCCCGCAGACAAGGCTGGCGAATCACCGGCCTTTATGAAAGAAAGAGGGCAGAATTCTTCCTTGCGCCGCCCCTAGCGAAAGTCACCTTTCATAAGGATGCCTCAGCCCAGCCGCCAAAGCCGCCTCGGGCGATATGAGACGACCACCTTCGGCGGTGAGGCGACACGCGCCTTCGTGCCGCCGCCCTTGCCGCCCATCCCGCCGATCGACGTCTCCAGCCTGCTGGTGCCGCTGCAGCGGGCGCAGATGGCGCTGGGCCGTCTCGACGGCATGGCGTCGATCCTGCCCGACACCGGGCTGTTTCTCTATATGTACGTCCGCAAGGAAGCGCTGCTCTCGTCGCAGATCGCTCCTCGCAGAACTGGATCGGCGGCCCGCGCCCCAGCCTCGCGGCCTTCGTGCCCCCGCCGCCGCAGCTCGTCATGCCCTGCCTCGGCGACATGGAGCGGTTCATCCACGCCGACACGCCGGAGCTGCCAACGCTGCTCAAGGCGGGCCTGGTCCATGTCCAGTTCGAGACGATCCATCCCTTCCTCGATGGCAATGGCCGCCTCGGCCGCCTGCTCGTTACGCCGCGCTGTGGGCGCATGTGCGCGACGCCTTCGATTATCCGGTCTTCGTCGCCTTGCCGAAAGCGGTCGGCATCACCTCGACCGGCGAGACAGGCGAGAACGTCGGCAACGAACTTCCAACCGTTCTTGAAGGCTATCGTCGCTTCGAAAGCTGGCTGGCAGCTGGAGCGGTTGTCGCTGACGAACCGAGTTTCGCAGCATGATGGAGGTCTACCGCTTCAAAAAGCTGGACCGCTGGGACAAGTTTACGATCCCGCACCTGCACTTCCCGTCCCGCGTTTCTAGTGCGCGAATTGGTGACCTGCTTCGCCCCCGAAATGAAACCGTCGTCCGGTCAAAGCACTCGTTCGCTGACCTTCAACCGATTACAATCCATTTTGACGGCAACATATCGCGTCGATCCGTGAAAGATGGCCGCGATTATTCCATGGCGCTGAAGTGGGTCCGCCCGAACGATCTCGTCTTATCGAAAATCGACCTTAAGAATGGGGCGGTTGGCATCCTTCCTGCTGATTGGTCGAACGCTGTAGTGACCACGCATTTTGCGGTCTACGAGCCGGATACTACATGCGTCTACCCGCTTTATCTCCGATACATCGTACAAACAGGCGAGTTCAAGCGCTGGCTCTGGGCAAATCGCTCTGGTGCGGATGGCAGAACCGAGGTCAAGCTGTCGGTCTTTGAAGATCTTGAGATGCCCCTTCCGGATCTAGCCGAGCAACAGGGGATCGTCGTGGCCTATGACGCGGCGTTGAAGGCAGTGGCTGACAAGGAGCAGGCCGCAGAAGCCGCCGAGGCGAAAGCCATGGGCGATTTCGAGGCCGCGCTCGGCTTCACACCGCCCGTGCCTCTGCCTGACAAACCCATCTTCGTCGCTTCGTTCAAGGACCTCGACCGCTGGAGCCACGACGGTGTCCTGCGCCGTATCACTGGCGGTGCGACCGGCACCAGTACATGGCCCGTCGTTCGGCTCGGTGATGTGATCGCCGATCTCGAAAACGGCTGGAGCCCAAAATGCCTCGACCGCCCGGCCAAACCTGGCGAGTGGGGCGTCTTGAAGCTGGGCGCCGTGTCGTTTGGAGTCTTCAACGAGCTTGAGAACAAGGCGCTTCCGGCAAATCTGAAACCACGCCCCAAACTGGAGATGAAGCCTGCGCAGGTACTAGTCAGCCGCGCGAACATTTCCCGCCTTGTTGGCGCCACAGCCCTGATCGGCGAAACGCGCCCTCAGTTGCTACTCTGCGACAAGATTTTCCGTATGGTCTGGCGCAAAAACCCGCCCATCACACCCGAATTCGTGACTGAGGTACTCCGCATTGGTGACGTTCGTCGCCAGATCGAGGCCAAACTCACGGGCACCTCGCCCACGATGAAGAACATATCGAAGCCGTCTCTGCTTTCGCTTACCTTTCCCCTGCCGCCCATCTCTGACCAGCGCACGCTGATAGCCTCACTCAATGCTGGGCGAGCCGAAGCCTCCCGCCTGCGAACAGAGGCCGCCGCCGCCCGCGCCAAAGCCTGGACCGCCTTCGAGGCCGCCGTTTACGCTGCCGAGGCCAAAACGATCGCGCCGGTGCCCCAGTGCGCGGACGTGCCGCTTCCGGAGGCTTTGGCTTGATGGTTTTGCCCACCGAGCCGGCCCGGGGAATCGCGCGCAGCTTCCAGCGCAGCATAGGCGTCGACTACTCCGGCGCGGAAACGCCGACGGCTAGCCTGAAGGGGCTGCGCGTCTACCTGGCCGAGGGCGGCGCCACGCCCACGGAGGTTCTTCCCCCGCCCTCGCCGCGCAAATATTGGACACGGCGCGGCATCGCGGAATGGCTCGCCGAGCGCCTGGCCGAGGATGTGCCGACGCTGGTCGGCATCGACCACGGCTTCTCCTTCCCGCTGCGCTATTTCGAGGCGCATGGCCTGCTGCCTGACTGGCCCACCTTCCTCGACGATTTCCAGCGCCATTGGCCAACTGACGAGGATCACACCTACGTCGATTTCATCCGCGACGGGTCCTTCGGCCATGGCGCGGCGCGGCAGGGCAATGCCCGCTGGCGACGGTTGACCGAGCTGCGGGCGGGTGGCGCGAAATCGGTGTTCCATTTCGACGTGCAGGGCTCGGTGGCAAAGTCCACCCATGCCGGTATCCCCTGGTTGCGCTTCCTGCGTCAGCGGCTGGGTCCGCGCGTGCACTTCTGGCCCTTCGACGGATGGGAGGTGCCAGCCGGCAGGTCCGCGATCGCGGAAGTCTATCCAGCCCTCTGGAGCCGCGGCTTCGCGCGGGACGGCCGCACGGGCGACCAGCACGACGCCTTCAGCATCGCCGCTTGGCTGGCGATGGCCGACAGGGATGGAAGCCTCGCCACTTTCCTGCGGCCCCGCCTCAACCCCCCGGAGCGGACTGTCGCCCGGGTGGAAGGATGGATCCTTGGTGTGGCTGGCGCCCTGGATTCCTCCGGGACCGCCTTGATGGTGAAGGACCGAGGTGCCGGTGATTCCTTGCACTGACCGAGAAGGCGTCGCCGTGGCGGTGGTCACCGGCAGGCGGGGGCGGAAGTGACCGTTGTCGAAAGTGGTCACGCCCCCCCTGGATCGGGACGGATGATCGGCTTGGGGGTCAGGGTCGGGTCTTCCCTCTCCGGTCGCGTTTGCCTGGCGATCGACTTGAGGAATCCCCCAAGCTCAGCGCCGAGAAATTCTTGCCGGATCAACGAGATAAAGGTTGCGGGTTAAATCACCCCACCCCCAAGCTTCGGAGACTTTCGCGCCTCCGGAGAGCAATTTCGGGGGTCGTTGCGTTCTCCAACCCCTAAGCCACGGTCGCAAAACCCCAGGCAACCTGCGGTTCACGGCGCTGTCGGGGGAAGGGAAATGTGAGGTTGGAAAACCGACTGGAGCGGGCGAAGGGATTCGAACCCTCGACCCCAACCTTGGCAAGGTTGTGCTCTACCCCTGAGCTACGCCCGCGCTCCGCCAACGTCTTTAGCATGATGCTTTTCGAATGCAAGAGCGGCTTCGGCCTGAACTGTTCCGCGACAATAGGATGGCTTTGATCGCCCATCAGGATTGTGGTGGCCGGGGTCTGGCCAGAGGCTGGGCGTAGCGCCGGCCATGAGTCAGCGCCCGGCGCGGCAGTCTGAGCAGGACCGGTCCGCGGTTGCGTATGGCTTGTGCCGGAATGGTGCGGCGTCCCCCGGGGAATCGCCTCGTGCCCTGCACGCACGGCACTGAGCGGCATCGAGACTCTCGGTGCATCCGGACGGATTTTCCGCGGAGCACGATGGGGACCCGGCTTGAACCGGCGGGTTTAGGAACAGCGGGGGCCGGTGGAGCCGACGGCAGGATCACCCGTGGTGCGGGAAGTCAGGAGTCTCTGACGGGCCAGAGACCGATCGGCAGCCAGGCCGCAGATCGCATCAAGGCCAGCGTGCCATGGCAGCGGGCCATTCGCACCGGTACCTCACCCACATCGAGCGAAGGGCCGGGGTGGGTAGTGGCTGGCGGCCCATGATCCGTACAAGATATTGTGACAGAAATGTGAACGACTGGGAAGTCAATGGCATTGTGAGTCGGAAGTATAAGAGGGACAATAATGAGCCAGTACAGCCAAATAATCCTTCGATAAACATAAAATAAATCGACCTTTACTTTTGATCAGAGGGCATCTCCTGGTCGTTGTGGGTTCCTTGGGGGGAATGATCATGCAAGAAAATGGCAGGGTTGCGCTGGTTGGAAGCTTTCCCCTGGTCCTGGAAGGACTGAAGCACATTCTTGCTGAAGCCGGATTCTTTGTGTGTCTCTGCGCCAAGACCCTGGATGAAATTCTAGGGGAAGAAATTGAATTCGAACCAGATCTTCTGCTGGCAGCTCTGCCCTCCGGCGAGCTGCACGAGCATTCAGCCAAGTTGTTCAAGATCCGTGCCGGGTATCCCAAGGTAAAGTTCGTCTTCCTCGTTGATGCCATCGCGGAGGAGGACCCGATGCTGGCTTGGCCCCTGATCGACGGCCTCATCCTGCGCACCATCGAGGTAAAGGCCCTCATCAAGGCGATCGAGGTCGTCCTGCTGGGTGAACGGGTCGTCTCGGGAGTCTGTCGCGAGGCAAAGATTGCTGCGCACCCGTTCGCCGCAGAGCCGCAAGCCGGCACCGCATTCCAACTGAGGCAGCCTTCGCCGCGGGAGACGCAGCTTTCGCCCCGGGAAATGCAGGTGCTCTGCCACCTGAGCGGCGGCAACTCCAACAAGCTGATCGCGAGGCAGATCGGGATCAGCGAGGCGACGGTGAAGGCGCACATGAAGGCCATCCTTCGCAAACTGAGCGCCAGAAACCGGACGGAGGCGGCGGTCTGGGCCAAGTCTCACGGACTGGCCGTGAACGGACATGTCGGTAGCGCCTGACTGACCGTGCATGGCGCCTTGCCCCTTCCGGCGCCTGGCGGCTCGCATTCGATGCGGCCCTTATGAGACGCGACCCGGGCTACCTTCCCGGTCAGTTGCCGCGGCGCACTGCAGGCTTCATTGGACGGCGAGGCTCCGCCGCAGCCGCGCGATGGCGCCCGGCAGTCCGCGGATCTTCAGGACCCGTCCGGTCTCGTCATAGTCCTCCGAAAGCACGCGCGCGCTTTCATACACTTCGCTGATCAGGCCCTGCCGCGCATAGGGCAGCACCAGCACATCCTCCACCATCGCCGCCTCGAAGAAGTCGATGATCGTGTCGCGCAGCGCGCTCACATCCTCGGCCGCGTGGGCCGAGAGCAGGATCGCGTCCGGGTGCTTCTCGACCAGCAGCGCGCGGCGCTCCGGATCCACCCGATCCATCTTGTTCAGCACCAGGCGTGACGGCACCGCATCGGCGCCGATCTCGCGCAGCACGCTGCGGCTGACCTCCAGCTGCGCCTCGTAGGTCGGGTCCGAGGCATCGACCACGAACAGCAGCAATGAGGCCTCCAGTGCCTCCGCGAGCGTCGAGCGGAACGAGGCCACCAGGTCGTGCGGCAACTGCTTGATGAAGCCCACCGTGTCGGACACCAGCACGCGCGGCCGCGTCTCCGGCTGCAGGATCCGGACCGTGGTGTCGAGGGTGGCGAACAGCTTGTCCTCCACCAGCACCTCGCTGCCCGTCAGGGCCCGCATCAGCGACGACTTGCCCGCATTGGTGTAGCCGACCAGCGCCACCCGCAGCTGGTCGCGCCGCGCGGAGCGACGCTGGTCGCTGTCGCGCTGCACCGCTTCCAGCTGGTCCTTCAACTCCGCCAGCCGATCGCGGATCTTGCGGCGGTCGAGATCCAGCGTGCTTTCGCCGGCACCGGGGCCCTGCCGCCGCTCGCCACCGCCCGAGGATTCGCGCAGGCGGGGGGCGACGTATTTCAGCCGCGCCATCTCCACCTGCAGCCTGGCCTCACGCGTGTTGGCGTGCCGGTGGAAGATCTCGACGATGACGCCGGTGCGGTCGAGCACCTGGGCGCCGGTCGCCCGTTCCAGGTTGCGGATCTGGCTCGGCGACAGCTCATGGTCGACGATGACGAATTGCGGCCTGGGCCCGGCTACCGCCTCCGGCTCCGCCCTAGGTGCTGCCGCGCCGGCACCATCGAACCGCTCCCGCGCCTTGGCTTTCGGCGGCGGCGCCATGGAACCGACGATACCGCTGCCGCCGGTCAGCGCCGCGAGTTCCGCCAGCTTGCCGCTGCCGAGCAGCGAGCCGGCACCCGTTCCCTCGCGCCGCTGCGCCACGACTCCCACCACCTCATAGCCCAGCGTCTTCACCAGGCGCCCCAGTTCTTCCAGGCTGGCGGCGTGCGCCACGTCATCGACCTCCGGCGTCTGGATGCCAACGAGGATGGCGCGAGGAATCGGCGGCTTGGTTTCCATGGCGCCGCACTAGCATGAATCGGGCGCGACCCTTGCCTCTCCCCGTGGCGAGGTTCGCCATGCGCCTCCTCCCGCCATGGCGGTTCCAGCCCTGAGCCCCCGCCGCGGCAGATGGCTTCCCCCGCCATGCTGCCAGACTGCGCGGAGGCGAGGGAGGGGCACAGGTGCAGGGCATGTTCGGATTGGGGCATCAGGGGCCGCGCTGGTGGCGGGTGGCGCGCGGCAGCGTCCTACGTTTTTCCCGGCATCACGTGCTGGATGAAGCCGGCGCGGTCGCCGTCTTCATGCCGCTGGGGCTGGGCCCCGCCATGACGGAGCTGGTCCTGCCGTATGGGCTGTTCACCGAGCGCGCCACCGCGGCGCAGGACCTGCTCAGGCTGGCGCCGGTGATGCCGGAGGATGCCGCACGCCTGGTCGGCGAGCAGCTGGCGCGGCTCGCGAGGCAGGACCGCGACACGCTGGGCCTCGGCGGTTCGCTCGGCGCCGTGGTGAATGCGGAGCTCGAGAAGGCACAGGCCGCGACCGGGACGACAGGATGACGATCCGGTCGCCCGTCCGCGCCGATCCGCGCAACCCCGTTCGGCGACCGCGGCAGCGTGGTCGGCGCGTCGTGGGATGCGGTGGTCGAAACCGGATGGCGGAATCGCCGCGATTTTCGTCTGAAGGCTCCCCGCCTGTCGCGATCGTTCAAGACCTGCATGCCATGTCTGTCATGTTGATGACCGAACGAGACCGGTGGGTATCATGACGAGCGGACAGATTGTGGTGAACGGACGGGCGGCCAGCGTGCCCGGCGATTGGAACGACGAATCCGTCCTGTCCTTCCTGCGCTTTCACCTCCGCCTGGCAGGCGTGCGGTTCGGCTGCGGCGTGGGCCTGTGCGGGGCCTGCACCATCCTGGTGGACGGCGCCGCCGAGCGTGCCTGCCTGATGCCCGCGGCCGCCGCGATCGGCCGCCGGATCACGACCGCCGAGGGCTTTGGCGCGGCGGGCGGCGCCCCCGCCGCCGTGCTTCGCGCCTGGGAAGACCTCGCTGTGCCGCAATGCGGCTTCTGCCAGTCGGGCCAGATGGCGCAGGCCGCGGCCCTCCTCGCTCGGTACCCGCGCCCCGGGCCCGAAGCGGTGGAGGCCGGGATGGCCGGCGTGCTCTGCCGCTGCGGCACGGCGCCGCGCATCCGCGCCGCAACGACGCGCGCCGCGAACCTGCTCGATGGGGCCGCCTGAGGTGGCGGCGACCCGGCGCCACCTGCTGCACGGGCTGGCCGTGCTGGCCCTGGCCCCCACCCTCGCGGCCTGCGCGTCGCTGCCCGTCCTGCCGGGGCGACCCGACCCAGGGGACGCCGACAGCGCGGCCGGCTGGGTGGGCCTGACGCCCGAGGGCCGCGTCGTCCTGCACGCGCCGCGGCAGGAGATGGGGCAGGGCGTGGTCGGCGCGCTGCGCCGCATCGTCGCGGCGGAGCTGGAAATCCCGCCCGCCGCCATCGAACTGCGCCTGCCCGACACCGCGGACATGCCCCCCGTGCGCGCCACCGTGGGCAGCGAGAGCCTGCATCTTTTCGCCGAGCCCCTGGCCCGCGCCGCCGCCGCCCTGCGCGAGGAACTGCGGCGGCGTGCGGCGGCGCGGCTGGGCGTGGCGCCGGCCGCGCTGCGTCCCACGCCGGACGGCTTCGTGGCGGGGGCCGCGAGCGCATCCCTGGCATCGCTGGCCGATGGCGCGCCGGTGATCCTCTCGGCCGCCGCCCTGCGCGCGGCGCAGCCGCTCGGGGCCACCATTCCGCCGCAGGTGGGCCCGGCACCGGAGCTTTCCGCGGTGCTGCGCGGCGCGCCCGCCTTCGCCGCGGATGTGATGCCGGAGGGCCTGCTGCACGGGGCCATGCTGCGCCCGCCGCGTCTCGGTGCGCGGCTGGTGCGGGCGGGGGCGGACGCCGCCGCCACCATGCCGGGCTTCGTCGGTTTCGCCGGCGAGGCCGGTTGGGCCGGGCTGGTCGCGGAGCGCCCGGGGGCACTCGCCCGCGCCGTCGCCGCGGCGGAGGCGCGCTGGGAGGGGGGCTCGGACTGGGGCGAGGCGGAACTCGCGCGTGCCACGGATGTCGATGCCCGCCTCGCGGCGCGCGGTGGCGCCTCGCTGCCGCACCGGCTGCTCGATGCGCCGATGGACCAAGCGGCGCCCTGGACGCTGGACCTGCGGCTCGACGTGCCGATGGCCGCGCACGCCGCCATCGAGCCCCGCGCCGCCACCGCCCGCTGGTCCGCCGACCGCGCCCAGGTCGAGGTCTGGACCGGCACGCAGGACGCCTTCTTCGTGCGCGCGGTGCTGGCGCGGCGGCTGGGGCTGCGCGAGACGGCGGTGGTCGTGCGATCCTGCCGCATGGGCGGCGCCTTCGGCGGCCGCACCGTGCCCAATGTGGAGCTCGAGGCCGCGCGCCTGGCCCGCGCCGTGGCACCGCGTCCCGTGCTGGTGCAGTGGACCCGTGCCGACGAGTTCCGCGAGGCTTTCCACCGGCCGCCCTCCTCCCACCGCATCCGCGCCCGGCTGGGGCCGGAGGGGCGCGTCGCCGCCTGGTGGCACGCCTTCGTCTCCGGCCATGTGATCTTCACCGCCGCCGTGCTGCCGGAATGGCTGCAGCGCACCGCCAATGCCGTGACCGGCGACACCGGCATCGCGCGCGGGGCGCGCCCGCCCTACGCCTTCGGGACCGCACGGGTGGAGTTCGATGCGGTTCGCCTGCCGGTGCCGACCGGGCCCTGGCGCGGCCTGGGCGCCGCACCCAACGCCTTCGCCGTGGAAAGCGCCATGGACGCGTTGGCGCGGCTGGCCTGCCGCGATGCGGTGGCCTTCCGCCTCGCCCATCTGGACGGAGAGCCGCGGCTTGCCGCCTGCCTGCGCCATGTCGCGGCGATGGCGGGCTGGGGCCGCGCCCTGCCGCCAGGCCGCGCGCTCGGGGTTGGCTGCGCGCCCTACAAGGACGCCTCCTGGGCCGCCGTGGTGGCGGAGGTCGAGGCGGACGGCGCGGGGGGCCTTGCCGTGCGCGGCCTGTGGTGCGCGCAGGACAGCGGGCGGGTGCTGGACCCGGACCGCGTGCTCGCCCAGGTGCAGGGCAACCTGGCCTGGGCCGTCGGCTCGGCCCTCACCGAGCGCCTCGGGCTTGCGGACGGCGCCGTCGCGGCCAGCAGCTTCGCCGATTACCGGCTGCCCACGCTGGCGGACATCCCGCAGCGGCTGGAGGTGGCGTTGATGGACCCGCCGCCCGGCGCAGGATTCGGTGGCGCTGGGGAGACGGCGCTGGGCCCCGCGCTGGCGGCCATCGCCAATGCCGCGTCGCGCGCCACGGGCCGGCGGTTGCGCGCCCTGCCGCTGCTGGCACGCGCGGCATGACGGGCAGGGCCTTCGCCTCGGCCGGGCTGTTCGCACTGGTCTTCGACGGACTGCGCCGCCAGGGCATCGCGCCGCCCGTGCCATCGCCGCCCGGGCTGCGCTACGCGGCGCCCACCGTGCCACTCGGCGCCAAGCGGGACCTGCTCTCGGCCATCATGCGGGCGCACGGCCCGCTGCCGCTGCTGCGCGTGGGCGAGGCCATCGCGGACCAGGGCTTCCAGCCGATGCTGCACGCGCTGCTGCGGGCCCGGGGGCCGCAGGACCTGGTCACGCGCTGGCTGCGGCTCGAGCGCTATGCCCACACGCATCACCGCACGGCGGTGGACCGGCTGGACGGGCAGGGCGCGCGGCTGCGCCATGTGTCGCTATCCGGCGCGCCACCCTCGGCCGCCGAGGATCTGCTGGTGCTGGGCGTGTATCTCGGCCTGCTGCGGGCCATCGGCTGCCACGGGGTGGCCGCGCGGGTGGGCGGGCAGGTCGTGGCGCGGGGCGATGGCGGCTGGGATTCGCGGGGCCTTGCGCTCGCCGTCGCCGCCGCCGCGACGGCTGAGTGGGACATCGCCTGGTCCGGCTGGACGATGCGCCGCGATGTCGTGGCGCCGTGCCCGCCTCATGATCCGGCAGGTGCGCCCGCCATCAGCTTCGATGGCTGCGCGGAGGCCGTGTCCCTCGCCAGGCTGCTGGGCGAGGACCCGGCGCGGCACCTGCCGCTGGCCGAGGTGGCGGCAGCGCTGGGCCTGTCTCCGCGCGCCCTGCAACGGCGCCTGGCCGCCAGCGGGCTGACATTGACCGCCGTGCTGCGCACGGTGCAGGTACGCCACGCCTGCGCCCTGCTGGCCGGCGGCGAGGAGCCCCTGCCGGCCGTGGGCTACATCTGCGGCTTCAGCGACCAGGCGCATTTCACGCGCGAGTTCCGCAAGCGCGTGAACATGACGCCGGGCGCCTATCGCGGCCTGCTGCATGCGCCACGCGACCGGCCAGGCGGGGCGGCCTGAGCCGGCACGCTGACCGCGCCGCTGCCGCCCGGCATGTCGCGCCTTCGATACGTTCGGATCGCGTGCGGAGATGCCGAGGCATATGTTCTGTATATTCTATTACATTGATTGCTATATTGATTTCGCATGAGTTATAGAAATTTATCTGGGTTGCGGTGAATTTGTGGGGTCGATACTGATGGCGCGGCTAATCGACCCACACAAAGGACTAAAAATACAATGACCGAACTGGTTCGACTGACCGAGGACTATGGCTATACTTCGCTTCGCCTGACCGACCTAGGTGCAGGCTCAACCGTGGACGCCAGGGGCGCCACATGGATCGTCGACAACAGCCGCAACGACAACCCGACGGCGGGCCAGCAGGCCGACGAGGGCAGCGGTCCGATCAACCTCTATCCGTTCCGGGTCGATGGTGCGGGGCAGGGCCTGACGATCCTCGGCGGAACCTTCAACGGCCAGGTGCCGCAGAACTCCGACTGGGAGGATACCTACGTCAACTCCGCGGCGCTGCGCATCTCCCACGCCCCCGATGCCACCATCCAGGGCACCCGCGTCGACGGCGCCTGGGATGCGCTCCGCGTCTCCGATGCCTCGCCGAACTTCACGATCAACCAGGCCTGGGTCAGCAACATCCGCGACGATGCCTTCGAGAACGACAGCGGCTACAGCGGGACCATCAAGGACAGCCTGTTCGACGGTGTCTTCGTCGGCGTCAGCCTCGGCGATGGCGACAAGATCGACGGGTCCGCGAACACCGTGACCTTCGACGGCGTGCTGATGCGCAGCAAGGCCTATCTGTACCAGGGCGAGATGACGCACGGCTCGCCCATCAAGACCAATTCCGGCGCCTTCGACACCACGCCGCAGCTTCGGTTCATCGACACCGTCATGGCGATCGACACGCCGGATCACCGCGGCTGGACCCGGCTGGAGAACGCCTGGGAGAACACCGTCGAATCGCGCGGCAACGTCTTCCTGAACCTCTCGGACACGCCGCTGCCGTCCGACTATCCGAAGCCGACCCAGGGCTGGACCATCCTCGAGGGCCAGGCCGCGCGGAGCTACTGGGAACAGGCCCGGAGCGAATGGATCAGCGAGCATGGCGATGGCTCGGTGACCGAGCCGGATGATGCGGCCCAGCCGATTCCGGAGGAAGCCGCGCCCGCCGACCCGGTCAAGTCGGACCCGATCGAGTCGGACCCGGTCGAGGCGGACCCGGAGGAGGCTGCGCCCGCCGATCCCGACCCGGTCGAGCCAACGCCCGTCACACCGGCTCCCGTCACAACGGCTCCCGTCACACCGGCTCCCGTCCAGCCGGCTCCCGTCCAGCCGGCCCCCGCGGACCGCGCGACCTTCTCCGGCACGGATTTCAGGGGATCGAGCGGCGATGACCTCATCATCGGCAACGACCTGGACAACGTGATCCAGGGCCGCAACGGCAACGACACGATCAAGGGCGGCGCCGGCAACGACACGATCGATGCCGGGAACGGCGCCGATGTGGTGTGGGGCGGTGAGGGCCGGGACACCTTCGTCTTCGCCCGTGGCGGCGACATGGATGGCTCCAGCGTGGTCGACATCTTCATGGACTTCGAATCAGGCAGCGACGTCTTCGACCTCAGCCTGATCGATGCCAATGAGCGCATGTCCGGGGACCAGGCCTTCGCCTTCATCGGCACGGCTGCTTTCAAGGACGGAACCCCGGGGCAGCTTCGCGCCGCCTACGACCGCGCCGGGAATGTGACGGTTGTCGAGCTGAACACGGACCGTGACGCGGCGCCGGAGTACTGGTTCAAGGTCGCCGGCCAGCACGACTTCTCGGCCGCCGACTTCATCCTGTGACGCCGCTGGCCGGGCAGTCCTTCAGGCGATCAGGAAATCGCTGAACAGGTTGCCGGGTGCGATCTCGATCAGGCGCCCATCCATCTTGTGGCTGGCGCCGAAATCGGCGACGTAGATGTGGGTCGCGCCGCTGCCGTCACTGGCCGGCGCGACCTCGATGTCCTTCACGCTCGTGCGGATGGTGCCTGCGGCCACATCCGTCTGCGTGTTCCGGTAGTCCTGGAGAAGGGTGAGCATCTCCAACGTGTCACCCTGCCGGTCCACCACCCAGATGTTCGATCCGAACCCGCCACCGACCAGGAACACGTCGTACTCCGGCACGTAGGCCAGCGCCTCGGGGTCGATGATGCGGCTGTCGCTGAAGGTGAAGGAATCGACCAGCGCTGCGGTCCTGCCGGCGTGATCGACGCTGACTTCCTGCAGCGTGCGCGACAGCCCATTGACGATGAAGAGGTTGTGCGTGACCGGATCGACCGCCACGTCCTCGGGGTCGTCGGCCCCCAGGCTCTCGGCGTCGAAGGACCAGATCCGTCGGGACGGATCGGTCAGGTTGGTGACATGGATGGCCGAGTTGTCGTCGTCCGAGACGTACATCACGCCACGACCCGCGTCGATCGCGAGGCCGGTGGGCTCGTCCGAATAGCGCGGGGTGTAGCTGCTGAGCGGCGCACCGCCGTCCAGGTCGAAGGTGTAGATGCTGATCGGGTTGAAGGTGGGTTCCTCCTCGATCTCCGCATCGGAGATGATCAGCTTCCCGGTCAGGGGATTGTAGGCGATGCCGGATGGGTCGGGGATGCCGTACTGCCAGAGGTTGTGGATGGCGACGACGGACGGTGCGGGATCCGTGAGGGCGAGGGAGGCCGTCCCGTCCCCCACCGCCAGGGCCGTGCCGCCTCCGGCGATCGTGGCGGAGTCGATGCGGAGGGAGAAGGTCTCGATGGCTTCCAGCACGCCGTCGTCCATGACGGTGACGCCGACATAGGCGGTGGTCGCGCCCGCGGCGATGGTGACCTGCACGTTCGACAGACCAACGAAATCCGTGCCTGCCTGCGCGGTGCCGTTCACGGTGCTGACGGACAGCACGACATCCTGGTACCAGGGCTGCGACAGGGTCAGCGTGAAGTACACCGTGCCCATGTCTTCCGACTGCGGCCCCGGCACCGCCGCGGCGGCCGATGCGGTCGGCGCGGTGAGGACATGCATCTGCTCCGCGGTGAGGACGATGCCGGAGGAGAAGGTGGCCAGCGTGACCGCACCCTGGCCACCGATGCCGTCCGGATCCCATTTCAGGGCCGGCTTGCTGCCGGAGGTGAAGATGAACTGGCCATGACCCGACGCCGTGGCGGCGGAGCCGGCCACGAAGTAGGCGCCATCCAGCTGGCCGCCGCTGAGCCCCGCACCCTCGGTCAGCCCGAAGACACCTGCGTAGATGCCAATCCGGTCGATGGCCTCGAAGTCGTACACCACGTCGGCGGCGCCATCGTTCAGCCCGAGGACGAAGGTGTCCGCGCCGGCTCCGCCATAAAGATAGTCCTTGTCGGCACCCCCGATCAGGATGTCGTCGCCGTCGAAGCCATAGAGCGTGTCCACGCCGGCGCCACCGAACAGGACGTTCGACCCCGCATTGCCCCGGAGCGCGTTGCCGAGCGCGTTGCCCACGCCGTCCAGGTCCGCCGTGCCCAGAAGTTCGAGCCGCTCGACGAAGGCGCCGAGGCTGTAGCTGATCCAGGACTGGACGGTGTCGACGCCGCCGCTGTCGACGCCGGGCGAGTTCTCCTCGCTCACCACGTCGCCGACGCTGTCGACGACATAGACATCGTTGCCGGACCCGCCCAGCATCGTATCCGCGCCGGTGCCGCCATCGAGGCGGTCGTTGCCCGCGCCCCCGCTCAGGAAATCGTTGCCGCCGCGCCCGTAGAGGCGGTCGTTGCCGCTGAAGCCCGAGATCGAATCATAGCCCCCCGTGCCAAGCAGATCCTCGGCACCGCTGGTGCCGTTGATGACGTTGGGCGTGCTGGCCATGCTCATTGCAGCCTCCGGCTCGTCGGCAGGCAGGCGCGGCAATGGCCGTGTCTGCCCCGATCCGGCCGCATCAGACAGAAGCGCCAGCCCTTTTGCCAAGTGCGGAGAGGGGCTACTTCCTTTGAGCCAGCCTCCGTGTCACCCGGATGCTGAACCCTTGCAGCGGGGTCAGCCTGCTGCGGCCGCTAGGGCCGCGGCGACCTGGCGTGCGAAGGCGGCTGGGTCGCGCGGGCTGTCGCCGTCCTGCACCCGGGCCAGGTCGAGCAGCAGCCCGGCCTTCTCCTTCAGCGCGGTCTCCGTTGCCGCAGTCCCCGCCAGGCTGCGGATCCAGGGATGGCGCGGGTTGATCTCCAGAACTGGCAGGCCGGCGCCGGACTCGCGCCCGGCGCGCCGCAGCATGCGCTGCATCTGCAGGTCGGGACCGTACTGTGCCGCAGCCAGCACCGCCGCGCTTTCCACGAGCCGGTCCGTCGCGCGCACCTCCGACACATCCTCGCGCAGCGCGTCCTTCAAAAGTCCCAGCAGCATGGCGACATCCGCCGCCTCGCCCTCCGGCGCCTGCCCCGCGATCTTCGAAAGATCGACGCTGCCCTGGGTGATGCTGCGAATCGGCTTGCCCTCGAACGCGCCCAGCCGGTCGGGCCAGAAGGCATCGATCCCGTCGGACAGCAGCAGAACCTCGACGCCCTTCGCGCGGAAACCCTCGAGCTGCGGCGAATTCGCCAGCGCGGCGGCATCGTCGCCGACCAGGACGTAGATCGCCTCCTGCCCCTCCTTCATCCGCGCCAGGTAGTCCGGCAGGCTGGTCCAGCCCTCCACGGCCGAGGACCGGAACCGCAGCAGCGCGGCGATGTCCTTCGCGTGCTCGCCATCCTCCCAGACGCCTTCCTTCAGCACCGCGCCGAAACTGTCCCAGAACGCCGCATAGCCCTCGGCGTCCCGGGCCTTCGCCTTCAACTCCGACAGCACGCGCCCGGTCACCGCCTTGCGGATGCGGGCCAGCAGCGGCGTCGCCTGCAGCATCTCGCGGCTGACGTTGAGCGGCAGGTCCTCGGTGTCCACCACGCCCTTCACGAAGCGCAGCCAGGGCGGCAGCAGGCCGGCCTCGTCGGTGATGAACATGCGCCGCACATGCAGCCGCACGCGGCTCTCGCGCTCGCCCTCCACCGCCTCGAACGGCTTCATGCCCGGGATGAACAGCAGGGCGGAGAAGTCCAGCGCGCCCTCCGCGCGCCAGTGCAGCGTCGCCCAGGGCTTGTCGAAGGCGTGTGCGACGTGGCGGTAGAATTCCTCGTACTGCGCCTCCGTCACCTCCGCCTTCGGGCGCCGCCACAAGGCGGTTCCCTCGTTCGCCGGCTCGTCCACCCCGTCGCGGGCGACGGTGATCGGGATGGTGATGTGGTCGGCCCATTTGCGGATGATGGCCTGCAGGCGATGCGGCTCCAGGAACTCCCCGGCGTCGGGCTTCATGTGCAGCACGATGTCGGTGCCGGCCTCGGCGCGGGCGCCGGGGGCCAGGGTGTAGTCGCCCTTGCCCTCGGAGGCCCAGACCCAGGCTTCCTCGCGCCCCGCACGCCGCGAGGTGACCTCGATGCGGTCGGCGACCATGAAGGCGCTGTAGAAGCCGACGCCGAACTGCCCGATCAGGCTCGGCTTGTCGCCGGGCGGCGCCTCGGCGAGCGACTTCGCGAAGGCCAGGGTGCCGGACCGCGCGATGGTGCCGAGATGCTGGGCCAGGTCGGCCTTGTCCATGCCGATGCCGGGGTCGGAGATGGTCAGCGTCCGCGCCGCCTGGTCCGGCACCACCCGCACCCGCGCTTCGGCCGGCAGGCCGAGTTGGTTGTCGGACAGCGCCTCGAACCTGCGGCGGTCCACCGCATCGGCGGCATTGGCCACCAGTTCGCGCAGGAAGATCTCGCGCTCCGAGTACAGCGCATGCACCACCAGATCGAGCAGGCGCCCCACCTCGGCGCCGAATTCATGCCGCTCCACCGTCTCGCTCACCGCTTGCTCCCTCGCTACCGGAACCGATGGCGCGATATGCGGCAGGCGAAAGCGGCTTTCAACCGCCGACCTTAGCCGGCACGCCGCGAAGCGGGAGCATCGGCACCCGATCACGCGGAAAGCGCGACCATCGCCGCCCGACGCTGAGGATTTCTTCATTCCTGTGTCGGCATGATCGCTGCCGGCGGGATGTCGCGCCGATCAAAGCAGTGGGGAAAATCCTTGCCCGAAGTCCTTAACCTGCCGAGAGCGGCGCGCCGGGCGAAGGCGCCGGCCCGCGCGGCATCATTCCTGGCTGGCGTCCTGCTGGCCGTCACGCCCATGGCCGCCCGGGCGGATGTCTCCGTCCGGGACCTGCAGGTGATCGCCCGCGCGGTTGCCTTCATGACGCCGGCGCCCTCCGGCACCGTCGAGATCGGCATCGTCTACCCCACGGCCTCGGCGCCGGGGAGGCAGGAGGCCGAGCGGATCGTCGCGGCCTTCGGTGGCGGCCTGCGCGCCGGCAGCCTGACCCTGACCGCCCGCCCTATCGCGCTGGAGAGCGTCCCCAGCGGCCCGGTCGCGCTGCTGCTGACCAGTGCTGCCCTGCCGCAGGCGGCCGCGGTGGCCGCCGCCGTCGCCGGCAAGGGGGTCCTGACCGTATCCACCGATCCCGCTGCCATTGAGGGTGGCCGCGTGGTGATGACCGTGCGCAGCGAGCCGCGGGTCGAGATCCTGGTCAACCGTGCCGCGGCGCAGGGCGCCGGCGTCAGCTTCTCCGCCGCCTTCCGCATGATGATCCAGGAGCGCTGAGATGACCCACACCCTGAATCGGATGCGCGCTGCATTGCTGGCCGGCGCGGCGTTGGTCCCGCTGCCCGTCGCGGCCCAGACCATGGATTACGGCGCGCTGGAGGCGCTGTTCGGCGAGCCTGTGACGGCCAGCGCCACCGGCAAGCCGCAGCGCGCCTCCGACGCCCCGGTGTCGATGGATATCATCTCGGCCGAGCAGATCCGGCGCTCCGGCGCGCGGGACATCCCGGGCGTGCTGCAGCGCTACACCACGCTCGATGTCATGCAGAACAACGCCAACGACGCCAATGTGGCGGTGCGGGGCATGAACACGCCCATGACGCCGCGGCTGCTGGTGCTGGTCGATGGCCGCCAGGTTTATGTGGATGATTATGGCCGTACCGCCTGGGCCCTGGTTCCGGTCGAACTGGCCGAGATCCGGCAGATCGAGGTGGTGAAGGGCCCGAACAGCGCGCTGTTCGGCTTCAACGCCACGGCCGGCGTGATCAACATCATCACCTTCAACCCGGCCTATGAACGGGTGAACACCGGCACGTTGCGCAGCGGCACCGGCCAGTACCGCGAAGCCAGCGTGATCGCCTCCGCGCCGGTGGGCGATGGCGGCGGCGTGCGGCTTTCCGCCGGCATCCGCAGCGAGGATACCTGGAGCAACGGCTTCACCGGCGGGGAACGCGCCGGGCGCGCGGATCGCGACCCGGAGAGCTACCGCCTGGCGGCAACGAGCCTGTTCCGCGTGGCGGACGGGGTTCAGGTGGGCCTCGATGCCAATGCCTCCCGCTCCCTGGGCACGCTGTACCATCCGGGCGCCAGCCAGTTCTGGACCGACCAGCGGAGCCTGGGGTTTCGCGGCCGTATCGCCGCCGAGACCTCGTTCGGGCTGCTCGAATCCTCCGTCGCGCACAGCACCATGGATATCGGATTCCTGCGGCAGAACGTCACGGTGGTGCAGCTCTCGGATACGCTGAAGATCGGCGCGGCGCATGCCATCCGGCCCTCCGCCGAATATCGTCGCAACCAGATGTCGCTGCCGAGCGGCCAGCGTGTGGCCTATGATGTGTTCTCGGCCGGGATGATGTGGAACTGGGCGATCTCGGATCAGCTGGAAAGCACACTGGCCGGGCGCTGGGACCAGATGCAGCTCGAAGGCTCGGGCTATGGCGATGGCAGCATCCTGCCGGGGGATGCCGACTATGACCGCAGCATCGGCACCTTCGCCTACAATGCCGGCCTGGTCTGGAAGGCCACGCCGGACGATACCTTCCGCCTGGCCGCCGCCCGCGGCATCGGGTCCCCAAGCCTGGTCGACCTCGGCCTGATTCTCCCGATCCTGGGAACGCCACTGACCGTGGTCGGCAATCCGGCGCTGGACCCGGTGGTGGTGGACAATTTCGAGCTGGGCTGGACGCGGCGGATCGCGGCGATCAGCGGCCAGGTCGGTGCTTCCGTCTTCTACCAGATCAACAACGATCTCTCGAGCAGCGTGAGCGCCCAGGCGCGCTTCGTGCCGGGCGCCGGCGTCATCAGCAGCCCTGGCAAGGCAGGCTCCACCGACGTCTACGGCGTGGACCTCTCGGCGCGCGGGGAATTGCCGCAGGGCTTCGACTGGGGGCTGGGCTACCGCCTGGCCCAGGTGGATGGTGATCTCTCGACCACCTCCAGCCTAGCCTACACCACCGGCTCCCCGCTGCACCTGGCGACTGCGCGGCTGGGCTGGAGCGCCGGGCCCATCCGGCTGGATGGCTTCGCCCGCTACCAGACCCGGTCGTCGCAGTACCGCCTGCGCGACGACGGCCTGTTCCTGGTCACCGCCTCGGACCAGGTCTGGGCCGGCATGCGCGCCGCCTGGCGCCCCGTGGAGCGGCTGGAATTCGCGCTGGAGGCCGATGGCGTGGTGACGGAGCAGCAGGACGCCGGAATCACGCTGGAGCCGGAGCGCCGGGTCTACCTTTCCGTGCGCGTCAGCTTCTGAACCACCTGCGGAGGGATGTTGACACGATGCGCCTGCGCCTGAACGACCTGCCCTTCGGCCTCAAGCTCAGCCTCGCCCCGGCCGTGGCGTTGTGCGCCATGGCCGGGATGGCGCTCATCGGCGCGGTGACGATGTCCTGGCAGGCCGGCATCGCCAACGACATCGCCGGGCGCCAGATGGAACGCGTGGTGACGCTGTCCAGCGCGGCGATCCGCTTCGCGGAGGTGAACGGTACCTTGAACCGGCTGTTGACGGCGCAGGCGGCGCAGGCGGCGCAGGGCGAGGCGGCCGGCGTGCCGCCCCGGGTCGCCGCGCTGAAGGCGGAGGTCGCCGAGGTCGCCGCCGGCATCACCCGCTACCGCGACGGACTCCGGCCGGAGGAGACCGCCGATGCCGCCCAAGCCGGTGAGATGATCGAGCAGCTCGCCACCTTCGGCGAGGCGCTGGAAGTGGTGGCGACGATGCTGGAGCTGGATTTTGCCAGCGCCGTCTCCTTCCTCGACCCCTTCGCGCGCAATTTCACGCAGGTGATGGACAACCTGCGCGCCATGGTGGACGAGGCGGTGCGGGACAGCCGTGGCGATGCCGCGGCCAGCAGCCAGGCCGCGGCCGCGCGCGGCCGGTTCAGCATGCTGCTCGCGCTCGGCGCCCTGCTGCTGGTCACGGCCCTGGCCTGGGCGATCGGGCGGCAGGTGACCCGCTCCATCGGCGGCATCTCGGAAGCGACCGAGCGGCTTGCGAAGGGTGACCTGACCGTCGATCTCGCGCCGTTGCAGCGGCGCGACGCGCTGGGCGCTGTGGTGACCTCGCTCGCGGTGTTCCGTGCCGATGGGGAGCGCATCGCTGCCTTGCGTGAACGCGAGCAGCAGTTGCAGGATGAAGCCCGCGTCACCCAGCAGCGGCTGCGGATGGACCTGGCCGAGGGCATCGAGAGCGTCGTCGGTAGCGTCGCCGACCAGCTTTCCGGCGCCTCGGTGCAACTGCGTGTCACGACGCAGGATCTGACGGCGTCCTCGGACCAGAGTGCCGAGGTGGCCGGCCAGGCGGCCAATGGGGCCCGCCAGGTGAATGACGAGGTGCAGACCATGGCCGCCGCCACCGAGCAGATGGCCGCCAGCGTGTCCGAGATCACCCGCCAGGTAACCGCCGCGGCGGAAGCGACGCGCAGCGCGGTGACGGAAGCGCAGGCAACGGACACCATCGTGCAGACGCTGTCCGCCGCCGCGCAGAAGATCGGCGACGTGGTGCAGCTGATCAGCGCCATCGCCGGTCAGACCAACCTCCTCGCGCTGAACGCCACGATCGAGGCCGCGCGTGCGGGCGAGGCGGGCAAGGGGTTCGCCGTGGTGGCGAGCGAGGTGAAGTCCCTGGCCGGCCAGACCGCCCGGGCAACCGAGGAGATCAGCCGCCAGATTGCCGAAATCCAGTCCGTCGCGGAACGGACCGTACGCGTGGTGCGCGGCATCGGCGACACGGTGCAGCGCACCGACCGCATCGCCACCTCCATTGCCGCCGCCATCGAACAGCAGGGAGCGACGACGCGCGAGATCGCGCGCAGCGTGGCACAGGCGGCGACCGGCACAAAAGGCGTCTCCGCACATGCCAGCGGGCTCGAGGCCAGCGCGAAGCAGACCCGCAGCAGCCTTGCCGTGCTGATCGAGTCCGCGGATGCGGTGGCGTCGCAGGGCGACGCGCTGCGCAGCGAGGTGACCCGCATCGTTGCCCGGCTGCGCGCCGGCTGACGCCGTGCTGCTCCGAAGGAGTAGCCCCTTGTTGTGCTGGCTCCCGGACTGACCTTTTGCCAAGGTTGAAGCTGCCAGCCGGTTTCACCCCTGGTGCGGAGTTCCCGATGAGCCACAGCCCGGATAGCCACGACCAGCAACCGGAGACAGCCTCGGCCGACGTCGATGAGGATCGTCGCGCCTTTCTCGACAAATGCGGCAAGTTCGCGGTGGTGACGCCCCCTGCGATCGCCCTGCTGCTGTCCACATCCCTGACATCCAACGCCATTGCGGCAAGTGGCGGCGGCGGTCGCGGCGGCGGGCTCGGCCTGCCTGGCGTGGTTGGCGGCGGCCGCGGCAATGGCAATGGCAACCGGGGCAACGGCAACGGAAACCGCGGCAACGGCAACGGCAACGGCAACGGCAACCGCGGCAACGGCAACGGCAACGGCAACTCGGGCAATGGCCGCGGCGCCGGCCACGGCGGGACCTAGATCAAGGCACCGCCTCGATCCGGGCCGATCCAATGGTCGATCACCAGCGGGAGGCCGCCCGGAGCTTCGGCGGGAGCGGAACGGCGGAAGCGGCGGGAAATCCGGCCCTCGACCACACGCCTCCGGGTGCCGCATCCCGGGTGCCGGACGAACGGCAGGCGTCGCCGCGGCCTGCGCGGCTGGCCAGGGCCCCCGGCATGCGGTTCGGCGTCATCGATGGGCGGAACATCCTGTTCAGCGCCGCGGACCAGAAGCTTTTCGAGATCAATGATGCCGCCGCCCATCTCTGGCGCTGCATCGAGGATGGGCTGGCCCAGCAGGACATCCTGGGTGAACTCGTGGCGGCGGGCCTGGCGCCCGCGGCGGCGCGGCGGCACCTCGACGCCGCGATCCGCGAATGGATCAAACTCGACTTCATCCGGCAGGTGCCAGAGCCCTCGCCGGGCCAGGTGCGCCGCCAGGACCTGCTCGTGGCGGGCGTCGCGACCCGCATCCGCCATGCACCCGCGCCCGGGCCGGATCTGGCACCGATCTTCGCGCACCTCGAATGTCCAGGCCCGGCGCCGGAGGTGACGCTGGACGTCATCGAACGGGACGGCGGCGTGGACCTGTTCCGCGACGGCGACCTGCTGCTGTCCTGCCCGCGGGAGGAGGCCGCCACTGCGCTGAAGGCGCAGGTGATGAACGAGGTGCTCGGCCGTGGCACCTACGAACTTGCCCTGCATGCGGCGGCGCTGCTCCAGGGCGGCCGGATGCTGCTGTTCAGCGGCAGGCCGGGCGCCGGCAAGACGACGCTTGCCCTGGCGCTGGCCGGTCCAGGCTTCGGTTTTGCCGGCGACGACCTGGTCCTGCTGGCCGCGGATGGCCGGGCGACGGGCGTGCCCTTCGCCCCCGCGGTCAAGCCCGGCGCCTGGGACCTGCTCGCCGCTGCCCGCCCCGACATCGGGGAGGCCCCGGTGTTCCGGCGCCCGGACCGGAAGCGCGTGCGCTACCCCCTGCCGCAGGCGCTGGTGCCGAGCCGGCCCCACCCGATCGGCTGGCTCCTGCGGCTCGACCGTCGCCCGGGGGCCAAGGCCAGCCTGACGCCGGTCGATCCACCGACTGCCCTGCGCTGGATGCTGCAGGACGCCTATGCGGAAGGCCGCGTACTGACACCGGCCGGCTTCGAGGCGCTGCGCCTCGCGCTCCGTCCCGCGCAGGTCCACCGCCTGACCTACTCCCGCCTGGAGGATGCGATGGAACTGCTGCACGGGGCCTGTCGCTGATGCGGGGCGGCGGCGCCCTGGGGGCCCTGGCCGCCTGCCTGCGCGGTACGCCGCCGGAGAACCCGGATTGGATGGCGGTGATCGCCCTGGCGAACCGGACGCTGCTGACGCCGGCCCTGCATGAGGCGTTGCACCGTGCCGGCCGGCTGGACGCGCTGCCGGAGGAGGGTCGCGCCTACCTGGCGTTCCTGCATGGGCGCAACCTGAAGCGGAACCTCCGCCTGCGGGCGCAGCTGCGGGAGGCGCTGGCCGCGTTGAACCAGCAGGGCATCGAGCCGACGCTGCTGAAAGGCGCGGTGCGGCTGTTCCGGGATGCGGAGGACAGCCTCGGCAACCGTATCACGCGCGATCTCGACCTGGCCGTCGAGGAGGCGGAAAGCGAGGCCGCCCGGGCGTGCCTGCTGCGCCTCGGCTACCGCGACGCCACGGGCACGCGCGGGATGGAGCGCCCGCAGGATGTCGGCATGCTGGAGTTGCGCCACCGCCCCAGCACCCTCAGCGCTGGCTACCTGCGGTGGGGGCGCCAGGACATGCCACGGCTTGAGGACCGTGACGGGGTCCGCGCCAGGGTTCCCTCGGCGACCGACCGTGCGCTGCACTGGATCGTGCACGACCTGATCAAGGAGGGCGATTACTGGCGCGGGCGGATCGACCTTCGCCACCTGCATGATCTCGCCGAACTCGGCAGGACGGAACCCGACCTGGACTGGCGCCGTCTGCGGGACATGATGCCCGGCCGGCTTGGCCGCAACGTCGTCGAGACGCAGCTGCGGACGCTGCATGTGCTGTTCGGCACGAACATACCCACCGACCTGCGCGGCGGAGGCATCGCCCGCCTGCAGCACCAGCGCCGGATGTTCAGCGCGCGGCATCCGGTGGCGGCGGCTCCGTTGCGCCTCGCCGGGAACCTGGTGTGGGGCCTGCGGCGGCTCGTCCTTGCCAGGCGCGCCACGCGACGCCTGCCCGCCGAGTTGGCGCGCAAGGCGCTCAGGATCCTGGCCGGCG
Organism: Falsiroseomonas sp. E2-1-a20; assembly: GCF_051433195.1. Classification (NCBI taxonomy): domain Bacteria; kingdom Pseudomonadati; phylum Pseudomonadota; class Alphaproteobacteria; order Acetobacterales; family Roseomonadaceae; genus Falsiroseomonas; species Falsiroseomonas sp. E2-1-a20. Next base: position 168,016 of record NZ_JBHMFT010000006.1, on the reverse strand, counting down.
GTGCAAGCTCGAAGCTTTGAGATCGCGGCGGGGCGTGCGGATCCGGCACGCCTCATGCCACGGCGCCAAGCACATAGGCCGCGCCCAGAAACCCGGTCAGCAGGATCAGCCCCCGGGAGGAAGGGTTGTTGAACTCGTAGGCGGGATGCGTCCGGAACTCCCAATGCAGGCCGACATGGCTGGCGAGGACCAGCGGCAGGTGGCTCCAGATGAAGACCTGCTCACCCACCCGGTCCGGCAGGAAGCTGGTCAGCGGCAGCACGCGCCATTCGTGCCGCTTCACCGTGTCGAGTTCATGCGCCAGGAAGGCGGCGAGCAGCGCATCATAGACGAGATCGAGACCCATCGGACGGCGGCCGCCCTCACTCTGCCGGTTGCGGCATCGCCGATCTAAAGACCCCGGCCGGCGCGGACACCGGATCCGGCCTTGCTGGCAGGGCGGTCGGCGCGGGCGCCGGGCGCCGCTGGACCAGCCGGAACATCGCCGGGGTGAACCAGAAGGCCAGTAGCGGCGAGAGCAGCACGCCGCCGGCGATCGCCATCGCAAAGGGTGGCCAGAAGCCGCCGCCGCCCAGGATCAGCGGCAGGAAACCGCCGAAGGTGGTGATCGCCGTGGACAGGATGTGGCGGCTGGCGCCCACCACCACCTCGGCCATCGCCGCCTGGTCGCCCTGCGCCACCGCCTCATCCTCCTGCAGGGCGGAGATGACGATCAGCGCCGCGTTGATCGACACGCCGATGGACCCGATCAGGCCGATGATCGCGTTGACGCCGAAGGGATAGTTGAAGACCGCGAGCGCCAGCAGCGACAGCCCGGCGGACAGGCCCGCCGCCATGAAGGCGATCAGCGTCAGGCGGAAGGAGTTGAAGGTCAGCACCACCACCGCGATGGACAGCACCACGATGAGCCCGAGCGGCGCGATCAGCGCCTGGACGGTGGAGGCGCGCGCATCGGCGTCGCCGCCGGTTTCCATCCGGATGCCCTCGGGCAGCCGGAAGCCCTCGGCGTCCAGGCTGCGCAGCACGGCACCCAGCGCCTCCTGCGGCAGCACGCCGGGCATCAGGAAGGCCTGCACGGTGTTCACCCGCTCGCCATTGCGGCGGGTTACGGCGCTTTCCGCCGGCGCCAGCCGCAGCGTGCCGAGCGCCGAGAGCGCCACGCCGGGAAATTGCCCCTGCGCGGACAGCGCCGCGGCAGCGGGCGGCAGCATCGGCATGTCCGTGATGGCGGTAGGGTCCCCGCGCAGCCCGGCACCGAGCCGCACGCGCACCGGCAATTCCTCCGTCCCTTCGAGCAGCGAGTCGCCGACCACGCCCTCGAGCCCCGCCTCCAACTGCCGCGCCACCTGCGCCAGGTCGAGGCCGAGCAGCCGCGCACGGCCCTCGTCGATGTCGAGCATCAGCTTCGGCGCGCCGCCGCCGATCGTCGTCCGCGCGACCGTCACCTGCGGCTGCGCCGCGACGCGTGCGCGCAACGCATCGCCGACCTCGCGCAGCGTGGCGATATCCTGGCCGACCAGCCGCAGCTCCACCGGCGCATCCACCGGCGGCCCCTGGACCAGGCCGCGCAGAAGCAACTGCGCCTCCGGGAAGGCCGGCGGCAAGCTGGACTGCAGATCACGGACCAGCCGGTCCGTCGCGGCGGGGGAGGCCGTGGTGATCAGTGCCTGCGCGAATCCCGGCGCCTGGTCGCGGTTGCCGACGATGTTGTAGTAGAAGGCCGGCGCGGAACGGCCGAGCACCCAGGTGACGGAGGCGATGTCCGGTTCGGCGCGCAGCCTCTCGTCGATCCCGCGCACCGTCGCGGCGGTCTGTTCCAGGGCGGCGCCGACCGGGAGTTCCACGTCCATGGTGAACTGGTCCCGGTCCACGCCCGGGAAGAACTGCGCCGTCAGCGTCGGCAGCGCGACGAAGCCGAGCACCGGCAAGACCACGGAAAGCGCGACGGCGCGGATCGGGTTGGCGATCGCAAGCCGCACGCTGCCGCGGAACAGCCGCAGCAGCGGTCCCTCCCGCCGCGGGGATCCATCCGCGGTGCGCAGCCACCAGCCGGCGATGGCCGGCGTGATCGTCACCGCCACCACGAAGGACCAGGCCAGCATCACGACGACGGCGATGGCGATGGAGCCGACGAAATCGCCGGCCGGCCCGGGCAGCAGGATCAGCGGCAGGAAGGACAGGATCGTGGTGACGGTGGAGGCCAGCAGCGGCATGGCCAGCCGGCGCACGGAGGTCGCGACGGCGTCGATCCGTGACAGGCCGCGACGCAGCCGCGCCCCGATGTCATCGACCATCACGATGGCCGCATCGACCAGCAGGCCGAGCGCGACGATCAGCCCGGTGACCGACATCTGGTGGATCGGCACGCCGAGCGCCTTCAGCGTGGCGATCGAGACCAGCGTGACGATGGGCAGCGCCATGGCCACGATCAGGGCGGATCGCCAGCCGAGCGTCAGGAACAGCACCAGGACGACAAGGGCCACGCCCTGCGCCATGTTGATCGAGATCTCGCGCAGTCGTTCGGCGGTGTAGCGGCTCTGGTCGAAGACGGTCTCGACGCCGAGGCCCATCGGCATCGCCGCGCCGTAGCGTTCCGCCGTCATGCGCATCCGCGCCATCCAGCGATCCACCTGCAGGCCTTCCTCGAGCTTCGCCGACACCAGGATCGCGGGCTGGCCGCGGTGGATCGCGGCTTCCGCGGCCGGTGCGCGCGCACCACGCGTCACGCTGGCGATGTCACCCAGCAGCACGGCGCGCCCGGCCGCATCCTCCCGCACCACGACGCGGCGCAGGCGGTCGAGCCCGGTGATCTCGCCGGTGATGCCGAGCAGCAGGTCGCTGGAGGCGCCGCGCAGCCGGCCGGCCTGCATCTTCGCATCCGCGGCACGGATCGCGGCGGAGATGGCATCCGCCGTCAGGCCGAGCGACGCGGCCTTCGCCGGATCGACGCTGACCAGCACTTCCTCCTCCGGCGTCCCGTGCAGGTCCACCAGCTTGGTGCCGGGCACCGCGCGCAGCGCATCCGCCAGCGCCTCCGCCTCCCGCGCCGCGCGGGACAGGGAATGGCCGGTGGGGGCGGTGATGGCGAAGATCGCGGCATAGCCGCCGGCGCCGTCGCTGTTGAATTCCGGCTCCTGGACACCGGGCGGGAAGTCGCGGCGCACATCGGCGATGGCGTCGCGGATCTCCGCCCAGACCTGTTCGATGCGCGCGACCGGCACGGTGTCCGCCAGGTCGACCAGCACCACGGAGACGCTGGTGGCGGAGGTCGAGGACACCTCCGCGATCTCCGGGATGGTCCGCAGCCGCGTCTCGATCTTGGCGGTGACCAGCGCCTCCACCCGTCCCGGATCGGCGCCCGGAAAGACGGTGGTGATGGAGGCGAAGATGTTGGTGATCGTCGGGTCTTCCTGCCGCCCGATGGTCACGAAGGCCGAGATGCCGGAGACGATCAGGACGAACAGCGACAGCACGACGAGGCGCGGCTGGCGGAAGAACAGGGTCTCCATCGCCATCACTCCGCCAGCACCGCGACGACCTGCCCGGGGGCGACCCGGGCCGGCGCGCGCGAGACGATCCTGGCGCCGGGCGCCAGCACGCCGCGCAGGAAGACGCGGTCGCCCGCCATGTGGATGACCTCGACCGCCGCCGGCGCCACGGTCTCGCCGGCCGGGCCGCTGGTGATCGCCAGCACCGTCCAGCTGCCGCGGCCGCCTTCGCGCAGGGCCGCGACCGGGGCCCAGAAGCCGGGCTCCGCCACCACCTCCTCCAGCAGCAGGCTTCCGGTCTGGCCGAAGGCGAGCCGCGCATCCTCGGGCAGCGCCACCACGATGCCGCGGGTGCGGGTTATCGGGTCGAGGTCCGACCGCAGGCGCAGGACGCGCCCTGCCATGCGCCGCCCCTCGATCTCCACCTCGACGGCGGCGCCGGGCGTGAGCTGGCCCGCGAGCCCGACCGGCAGGCCGACGCGCAGCTGCGGTGCCGCCTGCTCGAACAGGGTGAGGACCGGCGCGCCGGCGCCGATGTTCTGCCCCGGGTCGACCAGCCGCCCGCCGACCACGGCATCGAAGGGGGAGGCGATGGTGGACTTGGCGATCTGGATATCCACGCCCGCGATCTGCGAATCCAGCGCCGCCATCCGCGCCGCCAGCCGCACCACGGCCAGCCGCGAATCATCGCGTGCGGATTCGGAGCGGAAGCCGCCGCGCGCCAGTTGCTCGTCCCGCGTCCGCGTCAGCCGTGCCAGTTCCACGTCGGCGGCAAGCGCGGCGCGCTCGGCCTGCAGCACGGCGCGCTGCGCCTCCAGCGCCGCGGTGTCGAGCCTGCCGAGCGGAGCGCCGCGACGCACCTCGTCCCCCTCCTGCGCCAGGATATCCACGATGCGGCCGCCCAGTTCGAAGCCGAGGTCAATCCGGCCCGGCGCCTCGATCTGTCCGATGAAGCGGCGCGTGACCGCGTAGCCCGCCTGCGGCGCCACCTGGGTGACCGCGACCGGCGTGAGCGGCGCCGCCGGCGGCGATGGGACAGCGGCCGCGCGCTGCGCCAGCAGGTCGCCCCCGCTGATGACCGCCGCGGCGGAAAGGCCGAGGACGGCGCCGGTCACGACGAGGCGCCGGATCACAAGACCGGTGTTGACGAGGCTGGTCCTGAGGCCTGGCATGGCGAAACTCCGACGACTATGTTAGAGATTATAACATACCTGGGGGCGCCCATGCCAACGGCAATTGCAGGCCTTGCCTTTTCCATCGGCCGGGACCACGAGGGGCGTCGCATGAAGAAGGCGCGCTATCACCACGGCGACCTGAGGGCCGCCCTCATCGAGGCGGCGACGCTTCTGGTGGAACAGAAGGGTCCGGACCGGCTGACGATGTCCGACGCCTCGCGCGCCGCCGGTGTCTCGACAGCCGCGCCCTACCGCTATTTCGCCGACGGCGACGCGCTGCTGGATGCCATCGCCTCGGGCGGCATGGAACGCCACAAGGCGGCCATGCAGGAAGCCAGCGACGCGCATCCGCTGGGCAGCGAGGAAGCGGTCGCGGCGATCGGGGTCGCCTATATCCGGTTCGCGACGCGCGAGAGTGGTGTCTTCAAGCTGATGTTCAGCCTGACGCGCACCCACGGCCGCAATCCCGGGTTGATGCAGAAGGGCCGCGAGACCTTCGGCGTGCTGCTGCGCCACCTGTCGCATCGCTACGGCGCGCCCATCGATGATCCCTCGATCCTCGAACGCGGCCTGAAGCTGTGGACCTTCGTGCACGGCCTGTCGTTCCTGCTGATCGACGACAAGGTCAGCGCGATGGACATCCCGCTCGACCTGCCCGCCATGGTTGCCGACGCCGCGCGCCGCTTCATGCGCGACCCCTGAGCCGCATCACCCCAGGAAGGGCCGTCCGGCCAGGGCTTCCCGGTACAGCCACCAGGTCAACGCGGCCCATGTCGCGGCGGCGACCCAGGCGGCGGCGGTCGCGGCGAGGGGCGGCAGCGCGCGGTCCGCGACCCAGCCCAGCACCGGCACCGCCTGCATCATGTGGGTGGCAAAGAAATGCGGCGGGCGCAGGTCGCCCACGTCGCGCGACCAGCCGAAGACCGGCCAGCGCGATTCCGGGGTCGGCGGCGTGCCGACGTGGTGCGTCATCCGGCCGCCCATGTCGAGCGCGATGACCAGCGTCAGCAGCGTGCCGCCCACCAGCCCCAGGGCCACCGCGTGGCGCAGGCCCGGCCCCATCCGCGCCTGCCCGTCGAGCGCCACCATCACGCCCAGCACCCCAGCCGAGACGGTCAGCACCACGGCGCCGAGCGCCATCAGCGAGTACATGGCGGCGTGGAACGGCGTGGCGACGTTGAAGTGCGAACGCTGCTGCAGCGCGCCCTGCAGCGTGATGTAGGCGACCTCGAAACTCGCACTCGCGATGGCGAGCAGCAGCACCGCGTGCAGCAGCCAGCCCTCGCGCACCTCCTCGCCGAGCCGGCTGGCAACCCAGGCCATCGTCGCCAGGTGAACCACGGTGGCGATCTGGAACTTCAGCGGCTTCGCCCAGACGCTGACACCCCCGATCTGCCGCGGGTCCAGCCGTTCCACCCCAGCGGTCAGCGCAAAGATCACCAGGAAGCTGCCGGCGGCGAACCAGCAGAGCGTGATGGCCGCGCCCGGCTCCCGCCATGTCATTTCGCGCGACGCCGCCTCGGCTTCGCCTTGACCAGCGCGGCACGCAGCCCGGCATCCATCCGCGCCATCGCGTGCTCGTGCATCGCGGTCATGACGGTCTTCGGCAGGCTGAGGCTGCGCAGCGCGCTGGCCTGCCCGATGCTGGCCAGCCCGTGCAGCAGCGACCAGACATGCAGCGCATCCAGCCTCGGGTCCGCGCCGCGTGCCGTGGCGGGGCGGGCCTGGTCGAGTGCCGCGATCGCCTGTTCCAGCAGCGCGAAGGCATAGCGGCCGCGCGTCATCATGTCCGGATGCGCGTCCGCATCCGGCAGCGGCGTGCCGAAGATCAGGCGGTATTGCAGCGGATGGCGCGTCGCGTAGTCCAGGTAGGCGTGACCCATGGCGTGCAGATCCGCGAAGGCATCGGCTCCCCGGGGCCGCGCATCCAGGTGGTCGGCGAAGGCGACGAAGGCGCGACGCACCACCTCGGCCAGCAGGTGGTCGCGCGAGGGGTAGTGCTTGTAGGGCGCCTGGTGCGACACGCCGAGGCGCCGCGCGACCTCGCGCAGGCTCAGCGCCTCGATGCCGTGGCTGTCGATGATCGCCAGCGCCTCGTCGACGCAGGCCTCGCGGAGGTCGCGCGGGTGTTCGGGTCTGCGGGCCATGCGGTGCCTATCTGCCGGGGCGCGCGCCAAGGCCGCGCCCCTCCTGTTCCCCGCAAGTCTAGCGGCGGCGGCGGGGCGCACCAACCGCCGCGCGGCCAGGCGGCGTTCAGCCGGCATGATCCGCCCTCGCCATGCCGGACATCACCTTGCCCATCATCCACACCCGGCCGCGCCGCGGCAGGAAGGTCAGCGCGAATTCCAGCAGCTTGGACAGCAGCCCCGGACGCACCAGGCTGCGCCGGCCCAGCGCCTCCAGCAGGCCCTTCGCCACCGTCCCCGGGCTGTCGGTCGCGCCCATGCGCATGCCGGCGCGGGCGGCGAAGCCGCTGCGCACCGGGCCGGGCGCCACGGCCAGCACATCCACGCCGCGGGCCCGCAGCTCCGGCCCGATGCCCTCCGCCAGGCTCTGCACATAGGCCTTGGTCGCGGCATAGTTGGCGGAGTTCGGCACGCCCTGGAAGGCGACGAGCGAGCTGAACAGCACGATGCCGCCACGACCCCGGCCGGCGAAGCGCTGCGCGAAGTGATGCGTCATCGCCAGCACGGCGCGGCAGTTCACATCCACCATCGCCAGCTCATCCTCGGCCTGGCTGGTCAGGAAGGAGCCGGAGGTGCCGAAGCCCGCCGCCGTCACCAGCACGCCGATATCCTGCGCCGCGCTGGCCTGCAGCAGTGCCGCCACACCCTCCGGCGTGCCGAGGTCGAGGGCCAGCGTCTCCACCTGCACGCGATGCGCCGCCGCCAGCTCCGCGGCCAGTTCGCGCAGCCGCGCCTGCCGACGTGCCACCAGCAGCAGCGAGAAGCCCTCCGCCGCCAGGCGCCGCGCCGTGGCTTCGCCGATGCCGTCGGAGGCACCGGTGACCAGCGCCCAGGCGCCGTAGCGATCCAGCAGGCGGCTCATCGGCCGAGCCTGATCTCGATGGCGACGGGCGCGCCATCGGGCACCTGCACCGCTGCCTCGTTGAAGCGCGGCGCGCGCAGCGTCGGGCGCACATTGTTCGACACGCCCCAATCCTCCGTCGGGATGCCGAAGAAGTTGGTGTCGGTGCGGCGGTTGCCGTTCACGTCGTGCGAGGCCGCCACGGCATAGCTGCCCGGCCGCAGGTTCTCGAACCGGCACGTCACGCCGGCCGGGTTCGCCGGCTGCCACAGCTGGATGGCGCTGGCCGCGTCGGTCGGGAAGCCGGCCTCCCCGGCATAGAGCGCGCAGCCGACCTGGCCTGTGGTGCTGGTCGCGCCGGTCACCGCCACGCGCAGCTCGGCCGCACGTAGTCCGGACGAACCGGCTCCTGCTGCCAGCAGCAGCAGCGTGGCGGGAAGAAGGGAACGCAGGAGCATGGCAGGCCTCACGGGTTGACGGTGTCTACCGAATATGCGAACCGAGTTGACACTGTCAACCCGCAAGCCGCCGGAGCCGACCGATGCGACGACGCCCGAAGCCATCCCCGGCCCGCATCCGGCCGCGGGGCGCATGAACCCGCATATCGCGGTCCTCGCCCTCGCCGGCTTCGCGCTGGGCACGGAGGCCTTCGTCTTCGTGGGGCATCTCGACGCCATGGCGGCGACCCTCGGCGTGCCGGTCGCCGCGGTCGGGCAGCTCGCCACCGCCTTCGCCTTCAGCAGCGCCCTGACCGGGCCCTTCGTCGCGGCGGCGGTGGCGGGGGTGGAGCGCCGGCGCGTGCTGGTCCTCGGCCTGCTGCTCATCGGCGCGCTTAACCTGGTGGCGGCGATGCTATCGACGCTCGGCACCCTGATGCTGGTCCGCGTGCTGTGCGGCCTGGCGACCGGCCTCGTCGGTCCCATCGCCACCGTCGCGGCGGCCGAGCTGTCCCCGCCCGAGGCACGCGGCCGCGCCATGGCCACCGTCTTCGCCGGCGTCACGCTGGCCTTCGTGGTCGGCGTGCCGCTGGGCAGCCTGGCGGGGGAGGTGCTGGGCTGGCGCGGCACCTTCCTGTGGGCGGGGCTGGTCGCACTGGTCGCCGCGGCCATCGTGCGGCTGCGCCTGCCGCGCATCCGGCCCGGGCCGCGCGTCGCCTTCCGGCCGCGCGCGGTGCTCGGCGCGCCGGCGGTCGCCCCGGCGCTGGCGCTGACGCTGGTGGGCTTCATGGCGACCTTCTGCGTCACCGCCTATCTCGGGCCGCTGCTGGGCGCGCTGGTGGGCTTCTCCGGCGCCGGCGTCGGCGCGATGCAGGCGCTGATCGGCCTCGGGGCGATCGCCGGCGTGGTGGCCGGTGGCCGCTGGGCGGACCGCTCCAGCGCCTGGGGGCCGCTGCTGGCCAGCTTCCTGCTCTCGGCCGCCATGCTGTCGCTGTTCGGCGTGCTGCTGCTGCTGCCGCTGCCGCAGGGCGTGACGCTCGCGCTGCTGGTGCCGGCCACCACGCTCGGCGCCGCGGCGCTGTTCCTGCGCGCGCCGGTGGTCCAGCTGCGCCTGGTGGCGGCGGTGCCGGCGCATCGGCCGGTGCTGCTCGCGCTCAACGGCTCGATGGTCTTCGCCGGGCAGGGGCTCGGCGCCGCGCTCGGCGGACTCGGGCTTTCGATCTTCGGCCTGCCGGCGCTCGGCCTCCTCGGCGCGGCGGTGGCGCTGGCCGGCGCGCTGCTGGTGGCCGCGACCGCACAACACTGGAGAACGCCTGCCCGATGATCACGCCTCGCATCCTGCGCGCCCTGGCGCTGTCCACCGGCCTGCTGGCCCTGCTGCCGGCCTGCGCCGCCCTGGCGCCCGCGCCCGCCAGCGTGGAACAGCGCCTCGCCGCGCTGCCGCGATCCGGGCTCGACCTCGCACGGCCCGTCACCATCCGATGGAACGAGCACATGGTGCCCTGGATCGAGGCCGAGACGGATGCGGATTTGGCCCATGCGCTGGGCCTGGTGCACGGCCATCTGCGCGCCGGGCAGATCCTGATCCTGCGCAACATCGCGCGCGGCCGGCTGTCGGAGATGCTGGGGCCGCTCGCCACCGAGTACGACCACGCGCTGCGCATCCTGGATTTCGGCCGCGCCGCGCCGGAGATCGAGCGCCGCTGGCCGCCCGAGACCCGCGCCTTCGTCGCGCGGTTCCTGGCCGGGCTGAACCACGCCATCCGGCACGGCCCGCTGCCGCCCGAGGCCGGGCTGCTGGCGCTGCGGCGGGAGCCGCTCACGGTGGCCGACATGCTGGCGATCGGGCGGCTGGCCGGCAGCGACGTGAACTGGTTTCCGCTGATCGGCCTGCTGCAGGATCGCGGCCAGCCGGGCTATGCCGCGCGCTGGCAGCGGCTGCGGGAGGGTGGCACGGGCAATGCCATGCCGGATGGCCTCGCGGGGCGGCAGGCGGCGCTTGGCGCGCTGCTGCAGGACGTCTCCCGCAGCGGCAGCAACACCGTCGCGGTCGCCGCTGCGCGCAGCGCCAGCGGCGGCGCGATGATCGCCAACGACCCGCATCTTGGCCTGGTGCTGCCGAATGTCTGGCTGCTGGCCGGCATGCGCTCCCCCAGCTTCCACATGGTCGGCATGATGGTGCCCGGCCTGCCGGTGGTGGGCTTCGGCCGCAGCCCCGATCTCGCCTGGGGCGGCACCAACATGCGCGCCGCCTCCAGCGATGTCTTCGACATCACCCACCTGCCAGCGGCCGAGATCACGACGCGGGAGACGCTGATCGCGCGGCGCTTCTGGACCACGGCACGGCGCAGCCTGCGCGACACGCCGCACGGCCCGGTGATGTCCGACGCGGCGCTGCTGCGGGCACGGCCCGGCGACAGCCTGGCGCTGCGCTGGGCTGGCCATGAGCCGACCGACGAGATCACCGCGCTGCTGCGTGCCGCCCGCGCCCGCAACGGCGCGGAGTTCCGCGAAAGCCTGGTCGGCTTCGGCGTCTCCCCGCTCAACCTGGTCTATGCCGAACGCGCCGGCGGCATCGGCCGGGTGGCGGCGACGGTGCTGCCCTCCCGCCGCGGCTTTCCCGAAGCCGACCCGGTGCTGGATGCGCGCGACCCGGACGCGACCGGGCCATGGCAGCGCCTGTGGGGCGTGCGCGACCTGCCGCAACTGGTCGATCCCGCCGACGGCGTCATCACCTCGGCGAACGAGAATCCCGAGACCTGGGCGCCGGGCGGGCCGCCGATGGGCTATTCCTTCAGCGACGACGACCGGCTGATGCGGCTGCGCACCCTGTTGCAGGCGCGCCCGCTGCTGCGCGTGCAGGATCTGGTGGCGCTGCAGGCGGATACCCGCGCGCCCAAGGCGGCGCTGCTGGCCGCCGCCCTGCTGCAACGGCTCGATGCGCTGCCGGGCGGGGCGCCGGAGCCGGCGATGCTCGCGCGCATGTGGGGATGGGACGGCGACTATGCGGCGACCAGCGAGGCCGCGCTGGTGTTCGAACTGCTGCTCGGCCAGATCGCGCCGCAGGTCGCGGAGGCGCGCGGACTGCCGCTCGCCACGGAATGGGGCGCCATCACCACCTTCCTGCTGCGGGACCTCGACGCGCTGCCGGCGGGCGAGCGGGAGGCGCTGTTGCGGCGCGCCGTGGAACGCGCCGCGCCGGTGGCGGCACGTCACCGCAACTGGGGCGAGGTGCACCGCATGCGCGCCGGCTACGTGCTGTCCTTCCTGCCCGTGGTGGGCGAGCCCTTCATCCAGGCGCGGCATCCCGTCGGCGGTTCGCGTGAGACGCCGATGAAGTCGGGCCATGGCTTCATCACCGGGCCGCATGACGTGGTGTTCGGCTCCATGGCGCGCCACATCAGCGACATGTCGGACCCCGACGCCAACTGGTTCAGCCTTTGGGGCGGCCAGGATGGCTGGCTCGGCAGCGCCGCCTTCCTCAGCCAGATCCCCATCTGGCAGCGCAACGAGGGCATCCGCCTGCCGCTGCGGCCGGAGGTGGTGGCCGCCGAGTTCCCGCTGGTGACGCGCATGGTCCCGCAATGACCCAATCGCCGCCCTTCGATGCGACGCCGATGCTGCGCCTGGCCGCGCGCTGGCGGCTGGACCGGCTGCGGCGGCTGGACCCGGTGGCGGCGCAGGCCGGGCTGCTGCGCCGGCTGCTCGCGCGCGCAGCCGGCACGCGCTTCGGCCGCGCGCACGGCTTCGCGTCGATCCGCGATGTCGCGTCCTACCAGGCGCGGGTGAAGCTGCGCCGCTACGAGGATTTCTGGTCGGAGTGGTGGCAGCCCGCCTATCCGGCGCTGGCGGACGTGACCTGGCCTGGCCGCATCCCCTACCTGGCGCTGTCCTCCGGCACCAGCGCCGGGCGCACCAAGTTCATCCCGGTGTCGCCTGAGATGGTGCGGGCCAACCGCGCCGCGGGATTCGACGTGCTGGCCTGGCACCTGGCGGCGCATCCGAGCAGCCGGGTCTTCGCCGGCCTGTCCTTCATGCTCGGAGGCAGCACGGCGTTGCCGGAGGTCGCGCCCGGCATCCGGCAGGGCGACCTGTCCGGCATCGCGGCGCAGGAGGTGCCGGCGCTGCTGCGCCGCTGGAGCTTCCCGCCGACCGGGATGGCGTTGATCGAGGCCTGGGACCACAAGCTGCTGGCCCTGGTGGAGGCGACGCCGCCGGAGGCCATCCGCGTGCTGACCGGCACGCCGAGCTGGCTGCTGATGCTGCTGCACAGCCTGGCCGAACGCCACGGCGCGCCCCCCCTGCCGCTGCTGGAGCTGCTGGTGCATGGCGGCACCGCCTGGCAGCCCTATCGCGACCGCATCCGCCGCCTGCTGCCGCCGGGTTGCGCGACGCGGGAGGTCTATCCGGCCAGCGAGGGTTTCTGCGCCATCGCCGACCGCGGCGAGGGCGAGGGGCTGCGGCTGAACCTCGACCGTGGCGTGTTCTGGGAGTTCGTGCCGATGGCCGAACTGCACGCGGCGGAGCCGACGCGGCATTGGGTGGCCACGGTCGAGCCGGGCGTGGACTATGCCGTCATCCTGTCCTCCTGCGCCGGGCTGTGGAGCTATGTGCTGGGCGACACGGTCCGCTTCCTGTCGCGCGACCCGCCACGCCTGCTGGTGACCGGTCGCACGGCGCAGGACCTCTCCGCCTTCGGCGAGCATCTGACCAGCGCGGAGATCGAGACGGCGCTGTGGACCGCGGCCGCGGGGGCAGGGGGCAAGGTCCTGGAGTTCACCATGGGGCCGGAGATCATCGGATCGCGCGGGCGGCACCACTGGCTGATCGAGGTGGACTGCGCAGGAAGCGGGTTGGCCGGCCGCCTGGCGGAGGCGATCGATGCGCGGCTCGGCGCCGGCAACGACGACTACGCCACGCACCGGCGCGCCGGCCAGTTGGCACCGCCGCGGGTCACCCTGCTGCCAGAGGGCAGTTTCCTCGCCTGGATGCGCCACACCGGCCGGCTGGGCGGGCAGCACAAGGTGCCGCGGGTGATCGCGGATGCGGCGCGCTTCGACGAAGCCGTGCGGGACCTGGCGGGGCAACGCGTCCCGCGCTGAGCGGTTCGCGACAGCCAGTCTCAGTGACCCGCCAGGACCTCCGCATAGAGGCCGGCGTAGCGATCGACGGTGAGATCGAGCGAGAACTCCCGCCGGACCAGCGCGGCGGCACGTAGGCCCATTGCCAGTGCGGCGTCGCGGTTGTCCAGCAGCTCGAGGATGGCCGTGGCGAGTTGCCGTGGGTCGCCGGGCGGCACGAGCAGGCCGGTGTGGCCGTGGTCCACCACATCGGTGCAGCCAGGCATCCGCGTCGCGACCAGGGGCAAGCCCGCCAGCGCCGCCTCCAGCAGGGCGCGCGGAACACCTTCGCGGTATTCGGTGGGAAACGCGAACACATCCGCAAGGCCGAGCAGCCGGGGCACATCCGGCCGCCTTCCCGTCGCGATGACGTAGGGCGCATGCGCATCGATCTCGGCCTGCGACACGGCAAGCCGTCCCTCGCCCTCGCGCGGCCCGACCAGCAGGAAGCGGACCTCCGGCCGCGCCGCGTGGACCAGCGCCGCCGCGCCCAGCAGGGCGGGAATGCCCTTCTGGCGGGTCAGGCGCGTGACGGTCATGACGACCGGCGATGTCCCGAGGCCGAGCTGCTCGCGAAGGGCGAGGCTGGAATCGCCGCATGCGGAAGCCGGCTCGGACGCCGTGACATCGATGCCGGAGCCGGGAATCAGCCGGCTCCGCCCGGCGCCGACCATGCCGCGGCTTTCGAAATACGCCCGGTCGACGCTGTTCTGGAACACCGTGGCCGCGGTCCAGCGCGTGGCGACCTGGTTCAAGGCGCAGTACACGGGCCGGAGTGCGAGCGCGACCGGGTTGCGCGACGAGTACAGCCAGCCCATGCCGTTGATGGTCCGGATGACCTTGGCACGGACCTGGCGGCGCGCGGCGAGGGGCACGAGGATGTTCGGCTTGGTGTCGAAGGACTGGATGACATCCGGCCGTACCTCCCTGAACAGATGCGCGAGGCTGGCAAGGCTGCGCAGATCCGCGAGCGGGTTGGCGGAACGATCGAAGCGGAAGCGATGATAGGCGAGCCCGGCCCGGGCGAAGGGCTCCGGCCGGCCGGTTCCGGCTGCCGAGACGTGGAAGCCGTTGCGGCGCAAGGCGAGGAGGAAGGGGATGCGAAGCTCGTGATCCTCGCCCCCGACCAGCAGCAGGTGCGCGGTCATGGCCGCACTTCCCGGTCAACGCTCTCGGGCAGGCCGCACGCAGGTCGGGCCGCGACGTGCATCAGCGCCCCGCGAGACGCGCGAAGTAGGCGGCGAAGACGCCGCGCAGGTTCGGATGCTCGCCGCCATCCGCCATGGAGAGGCTGGGGCAGGCGTGCCGCGGCTGCGAACCCCAGGTGTAGGTCATGTCGAAGGGCCGGCGTGCCGGCGGCACCAACTCGTCCCAGACCGCGAGCATCGATTCCATCTCCGCCTCCGTCGGCAGGCGCTGGTAGCCGGGCTGGGAGGTGGTGCAGGTCTGCCCGAAGGCCTGGAAGACCGGCACGAGCCTTTCGGGCTCGACCCCGGCGGCAAGTGCCTGCGTGATCCGCGCGCGCATCGCAGCCAGATCGCAGCCGCGCCCGATGTTCCGGCGGTTGCACGGGTAGGGGTTGATGCCGATGTAGTCGGCCGTGTCCTTCAGCTGCTCCAGTTCGCCCGGATACCTGTAGGTGTTCAAAACCACGATGAAGGTGCGGGCGCCGGGATGCGCGGTGCGGATCAACGCGCTCCGCTCCGCGATGCGTCGCGGTGCCTCCGGACACAACGAGGGATGTGGCTCGTCGGCGATGAAGTAGATTCCGCTGAAGCGGGGATGGCGCCGGACCGAGGCGACGGCGGCCAGCACCGCGGCATCGTCCATGCGCCAGCTGCATTCGTTGCGCCGCCCGTTGAAGCCGCTGCGCAGCCAGAGCACGCCCTTCATGCCGCTGGGAAGCCGATCCAGCCCCGACCTCGAGCTGACATCGGCCAGATTGAATCCGACGGCCAGCGCGGGCGGATACACGCCGCGAAGGCTGACGACATAATGCTGCGGCGTCGTGGCCCTGGATTGCGCCGCGGCGGATCCTGCCAGCAGCGCCAGCGCCATGGCCACGGCAAGGACCGACCCGCCTCGCACCGCACGGAACTTGGCCCTGAGCTTCAAGGAATTCTTCCTTCTGCCATCGATCCACCGACGCGGTCAGGCACCGGCTATCCCACGATCCGGGGCGTCGGAAAGCCGTGGTTCCCCGCTCTCGCCATTCTCCATGCCGGAGGGGTAGGTCGCGTAGAGCCGGAGGTCGACCTCCGTCAGCACGCTGCTCACCGACGCGGACCGTGATGAGGGGTTCGACACCTTGCGGATCTCCCGCATGGCTGCGCGCGCGGTCTCGACTTCCGTCCACCCCCATCGCAGCGTCAGGATCACGTGGTCCGCGAGCGCAACGAGAACCCGTGCCTCCGGATTGCCGAGCAGCGGCGCACCATCGATGACGATGCAGTCATAGCGGCGCCGCAGCGCCTCCAGCAGCGCGCGCATGCCTTCATCCGCCATCAGCAGCAGCGGATCGACCGGGCCGGCCGACAGCGGCAGGTAGTCGATGCCGAACTCGCCGTTGCGATGGATCGCGCTTTCCGCCGGCACGCCCTTCAGGACCTCCAGCGCACCCGGCCCGGTTGCGCCGCCGAGCAGGCGCCCCACTTCGGGCGATGGCAGGTCGAGGTCGATCACCAGGACCCGGCGCCGCAGCAGGGCGGCGTAGGACGCGAAGCTGACCGCAAGCGCGGTCTTGCCATCCTGGTTCGCGCTCGATGTGAACAGGATCACCTTCCCACCACGCTGGTCCGTCGGAAATCCCAGCACGGTCATGGTGACGGATCGGATGGCCCGCGTGTAGGGAGCGAAGGGCTCCAACGCCAGGGTACGCAGGGGCACGAGCGTTCCCGTGCGACGCACGCGTGGAATCACGCCGATGCAGCGCGCGCCCAATGCGGTTTCCGCCGTGCGTTCGGTGCGCAGCCGCCGGTCGATCCGCTCGAGCACGATCGCGAGCAGCCCGCCGCCGATGGCGCCCACCAGCAACGCCGGCGGCAGGAAGAAGATGGGATCGGGCGAACTCGGCTGGCTCGGTGCATTGGCCAGGGAGACGATCTTTGCCTCGGGCAGGATCGCGCCGTCGCGCAAATCCGCCTCCTGCTTCAGAAGCGATTCGAAGCTCTGTGCCGCGGCCCCCGCCTCGAGCCGCAATTCACGCAACCGCGCCTCCGCACTCCGCGCACCTGCGCTCGCCTCCTGAAGGACCGCAAGCCTGCGGACCAGGTACTGCACGCGCGATTCGAGGATCGCCGAATCGGCATTTCCCGCCGGCACGGGAACGGAGGCGGGCTGCGCGCCGACAGGCAGCCGCGCGGCGAATGCGACCGAGCCGTCCAGCGCTCCGAGCTGCCGGCTCGCCTGGAGCCCCGAGCTTGCGATCGCAAGCTGGCGGTTCGCCTCGGCGATCTGCGTATCGATCTGGTCGGCGCGGTCGGCGTCGGAGACACCATGCTCGACGCGGAACTGCGCCAGCGTCGCGGCGGCCCGGCCCAGATCCGCGCGCGCAAGCGCCATGCGACGCTGCACCGCTTCCCGCGCCTGTTCACGGCCGGCCATCTGAAGCTGGAAGTTGTGTTCAAGGAACAGCGCCGCGCAACGGTTGGCGATGGCCGCCGCGACATTTGGATCCGTCCAGGTGAAGGTCACGGACAGGATGCGCGACTGCCGTTCCTTGAAGGACCGCAGCCCGCGCTCCAGCTCCTTCAGCGTCGGCAGTTGCAGGTCATGCGAGGCACCCGCCGTGCCTGAATCGTCGGGCGCCGTACGACTCAGCACCGGATCCAGCATCGCGCCGACCTGATCCGCCAGGTCCGTCAGAAGCGGCCGGACAAAGCTCGCATCTTCGGGCTGGATTGGATCCTCGGCAAGGCTGGCATGCAGGCGCCGTATGTGGCTGGCCGTCGACAGAAGCTCGACCCAGGTCTGCACCGAGGCATCGTCGAACCGCGCGGCCCGAGCGGCCACCTGCTCGTCGAGCACGATCTGGACCTTCGCCGTGTAGACGGGCGATACCAGTGAACCGAGCGCCAGGCCGATGAGCCCCGTCGTGAGCATGCAGGCGCCCACGACCCGCCAGCGGCGGCGCAGGATGTTCAGGAGCAACACGATTGGCGGCGAGGCGCCGAAGCCATGGTTCATGCCGATACTTCCGTTCGCAAAGGAAGGAGCCGCAGACCCGATGCAGCGACGAGCCGATTGGCCTCCAGCAGGCAGGTCGCCACGCCGAACCAGAAGATCGGCTGGCGTACGACGTAGTGGAAGAACCCGAACGCAGTCAGGGCGCCGATCAGCGCCAGCATGCCGGCGAGCCGGGTGCGCCATGCGCCCAGTGCGGCGCAACCAACCAGCCAGAGGAAGGCCGCCAGTGCCACCAGGCCACCTTGGACGAAAAGGTCGAGGAAGGTGTTGTGGGCTTCGAACTTCTCGGGCGGCGGGCGCTTGTACGACTTGCTGGTCAACTGCGGCCCCGGGCCGAAGCCAATCAGTCCGGACTGGTAGCCGCGGTCCAGCGCCTCGATCCAGAGCTGCAGCCGCGTCTCGCCCTGCTCATTGTCGTTGTACAGGCTCGCCGAGGTATCCTCGATGCGCTCCAGCGCGGCGGCGGCGAAGGGTGCGAAGGCCGCGGCCGCAAGCGGTATCGAAAGAAGCGCGAACAGCACGGTGGCGCCGCGCAGCACCAGGCCGGAGCGGAGGGTGCGGAACCAGACGAAGGCGGTGAGTGCGACCCAGACCGAGGCGCCGATGAGAAGGGCAACCACATAGGAATCGCTTCGCGTAAGGACGCCGGCGAGCCCTGCCACCGCCGCACAGGCCAGGCCGCCAACGCGTTCCGTTGCCGATGGCGCGGTCTCCGCCAGGTGAAGCGCGACGAAGGTGAGAACCACCACGAAGAAGCCGAGCTGATTCGGATTCTCCGACCAGCCGCGGAAGCGGTCGTAGAACCAGTTGTCGACACCTGGCACCAGGTTCAGCCCGAAGCCGCTGATCAGCTGGATGGTCAGGATCGCCGTGCTCAGGCCCACGAAGATCCAGATGGCGCCTCTCCGCCGCCGCGCATCCTGCAGCTCCAGCATGAGCATCAGGCCGATCGCCATCATCAGGAGATAGGCGGTGATGTCGTGCAGCATGCCGCCGACGTCCTGGAACAGATCCCGCGCAAGGCCGCTCACGAGCGCGACCGAGAGCGCCAGTGCCAGGACCGTCCAGAATGTCATGAGACGTCCGAGGGCCTGATTGGCAGCAGGCCGCCCACCGACCAGTTGCGCCGTCGTCGCAAGCACAAGCCACGCGCTCAAAAACAGCTCGCCGGGGCCGAGCGGCAGTCCTGGCACGCGGAACTGCGTTGCTGTCGAGAGCGCAAGACCCAGGCCGAGCAGGATATCGCGGGGCAAGACGGTCCTCTCCAAGACGCTGCCGCAGGCATCGCAGACAGGCCAAGGGTCGCACCGTGGGTCCGTGTTCGTAAATCGCCTTCCGACCATCCTCTGGAGTAGGCAAGGGATTACCCCTTCGGAGAGCGTGGCGATGTCATGAAGGCATCGAACCGAAGGACGCTGGCCCAATGGGGGCATATCCTTCCTGACCGCTTACAGCGACCGCATTTGGCGCGAAGATCACGGCGTCGCCCGATGGTAGGCGGAACGCCACGAAACTCCTGAACGGAGCATGCGGTAATGAAGGCGGTCATTCAATGTGGCGGCAAAGGTACGCGTCTCCGGCCCTACACGATGGTGCTGCCCAAGCCGCTGATGCCAGTGGGCGCCAAGCCGGTGCTGGAGCTGCTGCTGAACTGGCTGCGTCGCAACAACATCCGCGACGTCTACATCACCACCGGCTACCTCGGGCATCTGATCAAGAGCTTCTGCCAGGATGGCGCGCAGTGGAACCTGCGGATTCGCTATACCGAGGAAAGGGAGCCCCTGGGGACCATTGGCCCGTTGTGCATGCTGAAGGAGGAGCTCGACGAGCCCTTCATGGTGATCAATGGCGACGTGCTCACCAACCTAAGTCTCGCCAGCTTCGCCGACTGCCATCGCCGGCAGGGTAACATCGTGACGGTCGCGACGTCGCTGCGCAGGACCAAGACGGATTTCGGCGTCATCGAGCAGACCAACGGGCGGATCACCAGCTTCAAGGAAAAGCCGGTGCTGACCAACCTGGTGAGCATGGGCGTCTACTGCATGGAACCGCAGGCGCTGTCCTACATCCCGGACGGCGTGCCGTTCGGCTTCGATGACCTGATCCTGTGCCTGCTGGCCGAGGGGGTGCGCACCGGGACCTTCCTGCATGACGGCCTCTGGCTCGACATCGGGCGTATCGAGGACTTCCAGACCGCACAGAACCTGGCCTGGGATGAACAGCCGCCGGCCTTCGAGGAAGTGGCGCTCGTCGCCTGAGCCAGCCGTCGCCGTCCACGGTGTCGGCAGGGTCGATTTGCACGGGAGGATACGCAGGTGTTGCTTGTAGCCCAGCCGGAGCTTGGCGACGCGGAGAAGCGCGCGCTGTGCGAGACGATCGACAGCGGATGGATCACGATGGGCGCGCGTGTGCGGCGGTTCGAGGAGAACTTCGCGGCGCGGCACGGCGCCGCCGATGCGGTTGCCGTCGGCTCCTGCACCGCCGCGCTGCACCTGATCCTGGCGGCGCTCGATATCGGGCCGGGCGATGAGGTGGTGGTGCCCTCCCTCACCTTCGTGGCCACCGCGAACAGCGTTCTGTACGTCGGGGCCACGCCGGTCTTCGCCGACATCGCGGCGCTGGACTACCCCATCCTTTCCGTCGCGGCTGTGGAAGCCAGGATCACCCCACGTACGCGCGCCGTCATCCTGGTGCACTTCGCCGGGCGCCTGGCCGATCGCGCCGCCTGGCAGGACCTCGCGGCGCGCCACGGCATTCACCTTGTCGAGGATGCGGCGCATGTGATCGGCATCGAGGGTGTCGGCACCTATGGCGCGGCGGCCGCATTCAGCTTCTACGGCAACAAGAACATGACGACGGCGGAGGGCGGCATGATCCTGTCCCGCTCGCCGGAACTGCTGGAGCGCACGCGGCGGCTGCGTGGCCACGGCATGACCAGCGGCACCTTCGAGCGCCTGAATGCGCGCACAGCGGATTACGACGTGACCATGCTCGGCTTCAACTACCGGATGGACGAACTGCGCGCCGCCATCGGCCTGGTCCAGTTGGAGCGGCTCGACGCCTGGAACGCCAAGCGACGGCTGCTGCGCGATGCCTACGCCGCGGCGCTCGCACGGGATTGCCCCAAGATCCTCATGCCCTTCATGGATGAAGGCGCCTCGGCGCACCACATCATGCCGGTCCTGCTGCCCAAGGGTCTGTCCCGCAAGGCCGTCTCGATCTTCCTGCGCGAGGCCGGCGTGCAGACCACGGTGCACTACCCGCCGGTCCACCACTTGTCCTTCTATCTCGACCGCTTTCCTGGCCTGAGCCTGCCCGTCACGGAGGAGTTCTGCGAGCGCGAGATCACGCTGCCGCTGCATCCGGCCATGGAGCTCGCGGATGTCACGACGGTCGTGACCGCCTTGGCCAGGGCCGTCCAGCTTCAGGGAGCGCTGACATGAACATCCAGCCTTTCCAGGCCAGGCGGAATTCCCTCGGAAGCCGCGCTCTCGACGTGGTCCTCGCCGGCCTCGGCATCCTGTTTCTCAGCCCGGTCCTGCTGCTGGTGACGCTGGCGATCCTGATCGAGAGTGGCCGGCCGATCTTCTTCGCGCAGACGCGCCTGGGGCAGGATGGGCGCCATTTCCGCCTGTTCAAGTTCCGCAAGTTCAAGAAGTGCGCGGTCGAGTCCGGGCGGCCATTGACGGTGCGGGGCGATGACCGGATGTCGCCGATCGGGCGGATCCTCGAGATCACCAAGCTCGATGAGCTGCCGCAGCTCTACAACATCCTCAAGGGCGAGATGTCGATCGTCGGGCCGAGGCCGGAAAGCCTCGCCTTCGCGGATTGCTTCGACGATGCGAATCGCGCCGTGCTGGCCTACCGGCCCGGCATCTTCGGGCCGAGCCAGGTGGCATTCCGCGACGAGGGTGCCCTTTATCCACCGGGCGCGGAGCCGGCCCGGCTGTACCGGCAGGTGCTGTTCCCGACCAAGGCGCAGCTCGACCTGGCCTATTACCCGAAGCGCACGCTGCTGTCCGACATCGGATGGATCCTGTGCGGCGTGCTGGCCGTGGTGGGCCTGTACAGGACACGGGGTGGACTTTCCCTGCCCGCCACCGGCCCATCCTCCGCCATGGGCGCGGCGGGATCGCGCGGTGAGCTCGGCAGGGCGCCCAGCTTCACCGTGCGGATCTAGGGAGCAGGGGCATGGACGAAGGCGCTGGGCGCGTGGCCACCGGCTACCAGGGCATCAATGTCCTGGTCACCGGTGCCGACGGCTTCATCGGCTCGCACCTCACCGAGCAGCTGGTTCGCAGCGGCGCGAACGTCACGGCACTCACCCTCTACAACTCCTTCGATTCACTCGGTTGGCTCGACGACCTTCCGCCGGCGATCCGGGAAAGCATCCACGCGGTGCGCGGCGACGTGCGCGATGCCGCGCTGATGCGGCGCCTCGCGGTGGGCAAGGACGTGGTGTTCCATCTGGCGGCGTTGATCGCCATTCCCTACTCCTACGCGGCGCCGCAATCCTACGTGGACACCAACGTGCTCGGCACGCTCAATGTGCTCGAGGCCGCGCGCAGCAACGACGTCCTGCGCGTCGTGCACACCTCGACGAGCGAGGTCTACGGCTCGGCACTCGTCTCGCCGATTGCGGAATCGCACCGGCTCCAGGGCCAGTCGCCCTACTCGGCGTCCAAGATCGGCGCCGACATGATGGCGGAAGCCTTCGCACGGTCGTTCGGCCTGCCGGTGGCCATCCTGCGGCCCTTCAACACCTTCGGCCCCCGTCAGAGCGAACGGGCGGTGATCGCGACGTTGTTGCGCCAGGCGCTCGATCCGAAGGTGGCGACCATTCGCGTCGGTGACCTCTCGACGGTCAGGGACTTCACCTTCGTCGGCGACACGGTAGCCGCCTTCCTGGCGATCGGGAGCGCGCCCCAGGTGGAGTTCGGCAGCGCCTACAATGCGGGAAGCGGTGTCGCGGTGACGATCGGCGAGATCGCGCAACGGGTCATCGAGGTCACCGGAAGCAGCAAGCCGATCGAGACCGACGCGGAGCGGATGCGCCCGGAGCGTTCCGAGGTGCGGGAGCTTCTGGCCGATGCGAGTCGTTTCTCGGCTGCCACGGGTTGGCATCCGCGGGTTGACCTGCGTGAGGGACTGGCGCGGACGGCGGCGTGGTGGCGCCGCCGGCTGGAGGAGGGGCGGGTGCGCCGTGAACGCGACTACGTCACCTGAGCGTATGCGTGGCATGGCCTTACGCCAGACGGCGCCAAGTCGGGCGCGAGCCGGAGGTGGTGGAGTGATTGCAGGACCAAGGCATTGGTACCAGGGGCCGGCTGCGGATGCGCAGGAATCCGCCCTGACCGGCGCCGGCTTCCGGCGGATGATGCGGGCGGCAAGCTGCGCCGCGGCGATGCTCTGCCTTGTGCATCTGCCGGCGCAGGCCGCGGCCTATCGGTTGCAGCCCGGCGACGTGATCGAGGTGTCCGTGGCAGGCTGGCCGGAACTGCTGCGGCGCGTCGCGGTGCAGCTCGATGGCAGCCTGCCGATACCCCTGGCGGGCCGCGTCGCTGCCGCCGGCGCGACACTCGCCGAGGTCGAGGCGCGCATCCAGACAGCGCTCGCCAGCCGCCCGCTGCGGACCTACCTGGCGGATGGCCGGGAATTGCTGCGCTTCGTGGACCGGGAGCAGATCTCGGCGTCCATCGCGGAATACCGGCCGGTTTCCATCACAGGAAATGTCGCGCGGCCCGGCGAGCAGCCGTTCCGCCCCGGCATGACGGTGCGCCACGTGATGGCGGCGGCCGGCGGGTTCACCCTGCTGCGGCCCGAGGTCGGCACGCATGGCGAGGCGGCGCAGCTGCGCGGTGAATTCGGCACCGTCTGGATCGCCCTCGCGGCGGAACTGGCGCGCGCGTGGCGCCTGAAGGCGGAACTGGGCGACGATGCTGAATTCGATCGCGCGAGCCTGCCGCCCGCACCGGTCGCCGACCGCGTGCTGGAACAGCTGCTGACGCGGGAGGCCGAGTATCGCAGCAACCGTGCCGCCGACCACGAGCGGGAGAAGAGCTACCTGCTCAATGCCGCGGCGGAAGCCGGGCGCCAGATCGAGTCCCTGACCGCGCAGCAGGAGCGCGAGGAGGAGGGCGTCGAGGCGGATACCGCGGAGTTGCAGCGGACGACGCAGCTGCTCGCCCGCGGCATGGTCACGCAATCCCGCGCCACGGATGCGCGGCGGGTCCTGCTGTTCTCCTCGACCCGGGCCCTGCAGACCTCGGCGCAGCTGGTCTCCGTGCGGCGGCAGCGCGCGGAGTTGCTGCGGGACTTCGAACGCGCCGATGATCGTCGCCGTATCCGCCTGCTGGCGGAGTTGCAGGAGGCGGTTCCGAAGGTGGCGACCGCGCGCGCCCGGCTCGAGAGCATCGAGGAGAGACTGCGGTTGCTGGGTGTCGCGGTTCCGACCAGCGAGCCGGGCGAATTGACGATCACGCTGGTGCGCGCCGGCACCGGTGGCGCTGCCCTGGTCAGGGCCGACTGGGAAACCGAGCTGCAGCCTGGCGACATCGTCGATCTCGGGCGGGGTGGCGGTGCGCCGCCGCTGGCTGGGGTCGTCGCCGGCACGCGGCCCGCGCTGCCGGCGAACAGCCGCACGCCGGAGGCCTCCGCACCTCGCCCGGAAGCACGGATCCTGCCTGCTTCGGACCTGGCTGAGTCCGAGCGCGCCAGGCTTGCGGCAGGCTTGCGGCGATGAGCGCGCGGCCGCGTCGCATCGCCCCGGGAGGCGACATGGCGCGCCGTCCAGGCAGCAGGCTGGGGAGGCGGGAGATTGGCCGAGCTCCGTGACCATGAGGCGGAGCACGTCACGGCCGTCCTGCACCGCCGGGCGCGGCAGGATGCCGCGGGGCGTGCAGGGCCCGTCGTCGTCGAATTGTTCGGGCCGGCGGCCGCTGGCAAGACGACCTTTGCGCAGGCCCTGCGCCGGGCGCTGGAGGCGACGGGCCATCGCGCCGAGGTCGTGTCCAGCGCCCGGCCCGCCGAGCATGAGGCGTCGCGACCGGGATCTGCGCTCGAACGCATGGTGGTCGCGCCGTTGAGCCGCGCAACGAAGATCTTCGGCGCGGTAGGGGAGTTGCGCTCCGGCGATCCGGTCGGGGTGGGGCTGCTGGCGCTGTTTCCGCCACGTGCACCCATCGTGCATCTCCGCAGCCGGCGCTACCTCTCGCGCCTGCACCGGACGCTGTCGGCGCATCGGGCCCCCGGCAGCATCGTCATCCTGGACCAGGGCTACCTCTCCGCGACCTGCTCCCTCGCGGCGCGTTCCGGGCGCGCGGGTCGTGCCGAGGACGGGCTGGGCGCCGCGCTGGATCTGGTTCCGCCCGCCGACCTGGTGGTGTGGGTGGAAACCCCGCGGGAGATCGTGCAGGCGCGGCTCCGCGAACGCCTGGCACGGCAGTCGGCGGCCGAGCGGCTGTTCGAACTGGACCTCGCCACCCTTGCGGAACAGGCGCGGCTGACGGAGTCGTTGCGCCGCCTGATGCCGCGGCGGGGACGGGCGGTGCTGCGGGTCGAGGGGCTGCCAGGGCCAGGCCGCGACCAGGACGTGCTGCGCATCGCCGCGGCGGTGCGCGCACACGTCCGACCGGCCATGACGGAGGGAGCGACGCCGTGAGCGGGAAGCTGATGGCCGGGCCGATGCTGCTGCGCCGGGGCATCCCGGACCGGCTCCTGCGCGTCCGCGCCTCCGGCCTCGCCAAGGCCAGCGGCGGGTCGCTGGCCGTGCTCGTTGCCGGCGCGGGGCTGAGCTATGTCGCGCAGGTCGTGACCGCACGGCTGATCGGGCCGGCCAGCTTTGGCGTCTACGCCTATGTCCTGGCCTGGACGACCCTGCTGGCCTACGCGGCGACGCTGGGCTTCCGCGTTTCGCTGCTGCGGCTGCTGCCGACCTATCGGGCGACGGGGAACTGGTCCCACGCCCGAGGCCTTGCCCACTTCTCGGCGTGGACCACGGCGGTTTCGGCCTGCTGCGTCGCGGCCGCCGGCATCGCGCTGGTGCTGCTGCTGCAGGGCACCGCATCGGAACAGGCCCGGACCTTCCTGATCGGCCTCTGCGTGGTGCCGCTGGTGGCACTCCAGCTGATCCTGGCCACCTCCGTGCGCGCCTGGGGCGGTGTCGTCGCCGCGCTGGTTCCCGAGCGCATCCTGCGGGACGGCGTTGCGGTGGCGGTGCTGGTCCTGGTGCTGGCGGCCGGCTGGATGGCGCCCGGCGCGCCGGCCGCGGCGGTGGCCTTCCTGGCAGGCGGGGCCTGCGCCCTGGTCGCCAGTTGGCTGATGCTGCGCCGCCGGCGGCCGGGCGAACTCGCCGCCGCCGCGCCGACGCTGACGCCGGGCGAGTGGCTGCGTCCGACGCTGCCGCTGACGGTGCTGATGCTGGCGGATGTGCTGATGGGCCGGGCCGGCACCATGGTCCTTGGTTCGATCGGCGCGATGCATGAGGCCGGGATCTTCGCCGTCGCCTACAGCCTGTCGCTGCTGGCCGCGCTGCCCCGGATGGCGATCGCATCGGCCTTCGCGCCAACCGTGGCCGACCTGCATGCGCGGGGCGAGCGGCAGCGCCTGCAGGCGCTGTGCACGCGGGCCGCTCGGCTGTCGCTGGCCGCCACGCTGCTGGCCGCGCTGCCGCTGATGGCGGCGGCGGGGCCGCTGCTGTCGCTGTTCGGGCCGGCCTTCGCGCCTGGCGCGCCCGCGGTCGTCGTTCTGGTGCTGGCCCAGCTTTTTGCCGCGGCCTGTGGACCGCAGCAGCATCTGCTGACGATGACGGGCCACGAGGTTGCGGCGGCGTCCAGCCTGGCCGCGGCGGTCGCGGCGGCCTTCGTGTTCGCCCTGCTGCTCGTCGGCCCGCTGGGTCTGCTCGGCGTCGCGCTGGCTTCGGCGGGCAGCCTGGTCGGATGGAACCTGTTCATCCTGGTGTTCGCGTGGCGCCGGCTCGGCCTCCGGCCCGGGCTGGCCTTGCCGATGGGGAAGGCGGAGGTCGAGCGATGAACGTGCAGAGCGTCGTCACCGTGGCGGATGCGGCGGAGGACCCGGTGACGGACGCGCCGGGGGTGCTTCCGCGGCCGCTCCGCCTGCTGCGCGCCGCGCTCGACCAGCGCGGCATCCGCTACTGCCACTGGAAAAGCAACATCCGCCTCGCGCGGGCGCTCACCGGCATGGAAGATGTCGACCTGCTGGTGCACCGGGAGGATGCCGTGGCGTTCCAGGCGGCGCTGGCGGAGGCGGGGTTCCGGCGTACGGGATCGCGCGCGGGCCTCGGCCATCCCGGCGTCTTCCACGCCGTGGCGCTCGATGAAGCGAGCGGCGGCCTCATCCACCTGCATGCCTACCTGCAGATCGTCGGCGGCGACAGCCTGGTGAAGAGCTACCGCCTGCCGGTCGAGCCGATGCTGCTGACCGGATGCCGCCGGCTGCATGGCTGGCCGGTTCCGACGCCCGAGGCGGAACTCGCGGTCTTCGTGCTGCGCGTGGCGCTGAAGCATGCCGACCCGGTCGAGGCCGTGATGGCGAATCGCGGCTACGGCGCCACGGTCGAGGAACTGGCCTGGCTGCGCGACCAGGCCGATGAGGCGCGCGCCATCGACCTGTTCGCGGGCCTGGTGCCTGGCGCCGGGGCGGAGCTGTTCGGGCGGCTCGTCGAGGCGATCGGCGACCGACGCGCACTCCTGCAGCGCATGCGCCTCGGGGTGCACCTCGCCTGGACCATGCGGGGCCTGCGCAGGCTCGGCCGCATCGCCGAGCTGCGGTCCCGGCTGCACCGGGTGGCGGCAGCCCTGGAGCGCCGCATCTCGGGGCGTCGGGACCTGGTGCTGGAAACCGGCGGCACCATCGTGGCGCTGGTAGGCCCGAAGGCCACGGGCAAGTCCACGCTGGGCGATGGCATCGCTGAGAGCCTGTCCGGGCAGCTCGACGTCATCCGGATCCATGCCGGAAAGCCACCGGCGACGCTGCTGTCCGCGGCCCCGCGGATGCTGCTGCCCCTGGCTCGGCGCATGTTCCCGGGCGACCGGCCAAGCGCCTATGACAGCATGGAGAAGCGCCGCGGGCGCGGCCATTCGCTGCTGTACGTGCTGCGCATGACCCTTCTGGCCCATGACCGGCGCGCGCTGCTGCAACGCAGCCGGCGGGCCGCCGCCGCCGGCGCCATCGTGGTGAGCGACCGCTACCCCTCGGCCACCGAGGGCGCAATCGACAGCAGCTGCTTCGACGCGGCGACCATCGCCGCATGCGGGTCGCCGCTCAAGCGCTGGCTGATGCGCCAGGAGCACAGGCTGCACGCCACGCTGCCGCGACCCGGCCTCGTGCTGCGCCTCGAGGCGCCGATGGAAACGGCGATCCGGCGCGATGCCGAGCGCTCGAAGCCCGAAGGGCCGGATGCCGCGGCGGTGGTCCGGCGCTGGCAATTGGAGACGCAGGCGGAGTTTCCGGGAACGCCCGTGGTCCGCCTGCGCACCGACGTGCCGCTTCGGGATTCGCTGCGCCGAGCGGTCACGGAGGTCTGGGCGCGTCTCTAGCCAACTGCTGTAGATTTCCACCGCGGGCGGTGAAGGCGATGCGTCGTTGCGGTGAAGCCAGGTCCTGCCGGTCAGGGTGCCATCCCCGGTCGGACCAGCCCGTGGCGCAACATGCCGATGATCCGCGTTTTGCCCCGGTCGCGGATTCCTGCTCTATAGCCCGACATCGGGAGGCAACACCTCGACGACAACCAGATCCTGATGGAGTGGCTGCTAGGCTTGCGCCATAAACCTGACCTCCTCCACCCGGCGCCGATCCGGGGCGCGCTGACCCGGCGGCGCAACCTGCCGCCGGCGCCACCGGATACGCGGGCTCGGCGATGAAGCGCGAGCCGGTGCTGATCCGCTCCCTGCGCCTGGAGCCACCGCCCGAAGGCGCCTGGTACCGCATCTTCTTTGCGATGGACGGGCTGGAGGATGCCACCGTTCCCTATGTGACGCTGCACGATGCCGCCGGAACCTCCCTGTGCGGCAACCTGTACCTGCACGCGCTGCCCTCGCGGGATTCCGGGCGGGAGGCGCAGGCGATGGTCTGGTATGTCCCTGGCGAAATTCGCGAGGCCCGTCTTTCGGCCCTGGGTCCTGCCGCCGGACTGCGTGCGGAAGCGTTCGTGTTGCAGCCGCTGGGCCGCGTCGCGGCCGCAATCCGGCTGTTGCGCCAGGCCCCGCGGCGCGACGTCGCGCGCCTGGCACGCATGGCGCTGACCCGCCCGCGCAACCTGCGCCGGGAACTGCGGCACGTGCTGGCGCTGGCCGCGAACAGGTCGCAGGAGTCCCGTCACTCCTACGCGACATGGATCGCATTGTTCGACCAATGGCCCGCGTCGGATTTTCCGGTGAACGCCGCATTGCCGCGCATCACCTACATCGTGCTGGCACAGGATTCGCAATCGCCCGCGCTGGCCGCGACGCTGGCGTCTCTCGCGGCGCAGCCGACGCGCCCGGGCCATGCGGTCCTGCATCCCGGCGCACTGCTGCGGCCCGTCATCGCGGGGCTGGACGCCGCTGTCATCGGCATCCTCCAGGCCGGTGAGATGCTGCCGCCGCATGCGACGCAACTGTGCGCACAGAGGTTCGGCGCGGCGGAGATCGCGTTTGCCGACGAGGATGACATGGCGCTGGACGGCACGCGCCATGCCCCGCGCTTCAAGCCACGCCCGAACCTGGCGCTGATGCTGTCCGGCACCCTGTCGCGTGGCCTTTGGCTGGTTCGGCGCGATACGCTCCTGCGGCATGCGCCGGAGGTGGCGGAGACGGCGGAGGCGCTGCGCCTTGCCACCTGGCTCGCCCGCTACCGCGCCGATCCGCGGCCGTTCAGCCAGCGAATCCCATACATCCTGGCGCATCGCCGCCCGGATGCGGAGCCGGCGGCACCCGAGGCGCTGGCGGAGATTGTATCGCGGCACCTGCAGGGCGGCGGTCCCGCCATCACGCCGATCGCCAGCGTGCCGCTGCGCTTCCAACTTGCGCCCGACACGCGCAAAGAACGCGTCACGGCGATCGTGCCGTCCACGCTGCGGGCGCGGCACTCGCAGGCCTGCATCAGCGCCATCCTGGACGGAACGGATCATGCAGGCTTCGAACTGCATGTGGTGGTGATGCAGCCTGGTCCGCTGGATGCCCGCCAGCGCGCGGCGGCGGAGGCGCTTGGCCGCCATCCGAATGCGACGGTCAGCTGGCTCAAGGCGCCGAGCTTCAACTTCTCCACCGCCAATAATCACGTCGCGGCGCGAACGCAGGGCGACCACATCCTGCTGCTGAACGACGACGTCACCCCCATCAGGCGCGACTGGCTGCGCTGGATGTGCGCCTTCCTGCACGACCCGCAGGTGGGAATGGTGGGTGCGCGACTGCTGTATCCGGATGGCAGCGTGCAGCACGGCGGCATCATCATGGGCCTCTCGGGCCTGTGCGAGCACGCGCATCGCCACCTGCCGGGAAACGATCCCGGCTACATGTCGCGTGCGGTTCTGGCGCAGGAGCTTTCGGCCGTCACCGCCGCCTGCATGCTGGTGCGCCGCAACCTGTTCGAGCTGGTCGGGGGTCTCGACGAACGTTATCCCAGCGCCTTCAACGACGTGGATTTCGCGCTGCGGGTGGGCGAAACCGGGCACGGCATCGTCTACGCGCCGCAGGCCGAGTTGCATCATCATGAACTTCTGACCTACGGCAACCACTATTCGGGCGACCGCGCCGCGTTCCAGGCCGCGGAAAGCCGCAGGGTGCGGCAGCGCTGGGCCGCGGTCTGCGCGGAGGATCCGTTCCACAGCCCCAACCTCAGCCTGGCGCTTGGGCATGAATGGCGACCTGCATTCCCCCCGCGCGCCATGTCCGACGCGGGGCATGGTTCAGACGGAACCTGAAGGATGTCCTGGTTTTGAATGGTGTCGCGTTCAAGCTTGACACAGACTGAAGGAAGACAGGGCGCAGCTGGCGCGCGCTCGCCCTGAAATCAGTCGAAGGTCAACGAGATGACGGCCACCCGTAAACTCAACATTCCTGCGGACTATCCCTTCCAGACCCTGAACCGCACGCTTTCCCCGCGTGACACGATGCATGCCGATAGCGACGCGCATTATCTCTCCGTTGGACTCTCGGCAATCTCGATTCTTGAACTCGCTCTCGGCGAAGCCGAACCCCGGAAGATCCTGGACCTGCCATGCGGCTTCGGGCGCGTCACACGGGTTCTGCGCGCGCGCTTTCCGAATGCCTCCATAACGGCGTGCGATCTCGATCGCGAAGGGGTGGATTTTTGCACCGCGCAATTCCAGGCCGACGCCGCCGTCTCGGTGAAGGATTTCAGCCAGCTTCAGCTCGGTGAGCAGCACGACCTGATATGGGTGGGATCGCTCATTACCCATCTTCCTCCGCTGCAGACCCGGATGTTTCTGGCGGCGATGCGGCGGCACATGACGGGCGATGCCAGGCTTGTCGTGTCATCGCACGGACCAAGCATAATCCCCCGCCTGCGTGCGCAAGGGTACGGGCTTGATACCGAAACGGCCACGGCGCTGATCGATGAGTTCGAGAACACCGGATTCGGCTATCGCGATTACCGTACCGGCGGCAAGGAGTATGGCGTTGCGCTGACGAACGAGCATTACGGAATTTCGTTGACGAATGAAGCGTGGTTTCGCAGAAACCTTCCGGATTGCGGCCTGCGCATTGTAAGCTACATCCCGCGCATATGGGACGACCATCATGACATCGTCGTGGCGAGGTTGAGCGGACCTGGATGACGTTTGTCCTGGCGGCCAGGTCGCCGGGGCGATGTCTCCGGGGCCTGGTCGGCATGAGCCGACCCGGCACATCGCGCGACGCTCCGGATGCGCACATGGTCCCGGCGCTGCTGCCTTCGCGGATTGACCCACCCATTGCGCGTGAGCGGCCGCTCAGGTGTTCGCGACCAGGACCTGGTGAACGCAA
Source organism: Falsiroseomonas sp. E2-1-a20 (assembly GCF_051433195.1). Taxonomy (NCBI): domain Bacteria; kingdom Pseudomonadati; phylum Pseudomonadota; class Alphaproteobacteria; order Acetobacterales; family Roseomonadaceae; genus Falsiroseomonas; species Falsiroseomonas sp. E2-1-a20. Next base: position 136,602 of record NZ_JBHMFT010000006.1, on the reverse strand, counting down.
AGGGCGGTATCGGCCAGCGTGCGATCAGTAGGGTAGCTCGTGGATATCGACGTCACCAGATCCCGCAGCGGGTTTCCCGACCAAGCCGCGCGCAGCCGAAGTTCCGACGAGCAAATGCGCCAGCGGTCAAGGAGGAAGGCGGGCGCCACCTGCGGGAGGTCGAGGCATTCAGGTTTCAGGGACTGCCGCCGCTGCGCGGGAAGGATCACGTCCCCCCACCAGGCAACAGGCACCTCCTCGACGCCGCCAACAGCGAGTGCATCGCCCGTTTCGACCAGCCTGTCGTGCAGCCTGCGATAGGCACCGGGATGCATCAACTGCCCGATCTCGACGCAGCCGAGGTAGCGCCCCTCGACCCGCTCCAGGCCCAGGTTGAGGAGCGGTACGCCGAGACCATGGGGTTCGGGAAGATGCCAGTTGTGCAAGCGCACGGCCATCTCCGGGCAGAGATCCCGGATTGGCTGCGTGGCACTGCGCACGGCCCGCAACTCCGCGACGGAAAACCGCGGCAGGCAGAGATGGATACAGAGTGGCCTGAGGCCGGAGGCCACGGCGCCATGCGCGTCGGACGCGGCCCCGAGAAGCGCGAAGACGCCTTGCTCCAGCCTCGGCAGATCGACCAGGTCCTCGAATACGAGAAGGACGTCGAGGCCGCCTCCCGGCGCCGCGGTCGTCATGCGTTGCCCTCCTCCAGTTCCAGGGAGAAATCGGCCAGGTGCCGCCATTCCGCGGGCACCGCGGGGCAGGCATCCTCCGGCAGCTCAAGGCCCGTGTCCTTGAGAAGCCGGGCGAAATGGGCTTGCGCAGCAGCACTCCCCCATTTCACGGCGAGACGGTAGCCGTTCGCCGCCTCGTCGTTGCCCGCAGGGCCGGGCCGAAGATCGATGAAGAGGGCACGCGGGCAGCGCAGCAGCGGATGGCCCATGGCGGCAGCGCGCCACGAAAGATCCACGCGCGCATGGGCGCCGGTCAGATTTTCGTCGAACCCATCACAGGCCTCGAAGGCATCGCGGGCGAATGCCATGACCGGGTTGCCAATCCGGTTCACGCGAAAGCTGCCATCGGCAAGCGCGTCGATGGATGTCGCGGGGAATTGGGCTGCCTCGAGCAAGGCACGGCCGCAGGAAGCCTCGTGCATCTCGACCAGCGCCGCAATGCTCCCCGCATGCAGGTAGCCTGGTGCGGCAACGAGGATGGCAGCATGGGCGCCCGCTGCGAAGGCGTGCCGCAGCGCGCCGTTCCAGGCGGCCGGGTCGTCCCTCGGCGACCGATCCGCGAGCGGCGTTGCGCTGATGACGTCGCCCTCCAGGTCCCGCGGCAGGCGCTTGACAGCCTGCCGGGCACATCGCGCGAGGGCCTCGCCCGCCGGTCCCGCCTCGGCAACTATGATGGCCAGCCGTCCGGCCTTCTGGATGGCGCATCCGGTTCCGAGCGCCCTGGCCCAGTCGATGCGAGGCAGGCGGCGTGGGCTGGGATAAGCGAACTGCGACGGCGGATCGACAGGATGGTCCTTCCTGTTTCTTGCCGGATCAGCAAGTCGGATGCGGCGCCGCGCCAGGAACAGCTTCAGTGCGTCCTGCCCGGTGATCGCCGTGACGCCATGCTCGTCATGCAGGGCTCCGCGGGTGGCGATCTTCATCCAGCCATAATCCGCCTTCTCGCAGACGTGGAAATACAGTCGCTCGATCGCATGGGCGAGTGTGCCGTCCGTCTGGGCGGCTTCCTCGGGGAAATCGTCGAAGCCAAGGTCCAGGTCGATGAGGGGGAGAAGCGACGCACTTCGTGCCCAGAACATCGAGCCGGAAGGAAAGTCGATTGGATCGTCGTCCGAGATCACGAGACCGATCCGCTCCGCCAGCGCCCTGCCGGCTTCGAAATTCGCACCCCAGCCGATCCAGGGACGCAGCATGTCGATGTGCTGCGGAGCCAGCATGCCGAGCCAGGGCGCGCTGCGGAATGTCTCGAAGATGCTGCGTACGATTTCCGGCGACCCGAGCAGGCTTCCCAGGATGTAGCCGCGCCACCCGGCCAGCCGGCTTTCGTGCGAGGAGAGCTTCGTGTGAAGGTGCAGCACGTACTCGTAGCGACGGTGAACCACCGAGAACCCAACCAGCTTCGGCGCGACGTCACGCCCGCGATTCGGAAACACCCGCACCTCAACGCGTCCGGTGTGCCAGGCCGCAAACTCCTGCTCGATCCTTGCACGCTTGACCTCCGTATCCGTGCTGATGAACAGGTCGGCCGGGAAGGGGATGTTCCCCAGGTGGAGGCGGAACTCATCGAGAAGCTCGAGATGGAACGCATGCAGGATGACGGCGATGCTGGGTGGCGGCGAAGTCTCCGGCGGCGCATAGCCCAGCGGCAGCTCGAGACTATATGGCTGTAGAAGCGGGTCGGGAGATCGCTTCCGGAACAGGATCTCCGCGGCAGCATTGTCCCAAGCCTGCAGCAATGATCTGGCTTCCGTTGCCTGCGCGAGGCCCATGCCTCAGCCCTTCCATTCTTCCGTGATCGGCGCGAGCCGCAACCACGGATGGCGGAACGTCATTTGGCTGAAGAGCGCTTCATAGGAGGTCGATGTCTCGGTGCGGAGCATGGAGGTGCTGTGAACCCGGTAGCGGCAGAGGATTTCCGGCACGAAGAGGGCTTCGTAGCCATGTTCGATGAACTTGCACCAGAAGTCGTAGTCTTCCCAACCGCCCTCGAGATGCGTGTAGCCGCCGACATCGGACCAGGCCTGGCGCGAAACCAGCGCCATCGCATCGATGTAGTTGCCGTGACGCAACCGATTCGGCTGCCAGACATCGGCCAGCCCAATGCCGCGGCGGTTCCCGTAGACTTCCAGCTGAGAATAGGTTGCCGCGGCGCCGCTGTCGTTCGCCGCCTGTTGCAGCCGGCCGATCGCGCGCGGGTAGATTTCGTTGTCGGCATCGATGACGAAGACATGACTTGCGCGAGCCTGCGAGAAGGCAGTGTTGCGCGCTTCCGCCAGGCCCTGGTTGCGCCGGTGCCGGATGAGGCAGACCCGCGTGAAGCGCTCGTGCTGCGCCTCCATCCAATCCCGCGCCACGGCGGCTGAATCATCCACGGCCGAGGCATCGTCCACGACAATGAGCTCCAGGGCCTTGTGTCGCTGCGCGGCGATGGAGGCGAGGCATTGCGGTACGAATTGGGCATAGTTGTAGAGGCTCACGGCCACCGTCACCAGGGACGGGTCGGGGGCGTCGTCCCGCGTGCTTTCGAACAGGATCTCTGCCGGCGGAATACGCATCATGGTGCCCGGGCCTCCCTGGCGAGCGCATCAATTTCGACCCTGTGGGACGCGAAGAACCGCAACAGCTTCAGCGCCGTGTGATGCGGCGCGAGGTCGCTGGTCAGCAGGTTCCTGCAGTTGCGCTGGACCCGCGCGGCCTCACGCCGTCCATCGGGTGTCCGCAGCAGCCATTCGATGAGGTCCGGGATATGCCGCGGGATCTCCTCGAAATAGTGTTCGCCTGGCACGAAGTTCGGGTTGGGCAGACAGGGATCCGACACAACGACACTTCCGGCACACATGCCGAGCCGGACCATGCGGTGCCACTCGAAATATCCAAGCTCGTCGCGGTGGATGTTCAGGGTTATCTTGGCATGGCCGGACACGTGACCGGCGATCTGCGTCAGCATGCCGTCCTCGCCGTCGCCCAGGATTGGCCCGCTGGTCGCGTGGCGGCGGTAGGCGAATGTCTCGTAATCGGCGAGGAAGCCGGCATTGCGCGCCATGAAGGCGTCCCGCCGCGGGCTTGACGTGCCAAAGAAGGCGATGTCGATCGGCCGGTCCGCGAAGGGCCTGTCGGGTAGTGGAACGTCCCGGGCCGCGCTCGGCAGCGCCCGGAAAAGCGGATGCGCCTTTTCCCGCTCGCTGAGGCTCCACATGCGCGGCTTTGCGCCCGGCAGCACGTGCAGCGCACCGGCGCCGGTGCGGAGAAAAAGATCGGCGGTCTGGGCGCAGATGTCGAGCACGCCGCGCGACATGAGCACGAACGGCAGCGCGAGGTTGAACCAGTTGGTCTGCACCTGTTCGGTGCCGAGCATGAAGCTGTGCGAGATGACATCGTCCCGCACCCAGTCGCGCCCCCGCCCGAGGATGAAGAATTCGTGCGGCGCCACGAAAAGAGAGATCGGCGGCCGGGCATTCATGTCCGACCACTCGTCGAGCAGATCGACGTCGAGTCCGACGCAGCGGAGATCCGCGGCGAGGTCCCCGGCAATCTCCTCCATGAAGACATTGCCCTGCGAACTCGCGTAGATGCCAATCCGGCCGGTGGCAGCGACCAGGCGCTGCAACTCTCCGGCCTCCTCCGCGGGTTCATCGAGGGAACGCTTCGCGTGCTCGAAAAGCCGGAAGCCGCTCAACACCCGGGCAAGGTCCTCCTGACCGATCCCGCCGCGGCCCTCGAGGGCGCCTGATTGCAGGAAGTGTGCATGTGGTTCGATCCCGGCCTGGGCAACGTCAGGATAGCGGCGCAGGTAATCCTCGCCGTCGAAAAGTGGAAAGTGGCGCAGGCGGTCGACAGCGGCCTCCAGCGTTATCGCGTGGACGTCGCCAAGCGTGGCGCCGAATTGCCGGATCGGCGCCTTCTCGTGAACCGGTTCGGCATCGATGATCGGCTCGGGTGACGGAGGTGCCGGCTCCGGCGGGGGCATGACCGGCGCGGAAGCGCCCGGCCGGATGCCCTGAAGCCTGCGAATGCGTTGCCGCACCGGGACTGGCAGAAGCCGGCCTACCGCCTTGATGCGTCCCCGCAGCCGCGGTAGCGGGCCATCCGCAACCTGCGGCGCCGCGGCCACCGTCTGGACTACCTGCACGTGCGCGCGCGCGGCGTTCTCAGCGTCAGCCCTGCGCAGGGCCTCCTGCAGCGCGGCGATGTCGCGTCGTGTCGCAAGCAGTTGCTCCGTCTCCTTGGCCGCGACGTCGCAGGCTTCCCTCATCCTGACCTCGGCGTGATGCCGCGCGGCCGAATGAGCCTGGACCCGTTCCCGGAGCGCCGCCTCGTTCTTCAGGCGCGCCACACGTTCATCTTCGTAGGCGGCGCGTTCAGTCTCGTAGGCGGCGCGTTGAGTCTCGTAGGCGGCGCGTTCAGTCCCGTGGGCCATGCGTTCAGCCTCGCGCGCTGCGCGTTCCGCACTTCGGGCCGCACGTTCGGCATCGTGTGCGTCGCGAAGGTCTCGACAGGCCTGTTCCGCAGCGAGGAGATGCTGCTGGAGCTTGGCGATCTCCTCCTCCGGCTGGTAGGTCGCAGTGCGTGTCCAGGGAAAGACGTCCCGGGCGTCCGGACCCGCCACCATCGCTCGTTCGACAGCGGCGAGGGTGGGCAGTTTCGCTTCCTGTCGCAGATTGGCCGCGGCAAGGTTGCGAAGGTCGGCGAACTCCTCCGCCGAAGCCTCTCGCCGGTAGCGCCGGGGCAGGCCGAGCAGGTTGGAGAGCAGATTCTCCGGGTGCACCAGGGCAAGGCCCTTGCCATCTGCGCGGGAGCCGGCCGGGATCCGTTCCGCGGCCTGGCTGCCCTCTCGCGCGAACACCAGGCAGTTCTGCGCGTACCACCACTCGACCCGTGGATCTGCCCATAGCGTTGAGCGGAACGGGTCGAAGGTCGCAAAGCCCTGGTCGCGGAACAGGATGGACCAGTATTCCGGCCACTGTTCGTTCACATGGTGGGTGCCGTGCTGGAAGGGAACGGCGGCGGAAAACAGGACAATGTCGGCGAGCGACGCCAGTTCCGCGACCAGTGAGGCTGCGCGCGCGTGCGGAAGGTGTTCCGCAACCTCCATGCAGATCACGAGGTCGAAGCGGGTCGCGGCGTGGCGCCCGAGGGCCTGCTGCAAGGGGGTTACCGCAAGGTCGGCCTGAAGAAACCGGTCGGGGTCAATGAGAAGGGCGGCTCGATCGACGTAGTCCCCATCGATGCCGACCACGTCCTCCGTGCCCAGCTCGATCGCAGCGCGAAGCCAGCTTCCCACGCCACAGCCGATATCCGCGATGCGTCGTGGATGAAGCATCGGGAAGAGGTAGCCGAGAACAACGCGCGCCGATTCAAGGCTGCGTTGCGACTGGGCGTCGAAGAAGGCTTCATCGTAGGGCTTGCCGGTGCGGGTCATCGTTGCCTCGCTGATCTCGACTGGGAGCCGGTGGCGCGGAGCACGCTGTCCGGTGTGCGCGAGCCGCCCGGCACCGCGCCGTCCAACGTGCCGGCCTTTCGCGTTGCGCGGCGTTCGGTCACTTCGAATCCAGGAACTCGTGGATCCGCGACATGGTTTCGGCCGGGAAGGCGCTGTCCCAGTCAGACGGCCAGGCAACGCGTGCACCGGCCAGTCGTCCCTCCACATCCTCCACCCTGCGCATGGCCTCGACCAATCCTTCCAGGATCGCCTCCACGGTCGGCGCCACGCCGATCAGGTTGGCCGAGATCGCTTCCAGCCGCGCAGCAGTCTTGTTGGCAAAGGTGTTCGTGACCGCCAGCATGCCGGCTGCGGCCATCTCCAGCGGAACCAGGCTCGGATGCGGCGTGAGCATGAGCGAGAGCCCCGCGTCGAAGTTCGGCATCATGTCGATGTAGTCCTGCAGGCTGGTCTTGGGCACGAGTTCGAGCGGAACGCCTGGTGCAAGCTCCAGCATGTTGGTCCTGTCGATCGAGCCGATGCCGTGGAAGGACCATTTCGCGAGATCGATACGGGGGTCCTGGACCAGCCGTGCCAGCGCAATCATCCCGAGCTCGAACAAATTCCGCGCCGCATGGTCTTCCGGCCGCGCGTAGAAAAGCAACCGACGACGACTGCGCTGGAGTTGTTCCCTGCGTGGGTGGAACTGCTGAATCGCATTGTTGAAGATCATGGCGTTCGCTTCAGCGTTCGGCCGCGAGAATACGCCGATCTTCTCCTCGCGGAAGAAGTCACGCAACAACTCGGTCGAGAACAGCGCAACCTGCGGAAAGGTGTAGGCCTGCTGGAAAAGCGCGCTGATCGAGTTCATCGGCAGGAAATACGGCTCGTATTCCTGCACCATGAACAGGAACCGGCTGCCGCCAAGCTGCTGCAAGGTGTTGTGGGCGATGTGGGCGGCCCAGCAATTCGTGGCGACGAACCGGTCCTCCGGGTTCACCTCGACCGGAAGGCCTCGGTCGAAACGGGAGATGACCTCAACCTCGTCGAACAAGGTCGTCAGGCCGGGATACTTCTGGATCTGCCGGCGCCAGTCGTCCAGCTTCCAGTCCGTCTGCTCATGCAGGATGATGCGGGCGCGGTATCCGTCGCGGCTGAGGCGGAGGGCCAGGTTGAACATGCCGATGTAGCCGCCGAAGACGTAGCGGAAATCGATCGTGGCCAGCAGCAGGTTCACCCGCTTCGGGTGTGCGTCCGAGACATCGAGCGTCAGTGGGGAGATGTTGTGGTTGATCCACTTGGTGCTGCCGAATTCCAGCACCGAAGTCCCGATCCGCTTCGCCTGGTTCTGCTCCGGTGCAGGTGCCGGTGGTCCGCCGAGCGGTCCCTCGGTCGCGCTGCGGGGATCTCCCGCGATCACGGCGTGCAGCAGCCGCGATCCCGGCTGCTCGATGCGCAACCGCACGAGGTCGCGCCGCTTCATGCGGAATGCGAAGTTCCGGAGGCGCGTGCCCGTCATCGCCCACAGATACATCCCCTCCAGGTTCAACGTCGCGCGGCCGGACCGCGTGGCGGCGATCTTCTCCGCGGCGGCGGCGGCGAAGGAGGTCTCCAGCCGTGCAAACCGCTGCAGCTGGTCGCGTCGCTTCTGCTCGGCCTGGGGGTGCCGAAGCAGCAGCGTGCGAGCCAACATGACGCGCTGCTGCACGAACTGGTGGTCGTTGACCGATTGCCGCAGCTGCATTGCAGCACGCCGCGCCATCTCCCGCGGACGCGGCAAGGCGCGAAGCACATCCTTTGCGGCGGCCGCGAAGCCGGGCCACTCGTGGTAGTTATGGCCGATCACGCCTTCCGAGTGCTGCACGTAGTCATACAGGGACCGATCGACATAGGTGATGCGTCCCTTCACGAGCGCGGTCAGGCCGATCCAGTGATCATGGAAGGTTGGGCCGATTGCAACCGGGAACGGCAGGATGTCGGGCAGCATGGAGGCCCGGAAGGCGCTTGCCGCGCCGGTGATGGTGTTGGCGACCATCAACGTCGGAAGATCGGTGTAGTTGTTGCGGCGGGTGGTCCAGAAAGTCGTTGACCTGACTGCTCCGGCTTCGTCCACGACCTGGGCATCGCTGTAGGCCAGTTGCGTGTCTTCGCCGAACGCCGCGACGAGTGTCGCCAGCTTGTCAGGATGCCAGACATCGTCCTGGTCGCAGAGGGCGACGAAGTCGGCATCCGCGGGCGTGCGTCGCAGCCCCTCCTCGAAGTTGAGGTAGAAATTCCGCCGGACCTTGTTCTGGAACAGGAAGAAGCGTGGGTCGCTCTTCACGAGATAGCGGATGTGTTCGTATCGCTCGTAATCGGTGTGGTCGTCGACAATGATGCAGACCCAGTTCCGGTGGGTTTGCGCCTGAAGGGACGCGATCTGCTTCACGAACAGGTCGCGGGGCGGGTTGAAGGTGGCCATGCATACGGCCACGCGCGGCTCGTCCGGCTCGGGCCAGGTGACGATTGTCGGTGTTGCGCCATGCCCCGGTTGGAGCGTGATCTGGCCGAGCCGCCGCTCCTCGACAGCACCGTTCCTGAGTGTCGCGCGCAAGGTCACCTCGACCTCCCGGGGCGCTGAAGCGGGACCAGCAACCATGGCGGCTTCGAACGGGACAAATGCTTCGAAGCCGCTGAGCAGGCTATTGCCGCTGACGTCGCTGCTCGGGCAGTGCTCGGCAAAGATGTCTGCCCGTGCCCATGAATGATTGGGAACGGAAGTAACCACTCCGCCAGCGACGATAGAGAGGAATTTGATCTGCGAATTCGCCGAATAGCACCAGCCACGCACATGCAGGAGGAAACCATTTCCGACCAGAAGCTCGTCAGGCAGCGCCGCGTCAAGACCGAAACGAAAATGTGAAAGGGTGCTCATCATCGTGATATACTGTGCGACGTCCAACGGATGTTGTGGATTCGGTTCGTTGAGCAGCTTCGGTGCGAGTGGTCAAGACGTTAATGCTTGACCAGGATCACATCTTTACGAACACAGGATATTGAGATTTTACGAGAGGCCAGCTTGGCTTGACGCATGGTTCAAGGCGTCGACGGATTCGGCCGCCGCCGCTTCATCATGTCGTCCGGCCGGCGGTGCCGCCCGGCCAAGGTTGCAGCCCGGCCGCAGGTACAACCCAACCACCGCCGTGCTGGAGCAGCAGTGACCTCGTACAAGCATGCTTCGCACCTCCTGCAGGGATCCTTCGGGACGGTGGTGGTTCGACCCGGCCCGGCATGAGCCGGGCGGTTCCGCACCGGCGCCTTCGAAAGGGGGAACAACTCCGGCGGCCGTACCGGCGCCAACAGGATTATCGGCCCCAAGGGCGCCCGCGCAACCGCATCGTCGGCAGCAGGACCACCGCGTTGCGGCGGGGTTGCGGCCCGGCCGTTCCGCAAGCGTGGGGGCGGGGTTCACGGTTGCGGTACATCAACGCCCGCGGCGCCGCCATCATGCAGGCTCTGGCCGCCAGACCGAGCCCGCCCCCTCCCTCCGGAAGCATGAACCTCGATGCGTCGCCGCACCGCCCTGCTGCTCGCCGTGCCGGTGCTGCTGGCCGTGGCCGTCACCTTGCTGCCGCGCCTGCGACCCCTCGAGGTGGAAATCGCGCCTGGCGAGACCAACATCCCGGTCACCATCTTCGGCCTTGGCACGGTCGAGGCGCAGACGCTGTCGCGCATCGGGTTCGAGGTGCCCGGCACGCTCATCGAACTTGCCGCGGACCACGGGGATGAAGTGCCCGCCGGCACGGTGCTCGCACGCCTGAACCCGGCCGGCCAGGAAGCCCGTGTCGCGCGCGCCGAAGCCGGGCTGCAATCGGCGCAGGCCGTGGCCGAACGCGCCGAGGCGCAGCGCGAACGTGCGGAAGCCGTGCAGGCGCAGCGGCAATCCACCGCACGACGTCGCCGCGACCTGGCGCAGCGCGGGGCCGGCAGCGCGGAAGCGGCGGAACTGGCGGAGACCGACGCCGTGCTGGCGACGGCCGACCTGGCAGTGAATCGCGCCGACGCCGCCGTGGCCCGTGCCGCCATCGCCGATGCCCGCGCGAACCTGCTGGCGGAACGCAACACGCTGGCCCGGCACACCCTGCTCGCCCCCTACGACGCCCTGGTGGTCAGCCGCCAGCGCGAGCCGGGCACCGCGCTCAACCCCGGCGAGGTCGTCTTCACGCTGATCCCGCCCGACAGCCTCTGGGCGCTCACCCATGTGGATGAGGGGCGGGCAGGGGACCTCGCGGTGGGCCAGCCGGCGCAGGTCACGTTGCGCAGCCGCCCCGGCCAGCCGGTGGCGGCGGAAGTGGTGCGGATCGGCCTGGAGGCCGACCGGGTGACCGAGGAGCGCCGGGTCTATCTGCGCTGCCGGTCCTGCCCCGCGCGCCCCATCCTCGGCGAACAGGTCGAGGCCCTGATCGAGACCGGGCGCCTGCCGCGCGCCAGGCTGGTGCCGGAAAGCGCGGTGCACGGCTTCGACGGATCCGCCGGCACGGTGTGGACGGTGGAGGACGGCCGGCTGGCGCAACGCCACCTGCACTTTGCCGCGCGCCTGGTCGATGCGCGGCTTGCCCTCGTCGAGGGGCTTCCCGAGGGCGCCGAGGTCGCAACCCGCCCCACAGCGTCCTTCCGCATCGGCCGCGCTGCCCGCGCCGTGCCCGCGCCATGAACCTGGCGCTCGCCGATATCCGTCACGGCCTCGGGCGCTTCCTGCTGACCTGCGCCGGGGTCGGCCTGCTGATGGCGGTGGCGCTGTCCATGGTCGGCATCTACCAGGGGCTGGTGCGGGAAGCGCTGGCGCTGACGCGCAGCCTGGGCGCGGATCTCTGGGTGGTGGAGGCCGGCACGCGCGGCCCCTTCGCCGAGGCCTCCCGCATCCCGGGCGATGTGCGGGAGATGGTGGCCCGCATCCCCGGCGTCGCCGCCGCCGGCAGCCTGGCGTTGCGCACGGTGGAGGCGGAGGGGCCTCGGGGCCGGCTGCGCCTGCAGGTGGCGGGCTACGAGCCTGGGCGGCCCGGGGGGCCGGCCACGCTGGTCGTCGGCCGTGGCCTGGGCGGCGCACGGTTCGAACTCGTGATGGACCAGCGCGCCGGCCTGCCGCTGGGTGCCACGCTGACGCTGGGCCGGGACCGCTATCGCATCGTCGGCCTGACGCGCGGGCTGGTCGCCTCCGGCGGCGATCCACTGGCCTTCGTCACGCTGCGGGATAGCCAGGATATGCAGTTCCGCCTCTCACCTCCGGCGGCGCGGCGGGCAGCCGCGGCGGGGGCGGCGCCGGCCGCGACCGACATCGTCAACGCGGTGATCGCCCGGCTGCACCCCGGCGCCGATGCGGATGCCGTGGCGGCGAATCTGCGCCGCTGGAAGCACCTGGCCGCACTGACAGCGACGGAGCAGGAGGACCTGCTGACGAAATCCGTGGTGCAGCGCGCGCGGCTGCAGCTCGGCATGTTCACCGTGGTGCTGCTGTTCGTGTCCGGCGTGATCATCGCGCTGATCATCTACACCATGACCATGGACAAGCGGCGGGAGATCGCCACGCTGAAGCTGATCGGCGCCCCGGACCGGACCATCGCAGGCCTGGTGCTGCAACAGGCGATGCTGCTGGGAGCCCTGGGCTTCACCGCGGCCGTGGCCCTGGTCTTCGCCGTGCGGGACAACTTCCCTCGCGCGGTCGAACTGGGACCGGCCGAGATCGCGGTGATGGCCGGCGTCATCGCGACCATCTGCCTGGCCGCCAGCCTGGTCTCCATCCGCACCGCCCTGCGGATCGACCCGCAGCAGGCGCTCGGCTGATGCAGGGAACGCCGCCGCTGGTTCAGCTCGAAGGCGTGGCCCGCACCTTCGGCCAGGGCGAGGCCGCCGTGCGCGCGCTGTCGGACGTCACGCTGGCGGTCCAGGGCGGAGAGGTCGTCGGGCTGCGCGGCCCGTCCGGCAGCGGCAAGTCCACGCTGCTCAACATCATCGCCTGCATCCTGGAACCCAGCGCCGGCCGACTTCTGCTGGGCGGCGAGACGGTGTGGGATGGCGGCTACCGCGTGGCGGATTTGCGCCGGCTGCGGCGGGAACGCATCGGCTTCATCTTCCAGTTCCACAACCTGCTGCCGTTCCTGAGCGCGGTCGACAATGTCGCGCTGGCGATGACGCTGGCCGGCATGAAGCGGGCCGAGGCACGGGCGCGGGCGCGGGCGCTGCTGGATGAATTGCAGGTCGGCCGGCGCGCCGACGCCATGCCGGCAAACCTCTCGGGTGGCGAGGCGCAGCGCGTCTCCATCGCGCGCGCCCTGGCCAACACGCCGCCGATCATCCTGGCGGACGAGCCCACCGCGGCACTGGATTCGGAACGCGCCCGCGTGGTGATGGACCTGCTGCGCCAGGTGGCGCGCGACAGGCGGGCGGCGGTGCTGGTCGTCACGCATGACGAGAAGATCTTCGACCGCTTCGACCGCATGGTCTCCCTGCGCGACGGGCGGATCGAGGAGGATACGGCGGCGGAGATGCTGACGCGGCATGAGACGTGACAGCACCGGCCCCATCGCCTGGTGGGCTCCGGATCCCGCCGAGGCGCCGCTCATCTTCGTCACTCGCACGCCCGTGAACAGATGCGCGAACATTGCGCGAGCCTGATTGATATCGCGCAAGTCGCCGATGCACCGCCAGCCGTTAGGCTTCCTCCGGGTTCGGCCCCAGGAGGAAACAAGATGCGGCGGCGCCAGCTTTTCGTGATCGCGGCCGGGCTTCTGCCCGGCGCGGCCTTCGCCCAGTCCCAGCCGACTCCGACGCCTCCCTGGCGTGGGTCCGGCCCGCCAGGTTCCGCCGCGGAGCGCGAGGAGCGGCACCGCTGGCTCGAGGAGAACTGGAACAACCTGCCCGCCGAACGGCGCCTGGAGGCGCAGCAGCGCTTCCATCGCGGCATGGGCGCGCAGCGACCGGGCGATGAGGAGATGCGGCAGCGCTGGCAGGGCATGACGCCCGGCCAACGCCAGGAACTGATGTACGGTCCGCACCGGATGGGCCGGGGCGGCCGCCACCGTATGGGCGGGCCCATGGGCCCGCCTGGCGGACCTCCACCCGATCCGCCCCGCCAGGGCGGCTGACGCCGTCTGCGTCAGCCCTCGGACCGACGCCGCGGCGGGAAGCGGTTGAGCGGGATCTTGAGATAGGAGGTGCCGTTCGCCTCCGGCTCCGGAAGTCGCCCGCCGCGCATGTTCACCTGCAAAGCATCCAGCATCAGCGCCGGCAGCGGCAGGTCGGCATCGCGCCCGCGGCGCCTGCGCACGAACTCCGCCTCCGTCACGCCGTCGTGGACGTGGATGTTGTGGGCGCGATGCTGCGCGACCGTTGACTCCCAGCGCGGTTCGCGGCCACCCGGCTGGTAGTCGTGCCCGGTGAAGAGTCGCGTCGCCGGCGGCAGGTCGAGCAGGCGGCGGATCGACCGCCACTGCGCCTCTGCGTTCCCACCGGGAAAATCGGCCCGCGCCGTGCCGCCATCCGGCATGAACAGCGTGTCGTGCACGAAGGCCGCGTCGCCGATGCGATAGGCGATGGAGGCCGCGGTGTGGCCCGGCGTGAACAGCACCTCCGCCTCCAGGTCGCCCACCCGGAACCGCTCGCCATCCGCGAACAGGCGATCCCACTGCGACCCGTCCGCGGGGAAATCCGGGAGGTTGTAGATCTCCTTCCAGATGCGCTGCACGTTGACGACGCAGGCGCCGATGGCGATCGGCGCGCCGAGCCGCCCCTTCAGATAGGGCGCGGCGGAGAAGTGGTCGGCGTGCGGGTGGGTGTCCAGGATCCACTCCACCTCCAGCCCACCCTCGCGCACAAAGGCGAGCATACGGTCGGCGAAGTCGCAATAGGTGGCGCGCGCATTGCGGTCGAAGTCGAGCACGGGGTCGATCACCGCGCAGCGCCGTGTGGCGGGATCGGCGCAGACATAGGCGATGCTGCTCGTCTCCCCGTGGAAGAAGCCGGTCACGACGGGGGGGTGGGGCGATTGGGACATGGTCGGTTGAGGTGCTCCGAGGTGGCGGCGCTGGCGCGGTTCGGGGTCGCGGGCAGGTTCGGCATCGGCGGGCTGCTTCCGGCGGTCGGTCTCACCATTCCCGCTGCGCCTTTTCGGGCTGAAAAGATGACGAGCGCCTCCGCTCAACACTCCGAACCCGCCGCGGTTCCAAAAAATCGGGGAACCGGGGCCGTTGCGTTGCCTGCCCTTGCGTATGGATCTGACCGGGCCGCCGCCGACCGACGCAACAGCCAGGCGACAGGAAGGCGCGGGCGGCTGCCCAGGCAAAGCGCGTGGCTCGCCGCGCCGAACCTACGGAGCGGCGTCACCGTTGACCCAGGTCATGGCTGCGGTGGCGTTGTCCGGTCAATCTGCGGTTCAGTGGAGCCGGGGAAGGAGCCGCCTTTGTCCATCGCCATCTTCATCACCCAGGACCGGATCCCGGCTCATTCCGGGCGCTGCGCGGCCTGATGCAGGACCGCCCGACCCCCGGGGACGACACGCCCTGGCATGCCGTCACCGCCGAGGCGGCATTGGCCCGCCTTGCCTCCCGCTCCGAAGGCCTCGGCGCCGGGGAAGCCGCGCAGCGTCTGGCCGAGCATGGGCCGAACCGATTGCCCGCCGGCGCCCCGCGCAGCGCCCTGCGCCGCTTCCTGGCGCAATTTTCCAACCTGCTCATCTACGTCTTGCTGGCCGCCGCGGCGGTTACGGCGCTGCTCGGGCACGCGCTGGATGCCGCGGTCATCCTCGGCGTCGCCCTGGTGAACGCCGTCGTCGGCTTCGTGCAGGAAGGCCGCGCGGAGCAGGCGCTGGAGGCGATCCGCGGCATGCTGACGCCGCACGCCTCCGTGCTGCGCGACGGGCGGCGGCTGACCATCGACGCGGCGGCGGTGGTGCCCGGCGACCTCGTGCTGCTGGAAGCCGGAGACCGGGTGCCGGCCGACCTGCGCCTGATGCGGGCGCGCGGCCTGCGGATCGAGGAAGCCGCCCTGACCGGCGAATCCGTCCCTGTGGAGAAGTCGCTCGATCCCGCACCGGCCGAGGCGCCGCTCGGCGACCGCGCCTCGATGGCCTTCTCCGGCACGCTGGTCGCGGCCGGCAGCGGCACCGGCCTGGTGGTCCGCACCGGCGCTGCGACGGAGTTGGGCCGAATCAGCGGCATGATCGGCGATGTCCAGCAACTCACCACGCCGCTGCTGCGCCAGATGGATGCTTTCGCGCGCCGCCTGACCTTCGTGATCCTGGGCCTCTCGGCCCTGGTCTTCGCGGTCGCCCTGCTGCTGCGCGGCTACGGCGCGGAGGACGCCTTCATGGCCGTGGTCGGCATCGCGGTGGCCGCGATCCCGGAAGGGCTTCCCGCCGTGCTGACCATCGCGCTGGCGATCGGCGTGCGGCGCATGGCGGCGCGCAACGCCATCATCCGCCGCCTGCCGGCGGTGGAGACGCTCGGCGCCGTCTCCGTCATCTGTTCCGACAAGACCGGCACGCTGACCCGCAACGAGATGGCCGTCGCCGCCGTGGAAACCGCCGCCGGCCGCTTCGGCGTCTCCGGCAAAGGCTACGCGCCGCAGGGTGCGGTGACACGGGATGGCGAGGCGCCGGACGCGGAGGCGGCGCCGATCCTGGCGGCGCTGGCCCGCGCCGCCGCGCTGTGCAACGACGCCGCGCTGCGGGATGACCCGGAAGCCGGTTGGCTGGTGGATGGCGACCCGATGGAGGGCGCGCTGCTCGCCTTTGCTGCGCGGGCCGGCGAATCGCCGGAGGCGGTGCGCATCCGCCTGCCGCGCCGGGACGAGATTCCCTTCGATGCCCGCCACCGCTTCATGGCCACCCTGCATGGCGGGCACGGCCATGCCTTCGTCTGCGTGAAGGGCGCGCCGGAGCGGCTGCTGGAGATGTGCGACCGGCAGCAGGGCGTGGCGGGCGCGGAGCCGCTGGACCGCGCTGCCTGGCAGGCGCGTGCGGAGGCGCTGGCCGCTGGCGGCATGCGCGTCATCGCGCTGGCCACCCGCGAGTTGCCGCACGGCACCGCGGAACTGCCGCCGCACGCCGTGGAACACGACCTGGTCCTGCTGGGCCTGGTCGGCCTGATCGATCCGCCGCGGGAGGAAGCGGTTGCGGCGGTGGCGGACTGCCAGGCCGCCGGCATCCGCGTGAAGATGATCACCGGCGACCATGCCGCGACGGCCGGCGCCATCGCCCGCCAAGTCGGGCTGCGCGGCGCTGGCGTGGTGGTGACCGGGGCGGAACTGGACGCGCTGGACGATGCGGCACTGCGCGCCCGGGCGCGGGACAGTGACGTCTTCGCCCGCACCAGCCCCGAGCACAAGCTGCGCCTGGTCGAGGCCCTGCAGGCCGAGGGCGCGGTGGTGGCGATGACCGGCGATGGCGTGAACGACGCGCCGGCGCTGAAGCGCGCCGATGTCGGCGTCGCCATGGGCCGCAAGGGCACCGAGGCCGCGAAGGAAGCGGCCGAGATGGTGCTGGCCGACGACAACTTCGCCACCATCGCCGCCGCCGTGCGGGAAGGCCGCAACGTCTACGACAACGTGCAGAAGGTGATCGCCTGGACCCTGCCCACCAATGGCGGCGAGGCGCTGACCATCATCGCCGCCATCCTGCTCGGCCTGACACTGCCGATGACGCCGGTGCAGATCCTGTGGATCAACATGGTGACCGCGACGACGCTCGGCCTCGTGCTCGCCTTCGAGCCGGCCGAGGCCGACATCATGCGCCGCCTGCCGCGCGCCGCGCGGGAGCCGCTGCTGTCCGGCTTCGTGGTCTGGCGGGTGGCCTTCGTCTCGGTGCTG
The DNA here is from genome assembly GCF_051433195.1 of Falsiroseomonas sp. E2-1-a20. Taxonomy (NCBI): domain Bacteria; kingdom Pseudomonadati; phylum Pseudomonadota; class Alphaproteobacteria; order Acetobacterales; family Roseomonadaceae; genus Falsiroseomonas; species Falsiroseomonas sp. E2-1-a20. The sequence continues at coordinate 119,628 of NZ_JBHMFT010000006.1, read as the reverse complement.
TTCACCCTCGGCGCCTTCGGCATCTTCGCCTGGTCCGCGTGGCGCGGCCTGCCGGTGGAGGCAGCGCGCACGGCGGTGGTGAACGCCCTGGTGGTGATGGAGATCGCCTACCTGTTCAGCGTGCGCTTCCAGGCCGGCACCTCCTTCACCTGGCGCGGCGCGCTCGGGACTCGCGCGGTGCTGATCGGCGTCGGCGCGGTGGTGGTCCTGCAACTCGCCTTCACCTACGCGCCGCCGCTGCAACGGCTGTTCGCGACGCGGCCGCTCGACCCGGTGGCGAACGGCCTGCCGATCCTGGCGCTCGGCCTGCTGCTGATGCTGATCCTGGAGGCCGAGAAGGCGATCCGGCGCCGCCACTTCAGCCGGTAAGTTCGCGGCGGACGATGGCGGCGCCGTCCGCCAGCGCCTTCAGCTTGCCGAAGGCCCGGGCGCGCGGCATGTACTTCATGCCGCAATCCGGCGCCGCCACCAGCCGCTCCGCCGGCACGTGCCGCAGCCCGGCCCGGATCCGCGCCGCCACCGTCTCCGCCGTCTCCACCTCATGGCTGCCGAGATCCAGCACGCCCAGCATGATGGTCTTGTTCGACAGGTCGGACAGGATGCCGAGGTCGAGCCTGGGCTGCGCCGCCTCGATCGAGATCTGCTCGGCGATGGAATCGGCGAGCTGCGGCAGGAAGGAATAGCCCGAGGGCTTGTCCTGCACGACCGCCGCGTAGCCGAAGCACAGATGCACCACCGTCGGCCCCGATACGCCCTGGAGCGCGCGGTTGATCGCCCGCACGCCGTAGCGCTTCGCCTGGTCCGGCCGTGCCTGCAGCCAGGGCTCGTCGATCTGGATCACGTCGGCGCCGGCCGCGCGCAGGTCGCGCGCTTCCTCGGCCACCACCTCGGCATAGGCCATCGCGACGGCCTCGTCGTCGTTGTAGTACTCGTCCTCCGCCTGCATCGACAGGGTGAAGGGACCCGGCAGGGTGATCTTGATGCGGCGGTCGGTGTTGGCGCGCAGGAACTCCACGTCGCGCACCTCCACCGCATGGCGCCGGCGGATCGGGCCGGTGATGCGCGGCACCTTGGTCATCCTACCAGCCCGGCCCATCACCTCGGCGGGCGTGTCGACATCGACGCCGTCCAGCGCCAGGGCGAAGCGGTTGGAATAGCTTTCGCGCCGCATCTCGCCATCGGTGATGATGTCGATCCCGGCGCGTTCCATGTCGCGGATGGCGATCAGCGTCGCATCGTCCTGCGCGCCTTCCAGCACATCCTCGCCCACCCGCCAGATCTCACGCATGCGCACGCGCGGCACGACGTTCTTCGCCAGCACGGCGTGGTTCACCAGCCAGTCGGGCTGCGGGTAGCTGCCGACGACGGTGGTCGGCAGCAGGGTCGTGGTCTCGGCCATGGCGAATCTGTCCTTCCCGCTGCCAGCGGATCGTGGGGTCGGGCGGAGGATGGCGTGCCGGACTGCGTCCGACAATAGCGGTAAAACAGATTGACAAGCGCATTTTATCGGGAAAATCTGCGGCCGGGATGGAGCGGAACATGCTGGTTTTCGGGGATTGAGGCCGGGTGGCATGACAGCACCCGAGGTCACGCTCAGCTTCGACAACGGGCCCGAGCCCGAGGTGACGCCGCATGTCCTGGACGTGCTGGCGCGCCGCCGCATCCAGGCCAGCTTCTTCGTCATCGGCGCCAAGCTGGCCGACCCGGCCCGATACGCGTTGGCGGCGCGCGCGCGGGCGGAGGGGCACTGGCTCGGCAACCACAGCTTCACCCATGCCGGGCCGCTGGGCGACCGCCGCGACCCTGGCCATGCCGAGGCCGAGATCGGCCGCACCCAGGCCCTGCTCGGCCCGCTGTCCCATCCGGACCGCCTGTTCCGCCCGGTGGGCGGCGGCGGCCGGCTTGGCCCGCATCTGCTGAGCGTGGAGGCACGCGACCACCTGGTGGCACATCGCCACACCGTGGTGCTGTGGTCGGCGGTGCCCGGCGACTGGCGCGACCCGGATGGCTGGCCGGACATCGCCCTGGCGCAGTGCCTGGCGCAGCCGCGGCCGCTGCTGGTGCTGCACGACCTGCCCGGCGGCGCGATGCGCCACCTCGACGCCTTCCTGGGCCGCCTCGCGGAGGCCGGGGCGACCTTCCGGCAGGATTTCCCCGAGGACTGCGTGGCGATGCGCCGCGGCATCCCCACCTCACGCCTCCCGGCCACGACGATGCCGGATACGGCACAAGGAGACTTTGCATGGTCCGCAGCATGATCGACCGGCGTTCGCTGGCCATGGGCACCCTGGCCGGCATTGGCCTGGCCGCCGGCCCGGCGCGGGCGCAGGCCTGGCCGGCGCGGCCGCTGCGCCTGGTGGTGCCCTTCGCCGCCGGCACGACCACGGACCTGTTCGGCCGGGCGATCGCCAACCACCTGACGCAGGTGCTGGGCCAGAGCGTGGTGGTGGACAACCGCAGCGGCGCAGGCGGCAACATCGGCGTCGCCGCGGTGGCGCGGGAACGGCCGGATGGCTACACCCTGGTGCTCGGCACCAGCGGCACGCATGGCGTCAATGCCAGCCTCTACCGCGACCAGGGCTACGACCCGGTGCGCGACTTCACCCCGGTGGTGCCCTTCGTCACCGCTCCGGTGGTGCTGGCGGTGCGGCCCGAACTGGGTGCCGCGGATTTCGCGGGGTTCCTGGACCTCGCCCGCCGGCGCGACCGGCCGCTGACCTTCGCCTCCGCCGGCAACGGCACCACCGGGCACCTGTCCCAGGCGCTGGTCGACCTGCGCGGCGGGGTGAAGACCGTGCATGTGCCCTATCGCAGCGGCGCGCAGGCGGTGACGGACCTGCTGTCCGGCCAGGTCGACGCCATGTTCTACCACTACCTGCCGCTGATGCAGCATGTGCAGGATGGCCGGCTGCGCGTGCTTGGCCTGACCGCCGCACGGCGCACCACCACGCTGCCGCAGATCCCGACCATGCAGGAACTCGGCCTGCGCGACTTCGTGGTGGAAGGCTGGTGGGCCATCTACCTGCCGGCCGGCGCACCGCGGGAGGTGGTGGACCGGATCAACGCGGCGACGAACGATTGGCTGCGCCGGCCGGACTCGCTGGCGACGCTGCGCAACCAGGGCGTGGAACCGCTGGGCGGCACGCCGGAAGACCTGGCCGAACGGACCCGCACCGAGGTCGCCAAGTGGCGCGACATCATCCGCGAGGCCGGCATCGAGCCCAACTGATCAGGCTTCCACCAACAGGAACAATCGATCGCCCGCAGGGGCAGGAGGATGCGATGCAGGACCTCGACGTCAACGGGATCACCGACGCCGTCATCGAGCAGATGGCGACCACCCCCGATCCGCGCATGCGCGAGATCATGGAGGCGGCCGTGCGCCACCTGCACGCCTTCGCCCGCGACGTGAACCTGACGCCTGACGAATGGCTGAAGGGCATCGCCTTCATGACCGCCGTCGGCCAGGCCTGCACGCCCTACCGGCAGGAGTTCATCCTGCTGTCCGACGTGCTCGGCCTGTCCCGGCTGGTCAACGTGATGCACGACACCAAGGGCCGCGAGGCCACCGGCACCGAGACCAGCCTGCTCGGCCCGTTCTTCCGCGAGGATGCGCCCAAGGTCGAACTCGGCGGCAGCATCGCCCGCATCGCCGGCGGGCCGGAGATCCAGATCTTCGGCCAGGTGACCGACACCAACGGCCAGGGCGTGCCGCATGCGGTCATCGATGTCTGGCAGACCGATGCGGAAGGCCAGTACGACCTCCAGGCGCACGACCCCTCGGTGATGGACATGCGCGGCCAGCTGCGCTGCGACGATGCGGGCCGCTTCCACTTCCGCACCGTGAAGCCGATCGGCTACTCGATCCCGATGGACGGCCCGGTGGGGGAGCTGGTGCGGCAGCAGCACCGGCACGGCTTCCGCCCGGCGCATATCCACGTCCTGGTCGCGGCGCCCGGGCATCGGGAACTGGTGACGGCCCTGTATTTCGGCGACGACGCGCATGTGGACAGCGACACGGTGTTCGGCGTCTCGCAATCCCTGGTGATCACCGCGCGCGACGACCTGCCGGATGCGCCCGTGCAGGGCCTGCCGGGCATCCGCTACGACTTCACCCTGTCGCGCGACGCCGACACGGAAGGCGGGCGGGTCGGCTCCGACCCATCGAGGCTCATGCCCGCCGGCTGAGCCGCCGCACGCAACCAGGACACGCAAAGTGCCTGAACCAGTCTGGGAGGACGACCACCGATGTTCCGACGTGCAATGATGGCCGCCGCGGCCGCGCTGACCCTGGCCGTCCCGGCGGCCGGGCAGGCGCAGGAAGCCTTCCCGACCCGGGCCGTCCAGGTCGTCCTGCCCTATCCGCCCGGCAACGCCATCGACCTGCTGGTCCGCGCGCTCGGCGCGGCGATGACGCCGCATCTCGGCCAGTCCGTCGTCGTGCTGAACCGCGACGGCGCGGCGGGCTCCGTCGGCTCGGCCTCCGTGGCGCGCTCGGCGCCGGATGGCTACACGCTGCTGTTCGTGCCGGCGCTGGTCGCCTCCGTGCTGCCGGTGATCCAGCCGACTTCCGGCCTGCAGGCCAATTCCTTCCGGCCGATCTGCCAGGTCTTCAACAACTCCATGGCGCTGATCGTGAAGCCGGACAGCCCGATCCGCACCCTGGGCGATCTCCAGGCGGCGGCGCGGGCCCGGCCGGGGCAGGTCACCTACGGCACCCTCGGCGTCACCTCCATCCCGCACCTCGCCATGGTGCAATGGGCGCAGACGGCGGGTGTCGAGGTGGAGCACGTGCCCTACCGCGCCGATGCGATGGTGATGACGGAAGTGCTGGCGGGCCGGATCGAGGTCGGCTCCATCGTGCTCGGCTCCGCCGCCGGCCGTGACGACCTGCGCGTGCTGGCCGTCTTCGACACCCAGCGCCACCCGGACTTCCCGAATTCAGCGACCGCCGTCGAGCAGGGCTTCGACGTCTCGCCGGCCAGCTTCGGCGGCCTGTTCGCGCCGGCCGCCACGCCGCCGGACCGCATCGCCCGCATCGAGGCCGCCTGCGCCGCCGCCGCCGCCGGGGACAGCTACCGCGCCGCGGCCCGCACCGGCTCGCAGCCGACGAACTTCTACCTCGGCGCCGCCGACTTCACGCGCCGGGTGCAGACCGACGTGGAACAGAAGGCCGGGCTGCTGCGCGGCCTGACCATCAACCGGTAGAGCATCTTCAAGCCCGGCGTGCACGCCGGGCGGCTCGGAAAATGCGCCTCTGGCAGGCGTCAGCCGCCCGGCTCGAAGCCCTGCACGCCGGAGCGGCTGGCCAGTTCCACGCTCTGCGCGAAGGCATCGCGCCGGGCGAGGTTGGTCGCCGCCAGGCTGCGCAGGCGCCCGACGCCCTCCGGCGCGCTGTCCGGAATCGCGGCCTGCACGGTGAAGGCGGTGCCGGGCGCGTAGCCCGAGACACCGCCGCCCGCATCCGCCAGCACGAAGCCGCCCGCGGCCCGGCGCAGGCCCACATCCCGCCCCGCCTCCAACGTCGCGACCACCGGCGCCGTGCCATCCGGCCGCGCCCGCAGCGGCACGGCTGCCGACGCGACCGCCCGCGTGGTTCCGGCCTGCGGCGCCCGCGCCGCGGCCAGGGCTGCCCGCGTGCCGGGCGAGGCCGCCTCCACCGCCTGTTCGATCCGCGCGCTGCGGGCGGCAATCCGCTCGCGCGTCTGCCGGGCCTGGTCCACATCCCGGCGCAGCCGTCCTTCCGCCGCACCCAGCCGTTGCGGCAGCTCGGCGGCCGGGAAGGCGCCGGAGCCGGCGTCCGCCCGGATCACCCGCACCTCCGTCCAGCGGCAATACAGCAGCGCGTCGAAGGCGATCTGCAATCGCTCCAGCGCCGCATTTTCGCGCGCCAGCTCCGCGGCCAGTTCCTCCGCGGAGGGCGGGCCGGACCGGCGCGGCGGCGTGCCGAACAGGTCTCCTGCCGAGACGAACACCACCACCTGCGGGCCGCAGCTATCCTGCGGATCGGCCGCAACCGAGCGGGCCGGGGCGGCGGGCGCCAGCGCGCCCGGGGCGGCGCACCCGGCGCCGAGGGCCAGGATGGCGCCGCCGATGACGGCCAGTCTGAACGCGCCCAAGGCTATCTCCTGCCGGTTTCCGGCAGGACCGTCGCACCGCCGGACACAGGCGTCGAGGCCGGACGGGTTTCACCCGCTTCACGCCCTCAGCGCAGCGCCTCGCAGAAGCCGCGGATGCGGCGGCAGGCATCGTCGAGCAGCGCGTCGGCGGCGGCGAAGCTGATGCGGAAATGGCCCGGGAACATGAAGGCCGAACCCTGCACCGTCGCGACCCCGGCCTCCGACAGCAGTGCCAGCACGAAGTCCCAGTCATTCCCGATCCGCGTGCCGGCGGCGGTGGTGCGGCCGATGCAGGCCGTCATGTCCGGGAAGGCGTAGAAGGCGCCTTCCGGCAGGTGGCAGCGCAGATGCGGCGTCGCGTTCAGCGCGGCGACGACGCGGTCGCGGCGCGCCTCGTAGACCTGGCGCATCGCCTCCGTCGCCTCCTGCGGTCCCTCCAGCGCCGCCACCGCGGCGGCCTGGGCGATGGAGCAGGTGTTGGAGGTGCTCTGGCCCTGCAGCTTGTCCATCGCCTTGATGATGTGGCGCGGCGCGCCGCCGAAGCCGATGCGCCAGCCGGTCATCGCATAGGCCTTGGAACAGCCGTTCATCGTCAGCGTGCGGTCGCGCAGGCGGGGTTCGACCTGCGCGAAGGTGGCGAAGCGGCGACCGTCGAAGATCAGCTTCTCGTAGATGTCGTCGGTCAGGATGTGGACCTGCGGGTGGCGCAGCAGCACGTCGCACAGCCCGCGCAGTTCCTCGTCGGAATAGGTGGCGCCGGTGGGGTTCGACGGCGTGTTGACGATGAGCCACTTGGTGCGCGTCGTGATCGCCGCTTCCAATTGCTCCGGCGCCAGCTTGAAGCCCTGGTTCGGGCCGCAGGGCAGCAGCACCGGCGTGCCATCGGCCAGCCCCACGATATCCGGGTAGGACACCCAGCAGGGCGTCGGGATGATGACCTCGTCGCCGGCGTTGATGGTGGCGATCAGCGCATCGTAGATCACCTGCTTGCCGCCGGTGCCGACCAGGATCTCCTCCGGCGCGTAGTCCAGCCCGTTGTCCCGCTTGAATTTTGCCGCCACGGCCCGGCGAAGGGCCAGCGTGCCGGAGATATCGGTATAGCGCGTCTGGTTGGCCTGGATGGCGGCGATGGCCGCGTCCTTGATGTGCTGCGGCGTGTCGAAATCCGGCTCGCCGGAGGATATCGCCAGCACGTCGCGCCCCTCCGCCTTCAGCGCCTGGGCACGCTGGCGCATGGCGGTGGTGAGCGAAGGCTGGATGCGGTTCAGCCGGTCCGCGATGATCGACGTATCGCTCATCTCAGCGCGCCAGGCTCAGCCGCGCACGGGCGACGATGTCCTTGAATTTCGCGAACTCACCGGCCACGAAGGCGGCCGTCGTGGCGGGCGTGCTGTCGCTGACGGCATCGATGCCGGCGGTGGCCAGCCGCGCCCGCACATCCGGCATCGCCAGCACCTGGTTCGCCGTCGCGTTCAGCCTTTCCACCACGGCTGCCGGCATCCCCTTCGGCCCGAGCATGACGTTCCAGGTGCTCGCCGCGAAGCCGTCCAGCCCGGCCTCCTGCATCGTGGCCACGTCCGGGAACAGCGGGTGGCGCTGCGCCGTGCCCATGCCGATGATGCGGAACAGCCCGTCCCGCGCCGCCGCGGCCAGCGAGCCCAGCGGTTCCCAGCCATACTGCACCTCGCCCTTGGTCAGCGCCTCCACCAGTGGGGCGCCACCGCGATAGGGGATGTGCTCGGCGCGCAGCCCGCCAGCCGACAGGTTCATCAACTCGCCCGCCAGATGCCCGACGCTGCCCGACCCCGAACTGCCCCAGCTCGCCTGGCCCGGGTTGGCCCGCAGCGCCGCGATCAAGGATTGCGGGTCGCGGTGCGGGGAGGCGTTGGGCACCGCCAGCGCGATCGGCGCCCGGCCCAGCACCGCGATGGCGGTGAAATCCGCGATCGGGTCATAGGGCGTGGTGTCCGGCTGCAAGGCCGGCACGGTGCCGTGGGTGGAGGGCGTGGCGAGCAGGATGGCGTGGCCATCCGCCGGCTGCCGCCGCACATGGTCGCTGCCGATGGTGCCACCCGCGCCGGCGCGGTTCTCCACCACCATGCGCGCCCCCACACCCAGCAGCGGCGCCATGCGGTCCGCCACCAGCCGCGCCAGCAGGTCCGCGGACCCGCCGGCGGGGAAGGGGATGGTGAAGCTGATCACCCGTTCCGGCCAGCCAGGCCCCTGCGCCCAGGCTTGCGTCCAGACCGGGGCAAAGGGTGCGGTGGCCAGCCCTGCGAGGGCGAGGCGACGGGTGAGCATGGCGGAAACTCCTTCAGCCGAGTGAAATATTCTGGCTGCGGATGATCTCGCCCCACTTGGCCAGCTCCTCCGTCCAGTAGCGGTCCAGCTCCGCCGGAGTGCTGCCGATCGGCTCGATCCCCAGCCCGATGATCTTGCGGCGCGTCTCCGCATCCGCCAGCGCCTTTTGCAGCGAGGCCGAAAGCCGCGTGACGATGGGTGCCGGCGTGCCGGCCGGCAGCAGCATGATGACGTCGGTGGAGGATGCGAAGCCGGGCACGCCCGCCTCCGCCAGCGTCGGCACGTCCGACGCCAGCTGCGAACGCTCCGCCGTGCTGACGCCGAGCAGCTTCAGCTGGCCGGTCGGGCGGAAGGGCAGGGCGGTGACCAGGTCGACGAAGGACATCGCCACCTCCCCGGCCAGCAGGCCCTGCGCGGAAGGGCCGCCGCCGCGATAGGGCACATGCAGCAGCCGGATGCCGGCCTTGGCCTGCAACAGCTCCGTCGCCAGGTGGCTGCTGGCGCCGATGCCGGCGGAGGAGAAGGTCACCTCGCCCGGCTTCGACTTCGCGTAGGCGATCAGCTCCGCCACGCTGTTCACCGGCACCGAGGGATGCACGCACAGCGCCTGCGCACTGCGCGCCACCAGGCTGAGCCCGGTGAAGGCGGCGCGGTTGTCATAGGGCAGGCTGCGCATCAAATGCGGCGCGATGGCATAGGTGCTGTTGGTGCCGAGCAGGAAGGTGTAGCCATCCGGCCGCGCGCGGGCGACATGGCCGTGGCCCACGGTGCCCGAGGCGCCACCACGATTCTCCACCACCACCGGCTGGCCGAGGTCCACCGCCATGGTCTGCGCCAGCAGCCGGCCGAGCGTGTCGGTGGAACCGCCCGCCGCCCAGGGAATCACCAAGGTGACCGGGCGCGAGGGAAACACTTCCTGCGCCCCGGCGCTGCGTAGCGCCGGCAGCGCGAGGCCGGCTGCCAGAAGGGAACGACGTGTCGCCATGGTCCGGTCTCCTTTGTCGCCGCGTGCGGCGGTGATGTTGCCGTGCTGCCTGCGCAGTCCCTGTCGGTGGCGCTTCTTGGTGGCGCCACCTTTTCACTATGCCCCAAGCAGGCCGCAGAAGAACGGCGGAAAAGCCCTCTCCCCCCTTGTGGGTGGAGAGGGCTTTCAGCGGCCCCCTCAGGGCAGTTCGACGACCAGATTCCGGAACGCATCGACCGAAACCCGGGCATCCGGCCCGATGACGCAGGTGGATTCGCGTTCCTCCACCAGCGCCGGGCCGGTGAAGCTGGCGCCGGGAGCCAGGGCGTAGCGGTCATAGACCTGGCAGGGCAGCCACCCCGCGCCCTCGAACAGCACCTCCCGCACCCCGCGCCGTGCCTGGGTGGCATCGGTGAAGGAGTCGGTCGCGGTGTTGGCGACCTCGGCGAGCTGGATGTCGCGGCCGGGGGCGAGGCAGGCGACGCGCCAGGACAGCGCCTCGATCGGCAGGTCGGTCAGCGCGCGGCCGAAGCGTTCCCGGTAGCTGGCGAAGAAGCTTTCGCGGATCGCCGGCAGGTCACCGGCCGTGAGCTTCATCGCCGGCAGCTTCACCGGAATCTCGAAGCCCTGGCCGACATGGCGCATGTCGGCGGCGGGCAGGGCGGTGATGCTGTCCGGGTCGGCGCCGGTCTCCTGCAGAAGTGCGCGGCCTTCCTCGGCCATCTGCGCCAGCAGGCCATTCACGTGGTCCCAGTCCAGCCGCTCCAGCCGCCCGACATGGCTGCGCACCAGGTCGGTCGCCGGCGGCGCGACCAGGAAGCCGAGCGCCGAGGCGACACCGGCACCCAGCGGCACCAGCATCCGCTTCATCTTCAGCAACCGCGCCAGGTCGTAGGAATGCACCGGGCCCGCGCCGCCGAAGGCGATCAGCGTGTAGCGGCGCGGATCGCGTCCCTTCTCCGCCAAATGCATGCGCGTCGCCGCCGCCATCGTCTCGTCCACGATGCGGCGGATGCCGAGCGCCGCCATGTCATGCGTCACGCCGAGGTTCTGGGCGATGCCCGTCTCGATCGCGCGCCGCACGGCGCCCGGGTCCAGCGCCATCTCGCCGCCGAGGAAGTATTTCGGATCCAGCCGCCCGAGCACCAGGTCGCCATCCGTCACCGTCGGTTCCGTGCCGCCGCGCCCGTAGCAGATCGGCCCCGGCTTCGCCCCGGCGCTGCGCGGCCCCACCTTCATCAGGCCGGAGGCGGCATCGACGCGGGAGATGCTGCCGCCGCCGGCACCGATCTCGATCATGTCCACCACCGAGACCTTCAGCGGCAGGCCGGAGCCCTTCTGGAAGCGGCGCACGCGGCCCGCCTCGAAGTCGAACTTCCGGTCCGGCGACGCATTCTCCACCAGGCACATCTTCGCCGTGGTGCCGCCCATGTCGAAGGAGACGACGTGGTTCTCCCCCGCCAGCCGCGCCAGGAAGGACGCCGCCATGGCGCCCGCCGCGGGGCCGGATTCGATCAGGCGAATGGGGAATTCCTTGGCATCCCGCACCGCCGCGATGCCGCCGCCGGACAGCATCACATGCAGCCGCCCGGCGAAGCCGAGCGCGGCCAGATCCGCCTCCAGCTTGTCGAGGTAGCGGCGCATCAGCGGCTGCACATAGGCGTTGGCGCAGGCGGTGCTGGTGCGCTCGAACTCCCGGATTTCCGGCGCGACGCGGGAGGACAGCGACAGCGGCAGCCCGGGATACAACGCCGCCACGATCTCGCCCGCGCGCACCTCGTGCCGGTCGGCGTGGTAGGCGTGCAGGAAGGCGATGGCCAGCGCCTCGATTTTTTCGTCCACCACCAGCCGCGTCACCGCATCCCGCACCGCGTCTTCGTCCAGCGGCAGCAGCGTCGCGCCATGCACGTCGATGCGTTCCGGAATCTCCAGCCGCCGGTGCCGCGGCACCAGGCTCGGCGGGGCTTCCAGGTACAGGTCGTACAGATCGTAGCGCGTCTCGCGCCCGATCTCGATGACGTCGCGGAACCCGGCGGTGGTCAGCAGGCCGACGGTGGCGCCGGTGCGCTCGATGATGGTGTTGGTCACAAGCGTGGTGCCGTGCACGATGCTGTGCAGGTCGGCGGGCGACAGCCCGGTTTCCTCCAGCAGGCGGACCACGCCGGCGATGATCGCCTCGCTGGGATCGTCCGGCGTGGTCAGCCGCTTGCCGGTGGCGACGAGCTTCCGTGCCGGGTCATGCAGCACGAAGTCGGTGAAGGTGCCGCCGACATCCACGCCTATGCGCGCCGTGCCGCTCATGCCGTCACCCCGTAGTCGCGCAGTGCGGCTTCCGCCGTGACGTAGCCATCGCGGATATCCGCGCGCACCGCCGCCGGATCACGCAGCTTGGGATCGCCGAAGCCGCCGCCACCGGGATACAGCAGCGTCACGCGCCGTCCGGTCTCGACGCCGGTGCGGGATTTCGGGTGCGGCCTGGTGCCGTCATCGATCTCGATCACCGCCGGCGCGCCCGGCCCGCCGCCCAACAACCCCTGCGCCGGATGATCGCGCCGGTCGGACAGCAGCGAAAGCCGCACCGCCGCCGGCGTCCGCACCTCAATCTCCGCTTCCTGGCCCAGCCCGCCGCGGAACCGTCCGGCGCCGCCCGAATCCGGCCGAAGCTGCTTCCGCCAGACCAGCAGGGGCGCCACGCTCTCATACGCCTCGATCGACCCGGCGCCGACATTGGTCGGAAACGCCGTGGTTGGCAGCCCGTCGCGATGCGGACAGGCGCCCATGCCGCCGCTGGCGAACAGCACCTGGGAGAAGCGGTCGCCGTTCTGGTCCAGGCCGGAGAACAGCGCGCGCATCGTCGGCGCCCCGCCGCATTCCGCCATGACCCGATCCGGCAGCACATCCGCCAGCGCCTTGTAGATGGCCCCCGCCAGGAGATGCCCCGTGAGCTGCCGCGCGCTGCACGGCGCCGGGAATCGCGGGTTGAGGATCGAGCCCTCCGGCGCCGCCACGGTGATGGCGCGGTAGCTGCCCTCGTTGCGCGGCGTGAAGGGGTCCAGCGCGCATTTCACCGGGTAGACCGAATAGGCGTGCGTGTAGTTCATCACGCAGTTGATGCCGCGGTCGATCTGCGGCGAGGTGCCGGCGAAGTCGATATGCATCGTCTCGCCGCTCACCGTCACGCGGCAGACGATGCGCGTCACCTGCTCGTCGAAGCCATCGGCCTCCAGCACCGACTCATACGTGCCGTCCGGCACCTCCGCGATGGCGCGGCGCATCGCCAAATCCGCGCGGCTCTGCAACGCTTCCGACAATCCCTGCAAGTCCGTCAGCCCGGTGTCGTCCAGGAACTCCGCCAGCCGTCGCACCGCCACCTGGTTCGCCACCACCTGCGCCTCCAGGTCGCCCATGACCGGGCCCGGGATGCGCACATTGGCGCTGAGCAGCTCCACCAGGTCCGCGTTCCGCTCGCCCGCCCGGTACAGCCGCGATGGCGGGATACGGATGCCTTCCTCGTACAGCTCCCGGCAATCCGCCGACCACAGCGCGCCGCCGACATCCGGCGAATGCGCGATGGAGCCCGCGAAGCCGACGATCGTCCCGCCATGGAAGATCGGCGACACCGCGGTGAAGTCCGGCAGGTGCCCGGTCGCCAGGAAGGGGTCGTTGGTGATCACGCAGTCGCCCGGCTGCCAGGTCTCGATCGGGAAGCGCTGGAGAAAGTGTTTGGTCGTCTTCGGCAGGATGCAGGAGAAGGAGGCGATGCCGCCGGTATTCTCCGAAATCGAATCCCCGTTCCGGTCCATCAGCACCGTGGCGTAGTCGTTGGACTCGCGCACGATGGTCGAGAACGCCGTGCGCAGCAGGCCGGTCGCGGCCTCGTCGGCGATGGAGATCAGCCGGCTCCAATAGACTTCGAGGGTGATCGGGTCGAACTCGTCCAAGGCGCTGTCTCCGGCAGGGCGATGGGGAACGCTAGGCGGCCCGAAACAACGCGTCCAATATCAAACACGTCTCCTACGATAGGCGTTCGATATGGAACTGCGCCACCTGCGCTACTTCGTCGCCCTGGCGGAGGAGCTGCACTTCACCCGCGCCGCCCGCCGCCTCAGCATGGCGCAGCCGCCGCTGAGCCAGCAGATCCGCCAGCTCGAGACCGAGCTGGCGACGCCTCTGCTGGAGCGTGGCACGCGCCGCGTCGCCCTGACCGAGGCCGGCCGCATGTTCCTGATCGAGGCGCGCGCCACCCTGGCCCAGGCGGCGCGGGCGGAGCTGGTGGCGCGGCGGGCCGGGCGCGGCGAGATCGGCGAGTTGCGCATCGGCCTGTTCGCCTCCGCCCCCCTGCTGCCGGTCTTCACCCGCACCGTGCTGGAATTCCGCCGCCGCCTGCCGGACGTGCATCTGGCGCTGCAGGAAAGCCCGACGCTGGAACAGGTGGACGCGCTGCGCCGCGGCCAGCTCGATGCCGGCTTCCTGCGCTGCCCCTCAGCGGCCGACATCCCGGCCGACATCGCGGCGGTGGAATTGCTGCGCGAGAAGCTGGTGGCGCTGATGCGCGTCGATCACCCGCTGGCGGCGCGCGCCGGCACGTTGCCGGTCTCCGCCTTGGCGGGCGAAAAACTGATCTTCTTCGCCCGCTCGGTCGGCACCACCCTGCACGCCCAGCTTCTGGCGCTGTGCCGCGCCGCCGGCTTCGCGCCGGACATCACCCAGACGGCGCGGGAGAATTCGACGCTGATCGGGCTGGTGGCGGCAGGCCTCGGCATCGCGGTGGCGCCGGAATCATTGGCGCAGATCCAGGTCGCCGGGGTGACGCATCGGCGGCTGCGCGATGCCGGGGCGACGACCTCCATCTGGCTGGCGACACCGCGGGGTGCGCCGGCAGCGCTCGCCCGCGCCTTCCTCGACTGCGTCTAGCCCTCAGGCAAACGCCCAGCGCAGCGTCCGCGCCACGCCGAAGGTCCCGGCGCGCACCAGGCCCCGCGGTGGCGGCGGCAGCTTGTGCATGTGGCGCGCCCAGTCGGGCAGCAGGTCGATGCCGGCCTGCATGGTCAGGCTGTGCAGCGCCTCCGGAAACCGGCTCGCCGGCGGCCGCGTCAGCACCAGCCGCGCCACCTCCCGCGTCCGCGCATCGCACAGCAGCTCCGGCCGCATCGCCTGGATCAGCGCCCGCGCCTCCGCCCGGCTGCGCGGCACCGGCCCGGCACCCAGCGCCTCCCCGATCCGTGCCGTCTCGGCGAAGTAGCGGTCCTGGTCGGCCGGGGTCATGCGCGGCTCGGCATAGCGGATCCAGGCGTCGAGGAAGCAGGTGGTCTCCGTCACATGCACCCAGGCGAGCAGGCGCGGGTCGTTCGCCTCATAGGGCGTGCCATCCGGCAGCGTGCCGCGCACCTGGTCGTGGATGCGGCGGATGCGCGCCATCAGCGCCTCCGCATCCGGCTTCGCGCCATAGGTCGTCATCGCGATGAAGCGCGCGGTGCGGCGCAGGCGGCCGTGCATGTCGGCCCGAAAGTTCGAATGGTCCCACACCCCGGCCAGCACCGCCGGATGCAGCATCTGCAACAGCAGCGAGGCGATGCCGCCGACCATCATGGAGGCCACGTCGCCATGCACCCGCCAGGCGACGGCGCGCGGGCCGAACAGCCCATCCGCCCGCCGCGCCACCGGCGCCTCGCCGCGGGAGGCATCGTTGAACAGCGCCACGACCTGGCGCGCGATCGCCCGCTTCAGCGGCTGCGCCAGGGCGGAGGTATCGGGATAGGCCATGTTGGATGAGATGAGGCTGCGACGGCCGCCGGCAAGCCGCCGTTCCGCAGCCGGCCGGATTGCGGCAGACTGCGCCGCATGACCCAGAGCCTCGCCGCCCGCCTCGACCACCTCGCCCGGTCCCTGCCGCAGGTCCATGCCGGCCCCGGCGGCGCCATCGCCGTGCTGCGGGCGGGGGAGGTGCTGCTACGCCATGCCTGGGGCTATGCCAATGCCGAGCGCCGCATCCCCTTCACGCCGGCGACGCTGTTCCGCATGTGCTCCGTCACCAAGCAGTTCACCTGCGCCGTGCTGCTCGATTCCTGCCCCGACCCCTCCATCCTGGACCCGGCGCTGCGGGCGCGGCTGCCCCTGCTGGAAGGGCCGGCCCCCGGCGCGCTGCACCTGGCGCACAACCAGTCCGGCCTGCGCGACTACTGGGCCGTCGCCATGCTGCACGGCGCGCCCGCCGAATCGGCCTTCGGGGAGGTGGAATCGGCCCGCGTGATCGTCGGCACGCGCAGCCTGCACTTCGCCCCCGGCACCCGCTATTCCTACTGCAACCAGAATTTCCGGCTGCTGTCCGATGCGGTGGCAGGCCACACCGGCCGCAGCTTCGCCGAACTGCTGCGCACGCAAATCTTCGACCGCGCCGGCATGGCCTCCGCCATCCTCGCCGCGGATACGCGCGCCATGCCCGACGGCACGGAGGGCTACGAGGGCACCGTCGCCACCGGCTTCCGCGCGGCCGAGAACCGCATCCTGTGGACCGGCGATGCCGGCCTCGGCGCCAGCCTGGACGACATGATCGCCTGGGAACGCCACATCGACGCGACGCGGGACGACCCGGATGGCCTCTACAGGCGCCTCTCCGCCCCGGTTGCCTTCGCAAATGGCGCCGCCGCCCCCTACGGCTTCGGCCTCGGCCGCGGCATGGAATTGGGCCGCGCCACCACCGGCCATGGCGGCGCGCTCCGCGGCTGGCGCAGCCACCGCATCCACATGGCGGCGGAGCGGCTTTCCGTCGTGGTGCTGTTCAACCACATGGCGGATGCCCAGGCCGCGGCGGTGGAGGCGCTGGCCGCGGTGCTCGATGCGCCGCGCGGCAACGCTGCGGCCGAACATCCGGCCCCCGCCTGGCTGGGCGCCTACGCCGAGCCCGAGACCGGCCTCGCCGTCCGGATCGACCCGGCTGGGCCGGGCCAGCTTCGCCTGCGCTATGGCCATTCGGCGGAACGGCTCGAGATCCTGGCCGACGGCAGCGCCGGCAATGGCCGCACCCGGCTGCACCTGGCCGGCGACGGCCTGCACATGGACCGCCCGCAGGAGAACCACGCGGCACGGCTGCAACCGTTGGCTCCGGCCGCGGCTGCCCCCATCGCCGGCCGCTACCGCTGCGAGGAGCTGGATGCGGAACTTCTGGTGACGGAGGCCGGCGCCGTCGCCTATGGCGGCTTCTCCGGCTTCCTCGGCCAGGGGCGGATGGAAAAGTTGGAACCGGTGGGCGGCGACACCTGGGTGCTGCCCTGCCCGCGGGCGCTGGACCACACGCCGCCGGGCGACTGGACCCTGGCTTTCCGCCGCGATTCCGGCGGCGCCACCACCGGCGTCACGCTGGGCTGCTGGCTGGCGCGCCGGCTGGACTACGTGCTAATCGGCTGACCCCGCCGACGGGCAGCGCGCTGGCGCCCCCTCGCCGCGCCATGCAAGGCTTCCCGTGGCCCCTGCAGGGGCCGCGAGTCAGGGAAGGAAACACCATGCTGACCAGCCGACGTGCCCTTCTGGGCACCGCGGGGGGCGCGGCCGCCCTCGCCACGACGAATGCCTTCGCCCAAGGGATGGACGGCCGGATGGACGGCCGGATGGACGGCCGGATGGGCAGGCAGATGGGCGCCCCGCCCGGCCGCTACCCGGACCCGGCCATCGAGGTCCTCGACCCCTCCTTCAACCGCTACCGCCTGGCGCTCGCCGCCGTCGAACGGCTGGCGACCGGCTTCCGCTGGTCCGAAGGCCCCGCCTGGTCCGGCGCCCAGCGCTGCCTGATCTGGTCCGACATCCCCTCCAACAGGCTGCTGCGCTGGCACGAGACCACCGGCCGCGTCGACGTGCTCCGCGAGCCGTCCAACAACAGCAACGGCAACACCTTCGACCGCCAGGGTCGCCTGGTGACCTGCGAGCATCTGACGCGCCGGGTCACCCGCACCGAACATGACGGCCGCATCACCGTCATCGCCGATCGCTACGATGGGAAGCGCCTCAACAGCCCGAACGACGTGGTGGTGAAGTCGGATGGCAGCATCTGGTTCACCGACCCGCCCTTCGGCATCCTGGGCTACTACGAGGGCGAGCAGGCCGAGCCGGAACTGCCGACCAACCTCTACCGCGTCAGCCCCGAAGGCCAGGTCAGCGTCGCCACCGGCGAGGTCGGCCGCCCCAACGGCCTCGCCTTCTCCCCGGATGAGCGCATCCTGTACGTGGTGGAGGCCGCCGCCACGCCGCGGGTGATCCGCGCCTTCGATGTCGGCGATGACGGCCGCCTGTCCAGCAGCCGCATCTTCCACCAGTGCCGGGAAGGCGAGACCCCGGATGGCTTCCGCGTCGACATGGACGGGAACCTGTGGGTCGGCTGGGGCATGGCGCCGCAGCTGGATGGCGTGCGGGTGCTGAACAAGGATGGCGCGTCGATCGGGCACATCCACCTGCCGGAACGCTGCGCCAACGTCGCCTTCGGCGGGCGCTTCCGCAACCGCCTGTTCATGCCGGCCAGCCGTTCGCTGTACAGCCTGTATGTCAACACCCAGGGCACCCCCTACGGATGACACCCAAGGGGTGACGCCCAAGGGGTGACGCCCAAGGGGTGACGCACTGTCGCAAATGATTGTAAATGGAGCCGCGGATGACTATATCAGCGGCTCCCACGAGAAGGCGCTGCAATTGAAAGAAGACATGATGGAATTCGGCGGCCTCGTCACCGAGCGGCTGCCCAATGCCATGTTCAAGGTGAAGCTGGACAACGACCACGAGATCATCGCCCACACCTGCGGCAAGATGCGCAAGCACCGCATCCGCATCCTGGCCGGCGACCGCGTGAACGTCGAGATGACGCCCTACGACCTGACCAAGGGCCGCGTCACGTTCCGCTTCAAGTAGGCCGCTTCAAGTAGGCCGCTTCAAGTAACCGTCGGCAGGGCCGGACGCTCCTGCGGAGCGCCCAAGCCCACCGAGGCCAGTTGCCCCGATGATCAGTCCATCTCGGCCACGGCCCTCGCGAGGGGTCGCGCCTCCGGCCGTCCCGGGTCACGCACGGTAACGGCGGAACCGCCTGCTCTTCCCGCTCCCCTCAGCCGCCACCCGCACCCACCCGGTCCGCGGCCAGAGCCTTGGCGATGGATTCGGCCAATTGTGCCTGGCAGTAGGGCTTGGCCAAACGCGGCAGGTCCGCCGGAAGCGTACCCTCCGCCAGATCCGCGAAGCCGCTCGCCAGCAGCACCGGCAGGCCCGGCCGCAGCCGCCGCGCAGCCAGCGCCAGTTCCAGGCCGGTCATGCCCGGCATCGCAAAATCCGTCAGCAGCAGGCTGACCCTCGGGTCGCCTTCCAGCAGCGCCAGGGCCATCGGCGCGTTGTCGGCCGCCACCACCGTATGCCCCAGATCCTCCAGCATGTCGGCCGTGCTGCGGGCGATCAGCGCATCATCGTCCACCAGCAGGATGCGCGACGGCGGCGTGGCGCCGATGGGTCCGGCGGCACCCCGCGCCGGCTCCCCCTCGGTGGCCGGCTGTGGCCGCGGTGCGGCCGGCAGCAGGATCTCGGCCATCGTGCCGCTGCCGGGCCGGCTGGTCAGCCGCAGGTCGCCGCCCAGTTGCCGGGCCACGCCATGCACCATGGACAGCCCGAGCCCGGTGCCCTGGCCCACCGGCTTGGTCGAAAAGAACGGCTCCACCGCCCGCGCCAGCGTCGCCTCGTCCATCCCCGCCCCGGTGTCCATCACTCGCAGGCGCAGGTAGCGCCGGCTGGCGGCGCCTGCATCGGGCGCGGCGCGGTCCAGCGTGATGGTCAGGTGGCCACCCTCCGGCATCGCGTCCCGCGCATTCACCGCCAGGTTGAGCAGCGCCAGCTCGATCTGGTTGGAATCCGCCATGGCCGGCGGCAGGCCCTGCGCCGCCTCGATCCGCAACCGCACGCGCGGGCCGAGCGACCGGCGCAGCAGCTCGCCCATGCCCTCGATCAGCGCCGCCAGGTCCACGGCCTCCGGCCGCAGGTCCTGGCGCCGGGCGAAGGCCAGCAGCCGGTGGGTCAGCGCGGCGCCACGCTGCGCGCCCTGCTGCGCGCCCTCCAGCAGGCGGTCGATGCGCGGGTCGCCCTCCGGCAGCCGCTTCTTCAGCAGCGCCAGGTTGCCGAGCACGGCCATCAGCAGGTTGTTGAAGTCATGCGCCACGCCGCCGGTCAGTTGCCCGATCGCCTCGACCTTCTGCGACTGCCGCAGCTGCGCCTCGACGCGCTCGCGCTCCGCCATCTCCTCCCGCAGGGCGCGGGTGCGGGCGGCGACGCGCTCCTCCAGCGTCTCGTTGGCCTGGCGCAGCGCGTCCTCCGCCTGCCGCACCTCCTCCAGCCGCGCGCGCGCCTCGTATTGCCGGCGCCGGCCGCGCAGCGCGGCACGTGCGACGCTGACCAGGGTGGTCGGGTGGAACGGACGTTCCAGGAAGGACACGTTGCCGAGCACGCTCCAGAGCTGGGCGGCCGCCGGATTCCGCTCCGGCCCGCCGCCGCGGCCGGTCAGCAGCACGAAGGGGAAGTCCGACCAGGGCGGCTGCGCCGAAAGCCGCGCCGCCAGCGCATTGAGGTCGGCGCCGCGGAAGGCTTCCTCCGCCACCACTGCCAGGCCGGCACCCTGTTCCAGTGCCGCGATCAGGGCCGGCACCCCGCCGACCGTCAGCGACTCGATCCCCGCCTCCTGCAGCAGGGCGCCGGCGAGCGCCGCGTCGCGCCCCATCGGCGCCAGCACCAGCGCGCGTTCGGAGGCGGCAGGACCGCCGGTTCCCGGTGTGGCCGGCCCGGCCTTGCCCCTGCTCACGACACGTCGGGCAGCGGCAAGCTGTCCAGCAGCGGGTCGACCGCGCCGACATACACCGGCACGCCGCGCAGCACGCCCTGGAAATTTTCCAGTGGCGCGCCGAGCTTGATGCCCTCGGCACCGATGCGGAACTCGCGGATCGTGTCTTCATGCGCGCTGGCGCGCTTCTTGATGCAGGAGATGGCGCGCCGCACCCGGCCTGCCGCCTCGAAGTAGCGCAGCAGCACCACGGTATCGGCCAGGTAGGTGACATCCACCGGGCTCTTCATGTCGCCCACCAGCCCGTGCTGCGCCACCGTCAGGAAGGTGCTGGTGCCGCGGCGGTTCAGGTATTGCAGCAATTCGTGGATGTGCAGCACCAGGTCGCGCTCATCCGGCATCGCCGCCTTGTAGCCGTTCAGGCTGTCGATCACCACGGTGCTGATGCCGCCGACATCGACCTTGTGGGCACGCGGTGGGCGAACTGCCCGGGGGAAAGCTCCGCCGCATCCACCTGCTCGATCACCAGGCCGCCGGAGTCGCGCATGGCGGCGAGGTCGATGCCCATGGCGCGCGCACGGTTGAACAGCAGGCCGAGTTCCTCGTCGAAGACGAAGATCGCCGCCTTTTCCCCGCGCTGCACGGCGGAGGCGACGAATTGTAGCGTGATCAATGACTTGCCGGCGCCGGCTGGTCCGAGCAACAGGGTGCTGGAGCCGCGCTCCACACCGCCGCCCAGCATCTGGTCCAGCTCCGCGATCCCGCTGCCGAGCGGCGCCCGGTCGTAGTCCGTGCGATGTTCGCCGGCGACCAGGCGCGGATAGACCTGCACGCCGCCGGTCTCGATGCTGAAGTCGTGGTAGCCGCCGCGGAAGGGCTGGCCGCGGTACTTCACCACGCGCATGCGGCGGCGCTCCGCGCCATAGCTCGGCGCCAGCTCCTCCAGCCGTACCACGCCATGCGCCACGCTGTGTACGGTCTTGTCCTGCGCCTCCGTGGTCAGGTCGTCCAGCATCAGCACGGTCGCCTCGTGCCGGGTCAGATAGTGCTTCAGTGCCAGGATCTGCCGGCGATAGCGCAGCGAGCTTTGCGCCAGCAGGCGGATCTCCGACAGGCTGTCGAGCACGATGCGGATGGGCTGCACGCGCTCGATCGCCTCGAAGATCTGCCGCGTGGTTTCGCCAAGCTCGAGGTCGGAGGAGTACAGCAGGCTCTGCTGCTGGTCGGCATCCAGCAGGCTCTCGGGTGGCACCAGCTCCATCACCTCGATCGGCGGATCGAGCACCCAGCCATGCGAGGCAGCGCCATCGCGCAGCTCATTCTCGGACTCCGACAGGGTGACATACAGCCCACGCTCTTCCCGCGCCGCACCCTCCATCAGGAAGCGCAGCGCGATGGTGGTCTTGCCGGTGCCGGGGCTGCCTTCCAGCAGGAACACCCGGCCGCGCGCCAGGCCGCCATGCAGCACGTCGTCGAGCCCCGGAATCCCGGTGCGGGCCTTGGCGAAGGCAGCTTTGTCAGTCGACGTCATGGAGGCTTCCGATGGGCATCCAGGCTACAACGCAGAAGCGAGCCCGTTGCTCCGAAGCTAGAGGCCGAAAAGTTGCGCGCCAAGCAAAGCCGCCGGGGCCATTGGGGCCGCCTGCGGGCCGGCCACGGGACGCGGCTTCTGCAACATTGCAGATGCCACAACGCAACATCCGCCAAGCGCGGGATGATGCCGGCCAGGATGCTGCGGCGGCAGGAGGTTTTTGCGACCGCTTCTCAACCGAAAGTTACCGCAATTGGAACGTCCTGGTTGCAGGCGGACCGGGCTCGTTCAGCGCACCATCGCCACCAGGCCGCTCTGTTCCCGCACCGCGTCGAAACGCAGCGCGGGATATTCCTCCTCCGCCCGCTTGCGACGCCAGTCGGAGCCGAACAGGGCGACGTATTCGCCATCATGGTCGGTCGCGGTGTCGCCACGGTTGCCCGTGGCCCATTTCTCGATCGCCGCCTGCCTCGCCGCCGGGGTCTCGCCGCCTGGCGCGGAGATCCAGCGCATGGTCTGCCAGCGCGTCTCGTCGAAGCCCGCGGGCACGCCGTATTCGAAGGCGAGGCGGGATTTCAGCACGTCGAGCTGCAACTGGCCCACGACGCCGACCACGGGCGGCGAACCATCGAGCGGCCGGAACACCTGCACCACGCCTTCCTCCGCCAGCTGATCCAGCGCGGTGCGCAGCTTCTTGGCCAGCATCGGGTCGCCGAGCCGGACGTGGCGCAGGATTTCCGGCGCGAAGCTCGGCACGCCCCGGAAGTTGATGTCCTCGCCCTCGGTCAGCGTGTCGCCGATGCGCAGCGTGCCGTGATTGGCGATGCCGACGACATCGCCGGGCCAGGCCTCCTCCGCCACCTGGCGTTCCTTGGCGAAGAAGAACAGCGGCGCGTTCACGGGCACCTGCTTGCCGGTGCGCACCTGGCGCAGCCGCATGCCCTTGGTCAGCCGGCCGGAACACAGCCGCACGAAGGCCACGCGGTCGCGGTGGTTCGGGTCCATGTTGGCCTGCACCTTGAAGACGAAGCCGGTCAGCTTCTCCTCCGCCGCATGCACCGGGCGCTTGTCGGACAAGCGATCGCCGGGCGGTGGGGCGAAGTCGGCCAGGCCTTCCAGCAGGTGGCCGACGCCGAAGTCACGCAGCGCGCTGCCGAAATACACCGGCGTCAGCGTGCCTTCGCGAAAGCGCTCCAGGTCGAAGCTGTTCAGCCCGGCCTCGGCGAGAAGAATATCCTCGGAAAGCTGCGTCGCGCGCTCCTCCCCCACCAGGGCCGCGATGCGCGGATCGTCCGGGCCGTCCACGGCAATGCCGGCATCCTCCGTCGCATCCACCGGCATCAGGCGGCGCGCCAGGATGTCGTAGGTGCCCCAGAAGGTGCTGGCGCGCCCGACCGGCCAGGCCACCGGCGCGGCATCCAGTGCCAGGGTCTGCTGGATTTCCTCGATCAGCTCGAAGGGGTCGCGCGCCTCGCGGTCCATCTTGTTGACGAAGGTGACGATGGGGATGTCCCGCAGCCGGCACACCTCGAACAGCTTGCGGGTCTGGCTCTCGATGCCCTTGGCGGCGTCCAGCACCATCACCGCGGCGTCCACCGCGGTCAGGGTGCGGTAGGTGTCTTCCGAGAAATCCTCGTGGCCCGGCGTGTCCAGCAGGTTGAACACCATGCCGTCGCGCTCGAAGGTCATTACGCTGGTGGCGACGGAGATGCCGCGGTCCTGCTCGATCTTCATCCAGTCGGACCGGGTGCGCCGGGCATTGCCCTTGGCGCGCACCGCGCCGGCCAGCTGGATGGCGCCGCCCTTCAGCAGCAGCTTCTCCGTCAGCGTGGTCTTGCCCGCGTCCGGGTGGGCGATGATCGCGAAGGTGCGCCGGCGCGCGGCTTCGCGCGCGACGTTCTCAAGGGCCGTGGTGTCGCTCATGCGCGCGGTATAGCCCCCGGTGGGCCGGGATGCGATGGGCGTTCGGCCCGGGCCGTCAGGCCCCGCTCAAACGCGGCGTGGTGTTGGGGACGGCCACCTCGATCCGGGTCATCGGCGCCTGACCGATACGGCCGGGGATGGGTGGGTTGCACGCCACGCGCAGCGATCCCCCCTTTTCGGCGGGAGACGCAAGGTCTACATAGCGCATATGCAGGCACGAAAACTGTTCGACTTCAATGACCGTCGCAACGCGGCGGAAGAGGCCCGGAAAAAGACCGCGGAGAAGTTCCAGGCGCTGAAGTCGCGCCTCGACGACCCTGAGGTCCAGCGGAAGCTCGCCGAGCAGAAGGCCATCGCCGACGCCCGCGCCGCCCGGATCGCCGAACGCGCCGCCGAGAAGGCCGCCGACGCCGCCCGGATCGCCGCCGAGAAGGCCGCGGCCGAAGCCGCCGCCGCCGTGGCCCGCCGCGAGGCCGAGCGCCTGGCCGCCGAGGAAGCCCAGCGCGCCCGCATCGCCGAGATCGACGCCCAGCACCGCGCCGTCAACCTCGACGCCGAGAAGAAGGCCCGCGCTTTGGCCATGGCCGCCGAGCAGAAGGCGAAGCGCGACGCCCGCTACGCCGCGCGGAAGCAGCGCACCAAGTAGGCTACAACTGCCCGGCCAGCTCCGGGCAGCATGCCGCCATGGCCGCGCCGGGCGCCACGCCCAGCGCGCGGCAGGCGGCGAAGGCGCAGGCCAGGTTGGACGAGATCATCGGCACGCCGATGCGCCCTCGCATCCAGGCCATGGCGTCCAGCGTCGGCATCCCGGTGCCGGACAGCAGCACCGTGCAATCGGCCGGCGGCGCCAGCCGCGCCAGCCCATCGGCCACCTCCTGCGGCGACATCTCATAGGCGCGGAAGGTCCCGGGGGCCTTGGACCCGGCGACCAGCTCCACGCCGGTGGCACGCCAGTAGCGCTCCGCCCGCTCCGCCAGCCAGCCCGGATAGGGCGAGAACAGCAGCAGCTTCGGCCGGCCCAGCGCCATCAGCGCCTGCGCGATGGCGCGCGCGGCCAGCAGCACGGGGCGGCCGGCCTCGGCGCTCAGCCGGTCCTGCAACGCGGCATCCTCGGCCGGCGGCAGCGCATAGCTGGGGCCGGTGATGCCGAGGATCATCGCATCCAGCGCCAGGTCGCCGAAATCCCGCAGCGATTCGGCCATCGCCGCCGGATAGGCCGCGTTGCGCTGTTCCAGCGTGGTGCCGGGCATCACCGGCAGGCGCGTCGCATGCAGCGCCACGCGCGGCGGCAGCAGGTCCCGCAGTTCCGGCTCCACCGCCGGGTTGGCGGAGGGCGTCAGCAGGCCGATGCGGTGCGTCGGCAGGAAGCGCGGCTCGGGCCAGGTCATCCGGTTTCTCCCACGCGGGCCATGTCCAGCATCGAGGCCTCCCGCGCCCAGACCAGCGCCTGGTCCGGGTTCAGCGCGGCCATGCGGGCGACCTCGGCGGCCGGGTCGGCGGCGACGCGGCCCTCGCTGCGCGGCAGCAGCGCCTCCCGCACCACCCGCAGCCGCGCCGCCGCCCAATCCTGCAACAGCCGGTCGGGCGCGCCGCCCAGCACCCGGGCCAGCGTCGAGGCCAGCGTCATCGCGTCGTGGATCCCGGCATTCATGTTCATGCCGCCGCGCGTGTTGGTCAGGTGCGCGGCATCGCCGGCCAGCAGCACGCGCCCCGCGCGATACGAAGTGGCCATCGCCCGCTTCACGCCATAGACGTCCTGCCCGGCGATCTCGAGGTCCTCGTGGCCCGGCAGGAAGCGCCCGATGCGGCCGCGCACATGCGCCGCCTCCATCGCATCGGCCTCCGTCATCTCCGGCGGGATGCGAAAGATCAGTCGCCAGACCTCCGGCATCCGCAGCAGGGAACAGGAGCCAGTGGCGTCGTAGAGGTAGCCCAGCCCATCCAGCCCCGGCACCACCTGCCGCAGGTCGCGCGGCGTCAGGACGCGCAGCACGCGGTGGGCGTAGTCGCTGCCCTCCACCCCGATTCCCGCCAGACCACGCAGCGCGCCGGAGGCCCCGTCGCAGCCCACGGCGTAGCGGGCGCGGTGCGTGCTGCCATCGGCGGCGTGCAGCGTGATGCCCGTGTCGTCCTGTGCCAGCGCCGTGACGCCGGCCCCGAAGCGCACGCAGCCCGCCGGCAGCGCCGCCAGCAGGGCCGGGGTGACATCCTGCTGTTCCCGGTGCCAGCGGAAGGGATGGCCGGTCTCGGCGGCGAGGATGCCGAGGTCCAGCGTCGCCGCCGCCCCGGTCTCCACCTGCCGCCACAGGATACGGTCCACCCGCACGCCGTCCGGCAGCAGCGGCGCCAGCACGCCGAGTTCGGCCAGCGCATCCAGGGTCGGCGGATGGAAGGTGGAGGCGCGGGAGGCGGCGGACAGCGTCGCGCGTTTCTCCAGCACCCGGACGCCGATGCCGCGCCGGGTCAGCGCCAGGGCCAGCACCAGGCCCACCGGGCCGGCGCCGGCGATCAACACAGCGGGTTCGTCAGGCATGCCAGAGAGTCCGGGCGGGCGCGTCCTGCAACAGCACGGCGATGGCTCCGGCGATGCCCGGCGCATCCAGGGCCGGTGCCGCGAAGCGGCGGAACTTGGCGAGCGTCTCGCCGTGCGACATCGGCCGGTCCGGGTCGCCCACCACGCTGTCCACCCGCGCGCTCGCCGCGCCGATGGTCACCGTGGCGCCGCGGCGGCCCGATTCCGTCAGCGCCGTGTCCTCCACCAGCTCCACCGCCGCCTCCAGCGCCCGCAGCCGAGGGTCCGCCAGCGCCGCCTCGGTATAGGCCGCCGGCCCCAGGTCGCCCTGCGCCAGTGCCGCCGCGACGGCCCAGGACAGGCTGAACTGCGCCGAGATGGCGGCGGTCGGCGCGCGGTTGCCGGCGTAGCGCAGCGCCTCGGCATAGGTGGCGAGGGTGATGCGCGTGGGCGTTTCCGGAACGCGATCGCGCAGCGCCAGCGCGGCGGCCGCGGCGTAATGCGCGTGGCGCACGCCGGCGAAGGGCTTCTGGTAGGCCTCCTCGATCAGCCAGGTGCCGGGCGGCGCCATCGCCGCCGGCTCCGCATGGCCAAGCGCGATGCGCCGCGCCTCGGCGAAGCCCTGCTCCGGCGCATCCATCCCGGCGGCCGCCGCCGCCGCGGCCATCTGGCCCAGCAGGACGGCATGCGCCGGGTAGCTGTTGCGGCCATCCATCCCGGCGGTGATGGGCGCATAGATCGCGAAGGGAATCTGGCAGGCGGCCAGCCGCACCGCCCGCGCCACGCCTTCCGCGTCCAGCCCGGCCAGCCGCGCGGCGCAGGCGGCGGCGCCCAGGCTGTGCCAGGACCCATCCACATGCATCCCCGGCCGGATCCGCCAGGCCTCCCCGGCACGGGCCGCGACCTCGTAGCCCAGCGCGAAGGCGGCCAGGGCCAGGGCCGGGTCGGCGCCGCGCGCCCGCGCCACCAGGGCCAGCGGCGCCACCGGCAGCGCCGGCCGCCCATGCGCTCGGGCCAGGCCTTCATTCGCCTCGTCCCAGCAGGTGGCGGTGGCCAGCACCGCGGCGGCGGCGACGGGCGCCAGCCGCGCCCCGGCGAGGGCGACCTCACCCGGGAAGCCGGCCTGCATCGCCTGCGCGAAGCCGGCGACACGCGGATGCCCGAGTCCCGCCAGCGCGCAGCCCAGGCTGTCCAGCAGCAGCAGCCGCGCCTTGTCGGCCGCCGCACCGCGCGGTCCCTCGAAAGCCCAGGCGATGGTCCCGGAAAAGCTCAATCCGCGCGCGCGCCGGACCGGGCCACGGCCTCGCGCCACACCTGGCGTTCCCGCGCCATCAGCTGCGCCAGGGCGATGCGGCCCTGCGGCATGGCATCCGCCTGCCGCTGCGCCAGCAGCGCCGCCCAGGCCGGCCCTTCCAGCACCCGCCGGAACGCCGCCTCCAGCGCCGCCAGCACCGGCTCGTCCAGCTTCGACTGCGCGAAGACGCCGTACCACGGGCTGGCATCGAAGCCGGGCAGCGTCTCGGCCACCGCCGGCACATCCGGCATGGCGCGGAACCTTGTGGCGGAGGTCACGGCGATGGCCCGCAAGGCCCCGCCCGGTCCGACCTGGGGGGCGGAGGTGGCGAGGCCGTCGAAGGCGAAGGGGATGGTGCCCGCCACCATGTCCGTCAGCAGCGGCGCGCTGCCGCGATAGGGCACATGCGTCAACTCCAGCCCCGCGACGGAGCGCAGCAGCTCCATCGACAGATGCGTGAAGGACCCGGCTCCGTTCGAGCCATACGGCATCCCGCCCGGCTTCGCCTTCACCGCCGCGATCAACCCGGCCAGGGTCGTGACCTCCGGCAGCGCCCGCGGCGAGACGACCAGCAGGTTGGGCTGCTGCGCCAGCATCGCGATCGGCACGAAATCCGCATCCGGGTCGTAGGACAGGCGGGAGAACAGCGCCTTGTTGATGGCGATGATGCCCTGCGTCGCCACCAGCAGGGAGGTGCCATCCGGCGCCGCCCGCGCCACCGCCTCCGCCGCCAGGTTGCCGCCGGCGCCGGCGCGGTTTTCCACCACCACCGGCTGGCCGAGGACCGGGGTGAGCTGGTCCGCCACCGCGCGGGCCAGGATGTCCGTCAGCCCGCCCGGCGCGAAGGGCACGACCAGCCGCACCGGCCGGGACGGTCGCCAGGCATCCTGAGCGTTCGCCACGAAAGGCGCGGACAGGACCGTTCCCAGGACCAGGCGTCGCGTGGCGCGCATCGGCGGAAAACCCCTTGCGTTCAGCGCCCCTTGAACTGCGGCGGGCGCTTTTCCAGGAAGGCGCGGCGGCCTTCGTTGTAATCCTCGCTCGCGAAGCAGGCCTTGACCAGGGTGTCGCAGGCCGCCTCGTCCGCCGCGCCGCGATCCTTCAGCGCCTGGGCGACGATGAACTTAACGCTGCCCACGGTCAGCGGGGCGTTGCCGGCGATGGTCTTCGCATAGTCCGTCACGAAGGCCTCGAGCTTGTCGTTCGGCACCACGCGGTTCACCAGGCCCATGATGCGGGCATCCTCGGAGGACCACTTCCGGCCGGTGTAGAAGATCTCCTTGGCGAAGGAGGGGCCGACCAGGTCCACCAGGCGGCGGATGCCGGCCAGCGGATAGCCCAGGCCGAGCTTCGCCGCCGGCACGCCGAAGCTCGCGGTCTCGCCGCAGATCCGCATGTCGCAGCACACGGCCAGCGCCGTGCCGCCACCGATGCAGTGGCCCTGGATCATCGCGATGGTGGGCTTCGGGCAATTGGAGACCGCGTCATAGGCGCGCGCCGTCTGCGCCTGGTAGGCGGCCACCGCCGCCTCCCCGCTGCGCTCCGATTCGAACTTCGAGATGTCGGCGCCGGAGACGAAGGCGCGGCCGCCGGCCCCGGTCAGCACCACCACCCGCACCTCCGGGTCGGCGGTGTAGTCGGCCATGATGCGCTCCACGGCCTCCCACATCTCCATGGAGACGGCATTGTGCCGGTCCGGGTTGTTGAAGGTGAGCCAGCCGATGCCATCCGCCTTGCGGGCCAGCATCTTCTCCGAACCCGTCACGATCATGCCGTCCATGGAAACCCCCTCGATCCGCCCATTCCGAAAGCCCTCTCCCCCGGCAGGGTGAGAGGCTTGGGTGAGGGGGTCCGCGCCGATCCTGGCAGCGCCCACACCCCCACCCCGACCCTCCCCCTCAGCGAGGGAGAGGGAGAAACCTCAGACCACGTGCCGTTTGCGCAGGTCGGCAATGGTCGCCGCGTCCAGGCCCAGATCGGCCAGCACCGCATCCGTATGCTCGCCGATCGCCGGCGGGTGCGTGACGATGCTGGACGGCGTGCGCGACATGTCGATCGGCTGGCCGACATAGGCGACGTTGCGGTTGCCGCCGTTCAGCGTCTTGGCGATGCCGAGATGCTGCACCTGCGGGTCGGCGAAGACCTCGTCCACCTTGTAGATCGGGCCGCAGGGCACGCCCTGGTCGTTCAGCGCCTCCACCCAGAAGGCGGAGGTGTTGGTGAGGGTCACGGCCTCGATGCCCTGGTTCAGCACGTCGCGGTTGTCGCTGCGCGACTTGCCGTCGATGAAGCGCGGGTCCTTGACCCATTCCGGCTTGTCGAAGGCCTGGCAGCAGCGTTCCCAGATGCGCTGGCCGGTGGCGGCGATGTTGATGTAGCCGTCGCTGGTCTTGAACACGCCGGTCGGGATGCTG
Source organism: Falsiroseomonas sp. E2-1-a20 (assembly GCF_051433195.1). NCBI lineage: Bacteria > Pseudomonadati > Pseudomonadota > Alphaproteobacteria > Acetobacterales > Roseomonadaceae > Falsiroseomonas > Falsiroseomonas sp. E2-1-a20. Next base: position 89,778 of record NZ_JBHMFT010000006.1, on the reverse strand, counting down.
GTCGGGTGGTTGTTGCCGGCCTGCTTCGGCACCTCCCCCTGCATCAGCCAGCGGCTGGCCTGGAAGTCCAGCATGAAGATCTGCGCCTGCAGCAGGCTGGTCTGCACCCACTGCCCCTTGCCCGAAACCTCACGCTCCAGCAGCGCCACCATGATGCCCTGGGCGGCGAACAGCCCGGCGCAGAGGTCGGCGATCGGGATGCCGACCCGCACCGGGCCCTGGCCCGGCAGGCCGGTGATGGACATCAGCCCGCCCATGCCCTGCGCGATCTGGTCGAAGCCCGGCCGCCCCGCATAGGGCCCGTCCTGGCCGAAGCCGGAAATGCTGGCATAGACCAGCCGGGGGTTCACCGCGGACAGTGCCGCATAGTCGATGCCGAGGCGGGTCTTCACATCCGGCCGGAAGTTCTCCACCACCACATCGGCCTTCTCGGCCAGCTTCTTCAGCAGCGCGACGCCATCCTTGTCCTTTAGGTTCAGCGTCATGCCGCGCTTGTTGCGGTGCAGGTTCTGGAAGTCGGACCCCATGCGCGGCCCGCCCATCGGGTCGCCCTGGTCGAGGCCTTCCGGCATCTCGATCTTGATGACGTTGGCGCCCCAATCGGCCAGCTGCCGCACGCAGGTGGGGCCGGACCGCACGCGGGTCAGGTCCAGCACGGTGAAGCGCGAGAGCGCGGTCGAAGCTTGCGGGATCGTGTTGTCCTGCGGCATGGGGCGGTGTCCTCCTTCGCGTTATCGCAGCCTAGCACCCGCTCGCCCCGCGGCAAACTGTCGACAGATTGCAGGCGTTGACAGCGGCAACCCCGCCTCGGCAGGCTGCGAACCATGACCGAAGATGTTTCCGCGCTGGAGATCGTGCGCACCCGCTCCCTCGCCTCCCTCGTGGGGCAGGAGATCGAGGCGATGATCCTCGCCGGCACCCTGGCGGCCGGGGAACGCCTGAACGAACAGCAACTCGCCACCCGCCTCGGCGTCTCCCGCGGCCCGGTGCGGGAGGCTGTGCGGGGGCTGGAACGCTCCGGCCTGGTGGTCTCCGTCCGCAACCAGGGCAGCTACGTCCGCAGCGTCAGCGCGGCGGAGGCGCTGGAAATCTACGATCTGCGCGCCGCGCTCACCGGCCTCGCCTGCGCCCGCCTGGCCGGGGAGGCAACCGCCGGGCAGCGCGACCTGCTCGGCGACCTGGTGCGGCGGATGGATGCGGCGCGGGAGGCCGATGCGGCCGCCGCCTACTACGCGCTGAACCTGGAATTCCACGCCGCGCTGCTGGCGCATGGCGGCGGCCCGCGCGCCCGCCGGCTCTACGAGGACCTCGGCAACGAGTTGCACCTGTTCCGCCGCCGCGCGCTGGTGGAGCCCGAGAACATGCGCGAGAGCAACGCCGAGCACGCCGCCATCCTGGCTGCCATCTCCGCCGGCGACGCGGCCGCGGCCCGCGCGGCCGGGGAGGCGCATATCGCCGGTGGCAAGCGCCGCTTCCGCGCTACGGATGCCAGCACGCCGGTTGAGGCGCGGGCCGCACCGAAGCGACGCCCCCGCCCGGCGGGCTGAGGCGCCTGCGGTTGCCGCCAGGGCGATTCCGCGCCTAGGGTGCGCCGCATCGGCAGATCAGACCGGGAGACAAGAATATGACCGACCACAGGATCACGCGGCGCGGGCTTGGCCTGGCCGCCGCGGGCGCCGCCATGGCCCCCGGGCTGTCCTTCGCGCAGGCGCCGCAATTCTTCCGCATCGGCACCGGCTCGGCGGGCGGCACCTACTATCCGATCGGCGGCATCATCGCCAACGCGATCTCCTGCCCGCCCGGCGCTCCCTGCAACGTGGCCGGCGCGACCGATGGCGTGCCCGGCATGGTGGCCGTCGCCGTCGCCACCCAGGGCAGCGTGCAGAACGTCAACCTGATCCAGTCCGGCAATGCCGAGGCCGGCTTCACCCAGTCCGACGTGGCCCACTGGTCCTTTACCGGCACCGGCCTGTTCGAGGGCCGGCCGAAAGTGGACCGCCTGCGCTTCGTGGCGCACCTGTTCCCCGAGCACATCCACGCCGTGGTGCGCCGCGACAGCGCCATCCGCGGCTTCTCCGACCTGCAGGGCAAGCGCATCGCCATCGGCCTGCAGGCCAGCGGCGCGCGCATCGGCGCGGAGATGATCCTGGAAGCCAACGGCCTGCGCGCCGGCCGCGAATACACCGCGGAATTCCTGAACCAGGCGCAGGGCACGGAGCGCATGCAGGACCGTGGCCTGGACGCGACCTTCACCGTGGTCGGCTACCCCGCCGCCGCCTTCACCGAATTCTGCAGCCGCGCCGGCTGCCGCATCCTGCCGATCAGCGGCGCCGAGGCGCAGAAGGTGATCGAGCGCGCGCCCTTCTACGGCACCGGCACCATCCCGCGCACCGCCTATGAGGGCCTCGAGGCCGATGTCCCCACGCTGACCGTGGGCGCCGTGCTGGCGGTGCGCGACAGCGTGCCGGACGCGACCGTCTACGCCATCACCAAGGCGCTGTGGTCCGACACCACCCGCGGCCTGCTCGACCGCGGCCACGCCAAGGGCCGCGAGATCGTCAAGGAAGGCGCGCTGACCGGCCGCGGCGTCGTGCCGTTCCACCCGGGCGCCGAGCGCTACTACCGCGAGAACAACATCCTGCGCTGATCCTGACGAAAGCCCTCTCCCCCCGCCTGGGGGGAGAGGGTTGGGTGAGGGGGGCCGCGCTCACCTCCGACACCCCGACACCCTCACCCCGACCCGCTCCCTCAGGGAGGGAGAGGGAGCTGCGCAACGCCACCGGCCCAGAGACCTGACCCATGAGCGGCACCACCAAGCTCGACCTCGACGCCGCCGCGCGGCTGGAGAAGGAGGTCGATTCGGAACTCCGCTTCCGCGACCTGAAGGGCTTCACGGCGCAGCTCGTCTCCGTGCTGCTCGTCGCGCTGTCGGTGTTCCACTACTACACCGCGGGCTTCGGCATCCTGACCGAGCACTGGCACAAGGCCATCCACCTGGCCGCCGTGCTCAGCCTGATCTTCCTGGTGTTCCCCGGCGGGCTGATGTCCATCGGCCCGCGCCTCGGCGGCGTGCCGGTGCTGGACTGGATCTTCGCGGGCCTGATCATCGCGGCGACGATCTACCTGCCGCTGATCTTCGACGACCTGACCTTCCGCATCGGCAACCCGTCCGACACCGACGTGCTGATGGGCACCATCATGGTGGTGCTGGTGCTGGAGGCGACGCGGCGCGCCATGGGCCCGATCCTGCCCATCATCGTCTGCGTCTTCATCGCCTATGCCTTGTGGGGCAACTACCTGTCCGGCGTGCTGGCGCATCCGGGCTCCGACTGGGCCGGCTTCGTCAACCATGTGTACCTGACCGGGGAGGGCATCTTCGGCATCCCCGCCAAGGTCGTCGCCACCTTCGTCTTCCACTTCGTCCTGTTCGGCGTGATCGCGACAAGGATGGGCCTCGGCCAGTTCTTCATCGACCTCGCCAGCGTCATCGCCGGGCGTTATCCGGGCGGTCCGGCCAAGGTCGCGGTGCTGGCGTCGGCCATGTTCGGCTCCATCAGCGGCTCCTCCATCGCCAACACCGTTACCACCGGGTCGCTGACCATCCCGGCGATGAAGAAGATCGGCTACAAGCCGCACTTCGCCGGCGCGGTGGAAGCCGCCGCCAGTGCCGGCGGGCAGATCACGCCCCCGATCATGGGCGCCGCCGCCTTCGTCATGATCGAGTTCCTGGAAATCCCGCTGACCACGCTGCTGATCGCGGCCGCGGTGCCGGCGGCGATGCATTTCTGGGGCGTCTTCGTGCAGGTGCATTTCGAGGCCAAGCGCCTCGGCCTGCGTGGCATGACGGAGGAGGAGATTCCGAAGCTGTGGCCGACGGTGCGCGACGGCTGGCCCACGGTGATCCCGCTGATCCTGCTGGTCTGGGTCATCGTCGATGGCTACACGCCCTACCTCGCCGCCTTCGTCGGCATCACCGCCTGCGTCATCGTCGGCTTCATCAACCCCCGCAACCGCCTGACGCTGCGCGACCTGTGGGAGGCGCTGGACATGGGCGCGCGCTATGCGCTCGCGGTCGGCGCGGCGGCGGCCGCCGTCGGCATGGTGGTGGGCGTGGTGACGCTGACCGGCGCCGGCTTCCGGGTCGGCTTCATCGTGACCCAGGCGGCTGCCAGCACGGCGCAGTGGTTCGCGCCGATCTTCGACATCCTGCCAGCGGGCTTCGGCAGCCTGGCCGGGCTGACGCTGTTCCTGACTCTGCTGTTCGTGGCGCTGATCTGCATCGTCATGGGCGCCGGCATCCCGACCACGGCGCTGTACATCGTGCTGGCCGCCATCGCCGCGCCGGCGGTGATCCAGCTCGGCGTGCCGCCCTTGGCCGCGCACCTGTTCATTCTCTACTACGGCATCCTGGCAGACCTTACGCCGCCGGTCTGCGTCGCGGCCTATGCGGCGGCCGGCATCGCCGGGTCCAACCCGTTCCGCACCGGGCTGACGGCGTTCCGGCTGGGTGCCGCCAAGGCCACCGTGCCCTTCGTCTTCGCCTATGCGCCGGTCATGCTCATCATGGTGGACGACTTCACCCTGGCCAGCTTCCTGTTCGTCACCTTCACCTGCGCGCTCGGCGTGCTGGTGCTGGGCATCGGGCTGACCGGGTACGCCTTCACCCATATGGGGATCGGGTCGCAGGTCGGGCTGGTGCTGGCGGCGCTCATGACGATCTCGCCGAGCGGGCCGCTGACCGCGGTGGGCGTCGCCATCGCCGCGCCGATCCTGGTGTGGAATTTCGTGCGCAGCCGGCGCGACCGGCCGGCGCTGGCCTGAACGGCCTGGCGCCGGGTCAGACCGGCGCCAGCCCCACCGTCAGCCCGCCGCAGACATACAGCACCTGCCCGGTGACGAAGCCGCTGCGCGCATCCAGGAAGAACTGCACGCCATGCGCCACATCCTCCGGCGTGCCGAGCCGCTTCACCGGCACGCCCTCGATGATGGCGCGGGTGCGCGGGCTGTTGTCGGGATTGGCGCGCTTGAACAGCTCCGTCGCGATCGGGCCCGGCCCGATGGCGTTCACCGTGATGCCGTCGGCGGCCAACTCCAGCGCCCAGGTTCGCGCCAGACCGATCAGCCCGGCCTTGCTGGCCCCGTAGGCGGTCCGCAGTTCCTTCCCGAGCGCGGCGCGGGAGGCGATGTTGACGATGCGCCCGAACCCCGCCGCCCGCATCGCCGGCAGCAGCGCCTGCGCCGCCAGCACCGCGCTGCGCAGGTTCACGTCCATCACCGTCGCCAGGTCCTCGACCGAGGTCTCCTCCAGCGAGGCCGGCTTCACCACGCCGACATTGTTCACCAGCCGCGTCGGCGCGTGCTTGTCCGAGATTTCGGCCAGGACCGCCCGCGTTGCGGCAAGATCCGAGAAGTCGCACTCGCAAAAGACCTCGCGCGGCAGCGGGGCATCCGGCGGCCGCAGGTCCAGGTTGACCACGCGCCACCCGGCCTCCGCCGCCCGCTGCGCCACGGCGCGGCCGATGCCGCCCGAGCCGCCGGTCACCAGCACGGCTTCAATCACCTGTAGGTTTCCTCCAGCCAGTTGGTCAGCCGGTCCGCCAGGCTTTCCCAGCCGGCATCCAGCATCATCGCATGCGCCATGCCGTCCAGCAGCGCGAAGGGCGCGGCGTGCCAGGCGGCGGTGCGGACCACGGCATCCGGCGGCACCAGCGGGTCCCGCCGGCCGCCGAATACCACCGCGGGCTTGCCGAGGCCCCAGGCCGGCGGCACCGGCTGCGGCGCCTGGGCCTCCAGCAGCGCCACCCGGCTTTCGACGCCCATGCGGGACAGGTGGTGCAGCGCCAGGATGTCCGGCAGCGCCGGGCCGAACAGGGCGCGGCGCAGGATGGCGGCCTCGGCGCTGGTGCCGGCCGGTTCCGCCATGCGGGCCACGGCGCGCCACAGCGGCGGGTCGGCCATCGCCAGTCGCCAATTGGCCCAGGCCAGCCCCTCCGGCGGCACCGGCGCCAGCAGCGCCATGCCCGCCACCGCCGGCGCATCCAGCAGCCGCTGCGCCACCAGGCCGCCGAGCGAATGGCCGACCAGCACCACGCGGCGGCGCAGCGCGCCGAGTGCCGCCCGCGCATCCTCGGTGAAGTCGGCGAGGCCCGCCGGCCGCCCCTCCCGCGCCCGGTTGAAGCCGGGGGCGAACACCTCGAACCCCGCGCTGGCCAGCCGGCTGCCGAAACCCTCCGCCCAGACCCAGGGGCCGCAGGCCGCGCCGTGCAGCAGCAGCAGCGCCGGCGCCCCGGCGCGGGCGGCCGGAGGCTCCCAGGCCAGCATGGTGCCGCGGGCGAAGTTCAGCTCGAAGGGGTCGGGGGCGCGCATCCCGGCCATGGTGGCAAGGCGCGCGGGCCGCGACAACTGTTCGGCACCCGGCATCACGCGCTATCGTCAGCCCATGCCGCACGGACCAGACCCCATGCTGGCGACCATCGTCGCCTGCATCCTGCTCGCCTTCATCATGGGCTCCGGCGCGCGGCTGCTGCGGCTGCCGGCGCTGATCGGCTACATCGCCGCCGGCATGCTGATCGGCCCCTGGCTGCCCGGCGCGGTGGCCGAACGCGGCATGGTCTCGGCCATGGCGGAAATCGGCGTGGCGCTGCTGCTGTTCAGCATCGGCCTGCATTTCCGGGCAAAGGATCTGCTGGCGGTCTGGCGCGTGGCGGTGCCGGGGGCGGTGGCGCAGATTGCGGTGGCGCTGCTGGTCGGCGCCGCCGTGGGCCATGCGCTGCTCGGCCTGGCGCCGGTGCCGGCGCTGGCCTTCGGGCTTGCGCTCGCCATCTCCTCCACCGCGGTTGCCACCAAGTCGCTGGAGGAGCGTGGCAAACTCGGTGGCGCCGCCGGGCGCCTCGCGCTGGGCTGGCTGGTGATGCAGGACCTGGTCGTGGTCTTCGCGCTGGTCCTGCTGCCGGCGCTGGCCGGGCAGGGCGAGGACTCGCTGGCGCTGGAACTCGGCAAGGCGGCGCTGTCGCTGGTCGCCTTCGTGCTGCTGATGGTCCTGGTCGGCCGCCGCGTGCTGCCCTGGGCGCTGAAGCTGGTGGCGCGCGGTGGGTCGCGGGAATTGTTCACCCTGGCAGTGCTCGCCGCCGCGCTCGGCGTCGCGGCGCTGGCGTCTTCCCTGTTCGGGGTGTCCTTCGCGCTCGGTGCCTTCTTCGCAGGGGTGCTGCTGGGGGAGAGCGATGTCGGCCACCAGGCCGCCGCCGAGGCGACGCCGCTGACCCGCATCTTCTCCGCCATCTTCTTCGTCTCGGTCGGGCTGCTGCTGGACCTGTCGCAGGTCTCCGGCCAGCCGGTCGCGTCGCTGGCGGCCACCGTCTCCGTCATGCTGGCGATCGGCGGCAGCGTGCTGGTGCTGCTGCTGCTGATGGGCACGCCGCCGCGCGTCGCGCTGCTGGTCGCCGCCGGGCTGTCGCAGATCGGCGAGTTCTCCTTCCTGCTGACCGAAGTTTCCATCCGCCAGGGCCTGCTGCCGGAATCCGTGCGCGGCCCGGTGCTGATGGCCGCCATCGGCAGCATCATCGCCACCCCCTTGCTGCTGAAGGCGGCGGAGGCTTTGGCGCCGCATTTCGAGCGCCGCATGGCGCACCGCACGCCGAAGCCGCGCCCCGCCACGCCGCCCGCGCCGAGGCCGGTGCTGGCCGACCACGCCATCGTCGTCGGCGCCGGCCGGGTCGGCGCCACCATCATCGGCGCGCTGCGCCGCCACCATTTGCCGCTGATCGTGGTGGAGGAGGACCGTGCCGGTGCCGAGCGCCTGATCGCGGAAGGCATTCCCGCCATCTGGGGCGACGCCAGCCGGCCGGAGGTGCTGCACGCTGCCGCCCCGGAACGCGCCCGCATCCTGATCCTGGCGCTGCCCGGCGCGCTGGAGGCGCGGGAGGTGCTGCGCCTGGCCCGGCAGTACAACCCCGCCATCCTGACGGTGGTGCGCAGCCACACGGAAACCGAGGCGATATGGCTGGAGGGCGAGGCCGGCGTCGGCCTGGTGATGATGGGCGAACGCGAGATTGCGCTCGGCATGGCGGACTACGCCATGCAGCGACTCGGCATCGCCGCCAGCACGGCACAGGCGACGGTGGACGTGCTGCGGCGGCGGAAGCTGCCGGACGTCAGCGTCGGCTGACAGGATCCGGCCGGTTCGGCTCCAGCGATAGGCCATGTCGGATGCCGGCGCGGATGACGGAGGAGGTCCGGCGATGCGGACCTGCCCCGTGCGGCCTACGGCGTCGCAAGCCGAAAGACCCGATCAAGTATGCAGTACCGTATCAACCGGATTGCGAGTTCCCGTGCTTCCGCTGCCAACCCATTCGGCGGGCCATAGGGCGTGTTGTTGGCGTCGACCACGTAGATGCGCCCATCATCGAGGTCCCGCAGAACGTCGAGTTCGCCATACTCGAGACCGATATGCTGTGAAAACAGCACGATCAGCCTGAGTTCTCCCGGCGACATCACATCAAGCGGTGAGCAGATGCGAGCCCAGCTGTTGGTGTTGGAGAACCGCGTCGCATGGGGGCGGAACTTGAGGTAGATGAAGGGGATGCGCCCAAGCACGATGGGCACGCGGAAATCGCAGACGTAGTTGCCGACCTGATTGTTGACGACCCGTTCGTAGGCGGTCCCCGGTTTGGCTGCCTCGATGGGGAAGCGCATGATCCGGCCATCATGGGCCGCGTTCTGGCGTGACTTGGCGACCCCCTCGCCAACGTGCGCCAACGGATCGATTCCAACGCTGTACCCGAAGACCCGTTCGAAACCCAGCGAGACTGACCGCTTGTCGCAGTTGAAGTGGGTATCGTTGATGATGTGAGCCGATGCCGGAATCGCCGCCCGCAGGTCAGGCGGGATCGCATACCGTGAGTGTGGCGCCCACCTGATCCACGCTTCGTTGGGAACCGGATCACCGACCCGATCCGGCTCGCTTACGGAACGCACGTCGAGGCAGCCTTGCGCGAGGTGTCCAAGCACGGACGGTTTGAAGTGATCGAACTGCCCCACGACATTCAGGCGAGGGCGGAAGGACTTGAACGCCTCCAGGCGCTTGACCAGGCGCGGGAAGTCTTCGGCTTCGGTAGCGCTTTCGTCGGTCACGTTGATTTCGTGTCCCTTATCTTTCTCTTGGGTTGAGACTCCTAGCACCAGCTCCGGGCAGGCGAAAGCTGGCTTGGTCATTGACAAACCGTCCAGACGGTATAGTTCCATCGCAATGAACGACAGCCCGCCCCTTACCGACGCCCGCACCCGTATCCTCGATGCCGCGGAGGCCATCGTGCAGGCGCGCGGCGTGCCGGCGCTGACGCTGGAGGCCGCGGCGCGGGATGCCGGCGTGTCCAAGGGCGGGCTGCTGTATCACTACGCATCCAAGGAGGCGCTGCTGACCGGGATGCTCGGCCGGCTCGCGGCCACCATCTCGGCGGATTTCGACACCACCGTCGCCAACCAGGCGGAAGGTCCGGGCCGCGCCGCCCGCGCCATGCTGGCCTGGGCCTTCGACGAACCCTCCGCCGCCTGCGCCAACCAGGACCGCGCCGCGGCCGTGTTCCTGGCCGCCTTCCACCACGACCCGGCCCTGCTGGACCCGGTGCGCGCCGTCTTCGCCCGGATGCGCGCGGCGCTGGCCGCCGACGCGCTGCCGCCAGGGGCCGCGCAGGCCATCATGTGCGCGACCGACGGCCTGTTCATGGCGCATCTCTTCGGCCTGTACAGCCTGAACACCGAGGAACTGGCCGAGGTCCGCCTTGCGCTGGAACGCCTGCTGGAGCCGGTGGCATGACCCGCCGTGGCAGGCTCGCGGGCGCCGTCGCGCTGGTCCTGGTGGCCGTGGGCGGTGGCTATGTCGCGCTCGGCGGCGCGGCACAGCCGGCCGCTCCGCCGCCGGCCGCCGCACCGGCCGGCCCGGTCGGCGTCGGCGCGCTGGGCCGCGTCGAGCCGGCGTCGCGCATCCTGCGCCTGTCGCCCGGCAACAGCCAGCAGGGCACCCGCATCGGCCGGCTGATGGTGACGGAAGGCGCCACCGTCTCCGCCGGCCAGGTCGTCGCCGAATTCCATGATGCCGCGCTGAAGGATGCAGCCCTCGCGGAGGCCGAGGCGCAGCTTGCGCAATCCCGCGCCCGCCTGGCCCGCACCCGCGCCGCCGGCCGGCCCTCCGAGGTCGCCGCCCAGCGCGCCCGGGTCGAGGCGCTGCGCGCCGCCGAGGCCTCCGCCCGCCGCGAGGCCGAGCGCGCCGAGCGCCTGCAGGCCAGCGGCGCCGGCGCCGAGGCGGTGGCCGAAAGAGCCCGCTTCGCCGCCACCCGCGCCCGTGCCGAACGCGCCGAGGCCGAGGCCACGCTCGACACGCTGCTGAGCCCGCGCGCCGAGGACCTGGCGCTGGCCGAGGCCGAACTTGCCGCCGCCGAGGCCGCGGTCGCCCGCGCCCGTGCCGAGGCCGGCCTGGCCCGCCTGCGCGCCCCCATCGCCGGCACCGTGCTGCGCGTGCTGGCCCGCGCGGGGGAGGGGGTGGGCACCGACGGCGTGCTGGAACTCGCGGACCTGTCCGCCATGGACGTGGTCGCCGAGATCTTCGAGACCGACCTGCCGCGCCTGCGCCCCGGCGCCACGGCCGAGATCCTGGTGCCCGGCGAAGCGCGCCGCTTCGCGGCGACGGTGCGCGAGATCGGCTGGCAGGTGCGCCGCGTCACCCAGGCGACGACGGACCCGGTGGCGGCGGTGGATGCGCGCACGGTGGAGGTGCGCCTGACGCTCGGCGCCGATGGCGTGGCGGCGCTGGCGCGGCGGTCCAACATGCAGGTGCAGGTGGCGATCCGGCCATGAACGAGTTTTCGCGAATCTCCCCCGAGTTCAGCGCCGAGCCGCTTCCGCTGCTGCCCTGGGCGCCGGAACGCAACGGCGAGGCCATCCTGCCCGCTCCACCACCGCGGCCCGGCTTCTGGGCGCGGCTTGTCGCATGGCTCGGCCTGCATGCCTGACGGCGCGCTGCCCCGCGCCGCGACGCTGCGGCGCCCGCCCGGCATCGGTACCGGCACGCTGCTGGCGGTGCGTCTGGCCTGGCGGCAGCTGTGGTCGGAGAAGGCGCGCCTCGCCTCCGCCATCGCCGGCGTGATGTTCGCCTGCGTGCTGGTCTTCATGCAGCTCGGCTTCCGCGCCGCGCTGTTCGACAGCGCCACGGCCCTGATCGGCGCCATGCGCGGCGACCTGTTCCTGATGCACCCGCTGACCACCGCCAGCTTCCGCCCCGAACCCTTCCCGCGCGTCCGTGCCTACCAGGCGCTCGCGCTGCCGGAGGTGGAGCGCGCGGTGCCGGTCTACCTGGCGCAGGCCACCTGGCGCAGCCCCGAGGATGGCAGCCGCCGCGCCATCCAGCTCATCGGCGTCGACACCGATGCGGGGGTGCTGGAGTTTCCCGGCCTGGCGCCGATCCTGGAGCAGTTGAAGCGCGCCGACACCATCGCCTTCGATGCGCGATCCCGCCCCGAATTCGGCGCCGTGCCGCGGCTGCTGGCGGAACGCGGACCGTTCGAGGTGCAGGTCGGCAACCGCGACATGCTGGTGGTCGGGCTGATCGAGATCGGGCCGTCCTTCGGCGCCGACGGCAACATCGTGCTGTCCGACGTGAATTTCCGCAGGCTGGTGAAGGAACGGCTGGTCTCCGCCGTGGATCTCGTCGCGATCCGGCTGCGGCCGGGCAGCGATATCACGGCGACGCAGCAGCGGCTGCGGGAGCTGCTGCCGGCGGATGTGGCGGTGCTGACGCAAGCGGAGCTGAACGCGCATGAACGGCGGTATTGGGAGGAGGCGACGCCGATCGGCTTCATCTTCGCCTTCGGCAGCCTGATGGGCCTCGTGGTCGGCATGGTCATCGTCTACCAGATCCTGTTCTCCGACATCGCCGGCCACCTGAAGGAATACGCGACGCTGAAGGCGATGGGCTATTCGAACGGCTATCTCGGCCGCGTCGTGCTGGGCGCCGCGCTGATCCTGGCGGTCGCGGGCTTCATCCCCGGCCTCGCCATCTCCGCCTTCCTGTACGACGTGGTCGGCGGCGCCACCTTCCTGCCGCTGGCTATGGACATCGCCCGCGCCACCAGCGTCTTCGCCATGATCTTCACCATGTGCGCGGTCGCCGGCCTGCTGGCCATGCGCAAGCTGCGCGATGCCAATCCGGCGGACATGTTTTGACCGCCCCGCCGCAAAAGCCCTCTCCCCCCTTGGCGGGGGTCGGACGCATGCGTCCGACGGTGGGTGAGGGGGTCCTGGCCGTATCCAGTGTGCCTTCGCCCGTCCTGCTCACCGGCGTGACCTACGCCTATGGCGAAGGCGAGCTGCGCCGCCCCGTGCTGCGCGATGTCGACCTTTCGGTCGAGCCCGGCGAGATCGTGCTGCTCACCGGCCCCTCCGGCAGCGGCAAGACCACGCTGCTGACGCTGATCGGCGCCCTGCGGGCGATGCAGGACGGCAGCGCCCGCGTGCTGGGGCAGGAATTGCGCGGCGCCCATGAACGCACCCGCGTGGCGCTGCGCCGGCGCATCGGCTTCATCTTCCAGAACCACAATCTGCTGGGCTTCCTGACGGCGCGGCAGAACGTGGCGATGGCGATGGAACAGGATGGCACGACCACGGAGGCCGGCCGCCTGTCCCGCGCCGCCGAGATCCTCGGCCAGGTCGGCCTCGCCGACCATGTCGACAAGCTGCCCTCCCAACTCTCGGGCGGCCAGCGCCAGCGCGTCTCCGTCGCCCGCGCGCTCGCCACCGACCCCGGCCTGGTGCTGGCGGACGAACCCACCGCCGCGCTCGACAAGGCCAGCGGGCAGGAGGTGGTGCAATTGCTGCGCGGCCTGGCGAAATCGCGCGGCGTGCCGATCCTTCTGGTCACGCATGACCCGCGCATCCTGGACATCGCGGATCGCATCGTGGCGATGGAGGATGGCCGCATCGTCGCCGGCGATCACGCTCCTCGGGCCTGACAGGGACAGCTTCGATGCAGCGCTTCATCTACACCGCCGCGCCGATGCGCGTGGTCTTCGGCGACGGCACGCTGGCGGAGCTGGGCGAGGAGGTGGCCCGCCTCGGCCTGGCCCGCGTCGCCCTCCTCGTCACGCCGTCCCAGGCCGCGCGCGGCGAGGCACTGGCCGCGCAACTCGGCCCGCTGGCCGCCGGCGTCATCGCCCGCGCGGCGATGCATGCGCCGGTGGAGGTGACGGAGGCGGCGCTGGCCGAGCTGGGCGCGATGCGCGCCGATGGCCTCGTCGCCGTCGGCGGCGGCTCCGCCATCGGCCTCGGCAAGGCGCTGGCATTGCGGACGGACCTGCCGCAGGTGGCGGTGCCGACGACCTATGCGGGATCGGAGATGACACCGATCCTCGGCCAGACCGCGGGTCGCGAAAAGCAGACCATCCGCTCGGCCAAGGTGCTGCCGGAGGTGGTGATCTACGACGTGGCGCTGACCATGGGCCTGCCCCCGGCACTGACCGCGACCAGCGGCCTGAACGCCATGGCCCACGCGGTGGAGGCGCTGTACGCGCCGGATGCGAACCCGGTGACATCGCTGATGGCGGAGGACTCGATCCGCGCCCTGGCCGCTGCCCTGCCCGTGCTGGTGGATCGGCCCGCGGACCGGCCGGCGCGGGCGGAGGCGCTGCGCGGGGCCTGGCTCGCAGGGGCCTGCCTCGGCACCGTCACCGTCTCCCTGCACCACAAGCTGTGCCACGTGCTCGGCGGCAGCTTCGGCCTGCCGCATGCGGAAACCCACGCGACGGTGCTGCCCCATGCCGCCGCCTACAACGTCCCGGCGGCGCCGGAGGCGATGGCGCGCGTGGCGCGGGCGCTGGGGGCGTCGGATGCGGTGGAGGGGCTGTTCGCCCTGTCCGCCCGCATCGGCGCGCCGCGCAGCCTGGCGGCGCTGGGCCTGCGGGAATCGGACCTCGACCAGGCGGCGGAGATTGCCGCGGCCAACCCCTACGCCAATCCGCGGCCGGTGACGCGGCAGGGCATCCGGGACCTGCTCGGCGCCGCCTTCACCGGGCGCTGAGGGTTCATACCAAATCCCATTGATTGGAACCTGCGCCCGCCGAAGGCGGATCGGCATCCCCTCCGCCACCGCGCCAGCCAGCTTATGACGGACCGACCCGGATGCTCGAGACTTACAAGGCGGTGATCGGTCACGATCACCGGGATTTGGTATCAGCGCATTTCCGCCGCCCAGGCCCGCACATTCTCCAGCAGCCCGAAGCGCGCGACCTGCGCCTGGGTGGCCTCGCCCAGTTCCATCAGTCGTTGCAGCCCGGTCAGCAACTGGATCCGGCAGTGGTCGAGCCGGCGGCCGGTCAGCGTCTCGTAGCGCGGCAGGATGCGGCGGGTCAGGTCGGGGTCGATGAAGCTCTGCGCCACGAAATCCCGGTGCAGCGCCCCGAAGCCGCTGCCGGCGAAGTCGAACACGCCGTGCAGGCGGCCCGCCGCATGGTCGAAGGCGAGGTTCCAGCCATGCGTGTCGAAATGCCCGAACACGGTGCCGCCCGGGTCCGGCGGCAGCGCGGCGCAGTCGGCCGCGGTCCGCTCCGCGAAGCTCCGCAGGTCTGGGGGCAGGCGTGGCCAGGCGTCGCGCAGGATGCTGTCAGGCGAGGGCCAGTCCCACATCGCCGCGGCACCGGCCTGCCGCAGCAGGGCCGGGTCCAGCCGGTGCAGTTCCGCGGCGAACCGGGCCAGATCCTCCGCCAGCCGGTCGCGCGCCGGCTCCGGCTGTGCAGCGTAGTGCGGGGCCAGCAGCGTCTCGCCGGGCAGCCTGCGGTGCCAGGCGAAGGCGGGCGGGCCAGGATGGACCTGCGTGCGCGGCACCGGCAGGGTGAGGGCCGGCGCCAGAACCGCCAGCAGCCGCGCCTCCCGCGCCAGCTGGGCGTGGCCGCGTTCGAATCGGGGAAAGCGAAAGATCAGCGCGCCGTCGACATCGATGGCGAGGCTTTCCCAGCCATCCGCCAGTTCGGTGAAGCGGGCGCCCGCAAGGTCCGGGAAGGCGGCCAGGATCGCGTCCCGCGCCGTCCGCATCAATCCGCCTTGGCGCTGGCGTCCGACCGGGTGGTGCCGACGCGCTGGGCCAGTGCGGCGGCCATGAACTCGTCGATCTCGCCATCCAGCACGGCGGCCGGGTTGCCCTTCTCCACGCCGGTCCGCAAATCCTTCACCATCTGGTAGGGCTGCAGGACATAGCTGCGGATCTGGTGGCCCCAGCCGATATCGGTTTTTCCCGCTTCGACCGCGTCGCTGATCGCCTCCCGCTTGCGCAGTTCCAGCTCATACAGCCGCGCCTTCAGCATCTCCATCGCGATGGCGCGGTTCTTGTGCTGGCTCCGGTCCTGGGTCGAGGCCGCGACCACGCCGGTGGGCAGGTGGGTGAAGCGCACGCCCGATTCGGTCTTGTTCACGTGCTGCCCGCCGGCACCGGAGGCACGAAACGTGTCGGTCTTCAGATCGGCCGGATTGATCTCGATCTCGATCCGGTCGTCGATCACCGGATAGACATAGACGCTGGCGAAGCTGGTCTGCCGGCGCGCCGCCGCATCGAAGGGGCTGATGCGCACCAGGCGGTGCACGCCGGTCTCGGTCTTCAGCCAGCCGAAGGCGTTGGGGCCGGAGACCTGGATGGTGGCGGACTTGATGCCGGCCTGCTCGCCGTCGGATTGTTCGGTGAGGGACAGCTTGTAGCCGCGCTTTTCCGCCCAGCGGGTGTACATGCGGAGCAGCATCTCGGCCCAGTCCTGGGCCTCCGTGCCGCCGGCGCCGGCGTTCACTTCCAGGTAGGCGTCGTTCTGGTCGGCCTCGCCGGCCAGCAGGCTTTCCGTCTCGCGGTGCTTCACCTCCGCGGCGAAGCGCTGCATGTCGGCGACCGCGGCATCGGCGATGGCGGCATCGCCCTCGGCCTCGGCCATCTCGATCAACTCGAGCGCATCGGCCACGTCGCGTTCCAGCTTCTGCACGCCCTCGATCTGGGCGGCCAGGCGGTTGCGTTCCCGCATCAGGGCCTGGGCGGCATCCGCCTTGGTCCAGAGGTCCGGGTCCTCCGACTTCGCGTTCAACTCCTCCAGCCGCCGCACCGCCTCATCCCAGTCGAGATGGGCGCGGAGCAGGGCGAGGCCCTCGGCGATCTGGGTCTTCAGGTTCTCGGCATCGGCGCGCATGGCGGGTTCACTAGTGCCCGGCCGGGCGGCTGTCGAGACTTGGGCGCCCTATGCCAGCGCCTGGGCGATCCGTGATGCCAGGCGCCGCGCCACCTCCTCCTTCGGCAGGCGCGGCCAATCCTCCACGCCGGCCGCCGTCACCAGGTGCACGGCATTCTCCGCCCCACCCATCACGTCGCCGGAGACGTCGTTCGCCACGATCCAGTCGCAGCCCTTGCGGAGGCGTTTCTGCTGCGCCTGCGCCACCACATCCTCGGTTTCCGCGGCGAAGCCCACCACCAGCCCCGGGCGCTGCGCGGGGTGCTGCGCGACGGTCGCCAGGATGTCCGGGTTCAGCACCAGGGCGAGGCCCGGCGGCGGCGCGCCCGGCACCTTCTTCATCTTCTGCGCGCCGACATCGGCCGGCCGGAAATCCGCCACCGCGGCGGCGAACACCGCGGCATCCGCCGGCAGTGCCGCCTGCACCGCCGCCAGCATGTCCCGCGCGCCTTCCACCCGCACCACCGCGACGCCCGCCGGGTCCGCCACCGCGACCGGGCCGCTGACCAGCGTGACGCGCGCGCCGAGGGCGGCCAGCGCCACCGCGATCGCATGGCCCTGCCGCCCGCTGCTGCGGTTGGCGATGTAGCGCACCGGGTCGATGGCTTCCTGCGTCGGCCCGCTGGTCACCACCACATGCCGCCCGGCGAGCGGCCCGTCCGCCAGCAGCGCCTGGATCGCGGCGAACAGCGTGGCGGGTTCGGCCAGCCGGCCGGGGCCGGACTCCGGCTCCGCCATCGCGCCGTCCTCCGGCCCCACCCGGTGCACGCCACGCGCCGCCAGGGTCCGCATGTTCGCGACGGTCGCCGGATGCGCCCACATCGCCGGGTTCATCGCCGGCGCCACCAGAACCGGCGCCCGCGTCGCCAGCAGCACGGTCGAGGCCAGGTCATCCGCCAGCCCCGCCGCCATCTTCGCCAGCAGGTCGGCCGAGGCCGGCGCCACCACCACCAGGTCCGGCCAGCGCGCCAGCCGGATGTGGCCGATCTCGGCCTCCGCGGCCCAGAGGTCGTCATGCACCCGGGCGCCCGAGATGCCGGCCAGGGCCTCCTTCGTCACGAAGCGGGCGCCGCCGGCGGTCAGGATGGGGGTCACGGCATGGCCGGCGCGGCGTGCCAGCCGCACCAGTTCCAGCGCCTTGTAGGCGGCGACGCTGCCGGAGACGATGAGCAGGAGGTTGGCCATGCCGGAAGCGTAACCCGCCGCTTACCGTCCGGCGAGGGGCTCAGAGGGCGTTTGAGAATGCCGGCGGCTGAGGGTTCGCCAGGGATCTTGTGTTCCTGCCAGGCCCCGAGCGCAGCCGATGCTGATTGCATCGGCAAGCTTGGCAACGCCGCAGGGACGGAAAAGCCCAGCGAAACCGACCCGCCGGTGTTCTTACCCACCGGTGTTCTCAATCGGCCTCTCAGCCGCCGCGTGCCACCACGCGCTGCGCCACGTTCCGCCAGGTGATCCAGGCCTGGTCCGCCTGCGCCCCGGACTGCGCCGCCGCCAGCGACGCGGCGGTGAGTGCCGCCCGTGCGGCCTCCCGCTGCGCCCCGCCGCGATCCTCCACAGCCTGCCGCGCGCGTCCCAGCGCGGCCTCGGCCGTGGCATGGGCGCGGGCGGCGCTGCGGAACTGGTCCATCAGCCCGCGCGCCTCGGCGAA
This sequence comes from Falsiroseomonas sp. E2-1-a20, assembly GCF_051433195.1. Taxonomy (NCBI): domain Bacteria; kingdom Pseudomonadati; phylum Pseudomonadota; class Alphaproteobacteria; order Acetobacterales; family Roseomonadaceae; genus Falsiroseomonas; species Falsiroseomonas sp. E2-1-a20. The sequence continues at coordinate 71,889 of NZ_JBHMFT010000006.1, read as the reverse complement.
ATCCGCCACCAGCGCGGCGAGGTCGGCGCGGCCGGGCACCTCCGCCGGCAGGCGTTCCAGCAGGCCGCGCAGCGCCTGCAGCCGGTCCGTGCCGCCGGGCAGGCGGGCGATGTCCCGGTCCAGCGAAAGCTCGCGCCAGACGGGCGGCAGCGGCTCCGCCAGCGCCGGGTCCCACAACGGGATGGTCTGGGGCTGGCTGCGTTCCCACTCCCAGCTTGGCGTCGTGGGCGCCCCCTCCAGCCGGGTCTCGACGCGCAGGCCGAAATCGCCCTCCGCCAGCGGCGTGAAGCGCGGGGTCTCGCCCCGCCGCACCGGCAGATCCACCACCATCGTGCCGCGCGCCGCGCCACCCTCGATGGCCAGCGTCTCGGTGTGGACAAGGCGCAATGTCGCCACCACCTGGCCGCGCCGCAGCACCACCGAGACGGGCGTCGAGGAATCCCGCGCGGCCCGCGTGACTTGCACCCCCTGGTCGCGCGCGAAGGCGAGGATGCGGGCCTCCCCCGGCGGCGTGCCGCGCAGCTCCGCATCGCCGAGGAAGCCGCCAGATTCGGCACCGGAGCTGCCGAAAACCGTGACGAGGCCGGCCGGCAGCGGATGCGCCGCCTCGTTGCGCAGCCGCACCGCCTGCAACGGATGCCGCGCGGCGAAATCCTGCACCCACCACACCCGCTCCGCCGCCAGCCGCACATCCAGGAAGGGCAGGTTCGCGGTCTCTCCGGCGCGGATCGTCACCGGGTCCGCCAGGGTGAAGGCGACCCGGCCGAGCGAAGTTTCGGCTGCGGCCTGCGCCACGGAAGGTGCCGCCTCCGCGACCGGTGCGGGCATCGGCGCGGCGCGCAGCGCCATGCGGCCCGGCGCCTCGGCGGCCGCCCGCGGCGGCGGTGGCGGCACCGGGCGGCCGCCGGTATCGGCGCGCACCGCGACCGGACCGGTGCCGAGGATCGGCAGTTCCGGCCGCGGCAGCAGCACCGGGGAATACAGCGCCTGGCGGAAGGCCGCCGCCTCGCCGGAGACCAGCGACAGGCGGATGCCGTTCCAGTCCGAGCCGCTGTGGTTCTCCACCACCGCCCAGCCCATCAGCCGCGCCTGCCCGCCGGTTGCGCCGAAGCCCGGCACCGCCAGGCGCCAGGAGGGTTTCCACAGCGGCGCCCCGGCGACATAGGTCAGCGCCACCTCCCGCGCCGCGCCGGCGCCCGCCCGCAGCGCCACGGCCAATTGCCGCGTATCCGCGCTGCCGGCTTCCGCCAGCGCCTCCGCCGCGCGGGCGAGGCGGGCGGCGAGGCCGGCATCGAGCAGGCGGACCTCGTCTTCCTCCCGCAGCCGCAGGCTGCGCAGGCCGGTCGCCGTCAGCAGGGTGACGCGCAGGCCGGCCTCGGTCTCGGTCGCCTCGGCGATGCGCCCCTCGGCATCGCCGAGCGCGGCGCGCTGGCCGCGCAGGGCGTTGAGCAGCGCGGCGCGGCTTTCGAAATGCTCGGGTCGCACCGGCAGGCCGCGGAAGGCTTCGGCCAGCAGGTCCTGGCCCGGCAGGCGCAGCCCCTCCACCCGCCCGGCCGGGTCCGCCACCACCAGTGATCGCAGGATGTCGTCCACATCGGCGAGCGGCACGCGGAAGGTGAGGGTGGGGTCGCCCGGCTCCACCGGCCCGGCGCGTTCCACCTGCGCCAGCCCGGCGGAGGACAGGGTGACGCCGCGCACCGGCAATTCGGCGGCCAGCGGCGCCCCGAATGCGGTGCCGGCGAGCAGCAGGGCAACGAGGCTGCGGCGTGCGGTCATGCGGGCGGGGTCCTCGGCGGGTGGTGGCGCAGCAGGAAGGCGTGGAAGCTGGCATGGTCCGGCTCCAACTCCACCCGCCACCATTCGGGCGGCGTCTCGGCCAGGCGGCGCAGGCTGCCCGGGCGCGGCACATGCGGGTTGGCGACGAAGCCGATGGTCCGGCCATCCTGTTCCAGGACGGCACCCTCGGCCTCGCCCGCCGGCAGGTCCAGCCCATCCTGTCGTCGCGCCGGAATCGGGATGCGGTCGAGGCTTTGGCGCGGCCGCAGCGGGTCGATGCGCGGCAGATCCGCGCCCTCGGCGGAGATGCCGCCGTCCGGGTGCAGCAGCAACCAGTGCCGGCTGAGCCGGCGCGGCGCCTCCCCGAAAATCCAGACGCAGTGGCCGAGGACCAGAGCGACCACCGCCAGCACCCAGCCGAGCTTCAGCCAGGCGGGCAGCGCCGCGCGCCAGGATGGCGGCACCCGCGCGCCCCACAGGATCGGATCGTCCAGGATCGGGTCCAGCGCCAGCAGCAGCAGAAGGCCACCGGCGAGGATGGCGGCGGCCAGCGGCAGGGCGCGCGGCTGGTCCGTGGCGATGCCAACCAGGTCGCGCAGCAGCGCGCGCAGCTCACCGCCGGGCGGGCCGGGCTGGTGCGGCGCGAAGATGCGCGCGGCCAGGCGCTCCGCCTGCCCATGCCGGCGGCGCGCGCGGGCCTGCCACGCGGCGCGGTGGATCAGCCCGAGATAGGCCAGCGCCAGCAGCAGCCCGAGGAGAAGGAAAAAGTCGGCCACGAACATCGGCGCATCCTGTCACGAATCGTAGCCCGGAATGTTGCGCCGCATGTCACCTTGCGGGCGGCGCCACCGGGCGCCACGCTGGCCCGCATGTGCGAACCCCCTCGACTGGTCCCGGGCGCGGAGCTGCTGCGCTTCTACGCGCTGGCCGGACGCCCGGTGGCCCAGGTGCTTTATCCGGATGGTGGGATCGGCGTCGTGGAACTGCGCCCGGGGACGGGCCTCCTCGTCCCGACCTACGCCATTTATGTGCGGCTGCGGGAGGGATCGGTGGACCTCGACGCGATCGACCGCGAGGCCTTCCGGGCGTTGCTGCGGCAATGGCGGGCACCGGTGGCCGCGGCGCTGGTGGCGCAGCCGATCGCCTGGACGCGGACCGGCGATGGCGAGTTCCCCTGGCGCGCCGCGCGGGCGGGGCAGCCGCTGCTGCTCCGCGTCAACGACCACCCGGCCGAGCCGCTTTACTCACTGATGTCGGCAGGCCAGGTCCTGGGCCACCTGGAGGACTGGCCACCCGCCTGGACGAAGGCCTAGCGCAGCCGCCGCCCGACCAGCCAGGCGAGGCCCAGGCAGGTCAGCCCGATCCCAAGGAAGACCAGCGCGAAATCCGCCTCCACCGGCACGGCGATGCCGGGGGAGCCGGCATAGCCACGGGTCCGGATCTCCCACCCCGTCGCCAGGCTGAACAGCGCCAGTGCGCCGGTGCCGGCCAGGGCGATGCCGAGGGCCAGCAGGACGAAGCGCAGCACGCGCATCAGCCGCCCCGGCTCACCCGCCGGGTGCTCCCTGGGTGTTGACATACAGGCTGTACAACGAATGCGCCGCGGCCATGAACAGCCGGTTGCGGTGCCGTCCGCCGAAGCAGACATTGGCGCAGCGTTCCGGCAGGTCGATGAAGCCGATCGGCGTGCCTGCGGCGTTGAACACCTTCACGCCATCCATCCCCGGCCCGCCCATGCCCCAGCCGCACCACAGATTGCCGTCGACATCGACGCGGAAGCCGTCCGGCGTCTCGCCCGTCTCGCAGCGCACGAAGACGCGGCGGTTGCGGAGCGTGTCGCCGGCGCAGTCATAGGCCAGGATGTTGCGCGGCTCCGACCGGCTCTCGATGACGTAGAGGATCGTCTCGTCCGGGCTGAAGGCGAGCCCGTTCGGATGGTCCACATCATCCGCGACCAGCGTGATGGCGCCGGTCTGCCCGTCGACGCGATAGACGTTGGTATGCGGCAATTCGGGCGTGTGCCGCTCGCCCTCGTAGAAGCCGCCGATGCCGAAGGGCGGGTCGGTGAACCAGATGCTGCCGTCGGATTTCACCACCACGTCGTTCGGGCTGTTCAGCCGCTTGCCCTCGAAATGGTCGGCGATGACGGTGATGGCGCCGTCATATTCGTGCCGGATCACCCGGCGGCCGCCATGCTCGCAGGCGACGATGCGGCCCTGGCGGTCCCGCGTATGGCCGTTGGCGTTGCCGGACGGCTTGCGGAAATGGCTGACGGCACCCGTCTCCTCGTCCCAGCGCAGCACCCGGTTGTTCGGGATGTCCGACCACAGCAGGCAGCGCTGGTCGCCGAGCCAGACCGGCCCCTCGCCCCAGCGGCTGCCGGTCCATAGCCTTTCCACCGAGGACAGCGGCAGGCGCAGCTTGTTGAAGGCCGGGTCCAGCGTGCGGATCGCGGGGTCGGGGTAGCGCAGGCTTTCCTGCCAGGTCATCGGGGTTCCTCCTTGTGCCGGCCGGGCCTCTCTTGGCGCCGGGCGGGCCGGCGGCCATGCTGGCGCGATTGGGGCAGGAGGGGAACCATGGGTCCATGGCCGGCGCGCATCGCCGACGAGACGGCGCTGGAGGAGGTGATGTCCCGCCCCGACCCGGCGCTGGTGGCCGACCTGGCGCGCGCGCCGGGGGACCTTCTGGTGCTCGGCGCCGCCGGCAAGATGGGCCCGACCCTGTGCCGCCTGGCGAAGCGGGCCGACCCGGCGCGGCGCGTCATCGCCGTGGCGCGCTGGTCGGAGGCCGGGCTGCGCGAACGCATGGAAGGCTGGGGCATCGAATGCCTGGCCGCCGACCTGATGGACGATGCCGCGCTGGCCGCGCTGCCGGATGCGCCGAATGTGGTTTTCATGGCGGCACGCAAATTCGGCAGCACGGGCAACGAGGCGCTGACCTGGGCGATGAACGTGCAGCTTCCGGCCCGTGTCGCCGCGCGCTGGTCAGCCTCCCGCATCGTGTTCTTCTCCACCGGCAACGTGCTGCCGATGTGGCCGGTGAACGGCCCGATGCCGGATGAGGCGGCCGCGCCATCCCCGATCGGCGACTACGCCGCGAGCTGCCTCGGCCGCGAACGCGCCTTCCAGCATGCCGCGGCGTTCCGCGGCACCGCCTGCTTCGGCATAAGGCTGAACTACGCCATCGATTTGCGCTACGGCGTGCTGCACGACGTCGCGACGAAGGTCGCCACCGGCACGCCGGTGCCGCTCGCCATGGGCCACGCCAACGTCATCTGGCAGGGCGACGCCAATGCCTGGACGCTGCGCGCCCTGGCGCGGGCCGACGCCACCTGCCCGGTGCTGAACGTGACGGGGCCGGAGACCGTGTCGATCCGCTGGCTGGCGCAGCAATTCGGCCAGCGGCTGGGCCACGACGTGACCTTCGCCGGAGAGGAAGCGCCGACCGCCCTGCTGTCCAACGCCGGCCGCGCCTTCGCCACCTTCGGCTATCCCACCGTGCCGCTGCTGACCCTGGTGGAGTGGGTCGCGGATTGGGTGGCCGGCGGTGGCCGCGCACTCGGCAAGGCCACGAAGTTCGAGGTCCGGGATGGGCGTTTCTAGCCCCACGCACCAGCTCTCGGCCCGCGCCAGGGCCACCCGCCAACGCATCCTGGATGCCGCGCTGGTGGAGTTCGCCGAGAAGGGCATGGCCGGCAGCCGTGTGGACGAAATCGCAGCGCGGGCCGGTGCCAACAAGCGCATGCTCTACGCCTATTTCGGCAGCAAGGAAGAACTCTGGCTGACCGTGCTGGAACAGGCCTACGCCGCCAAGCGCGCGGAGGAGCGGGAGCTTTCCGTGGACAGCCTGCCGCCGGCCGAGGCGATGGCCAGCCTGGTCGCCTTCAACCTGCGCTACACCAGCCGCCATCCGGAATTCGTGGCCCTGCTGAACCAGGAAAACCTGCACCGCGCCGCCTATCTGCAACGCTCCGAACAGGTGCCCGCGCTGTATTCGCCGATGCTGGCGGCGCTGACCACGGTGCTTGCCCGCGGCGCGGCGGCCGGAGTGTTCCGGGACGGCGTGGATGCGATGCAGCTCTACATCTCCATCCTGGCGCTCGGCCATTTCTACGTTGCCAATCGCCACACCCTGTCCACCATCTTCGGCACGAAACTGGACACCGAGGCCGCGATCGCGGCGCGGGAGGCGCATATCGCCGAGGTCGTGCTGGGCTTCCTGCGCCCTTGACCTGAGCCCCTTGACCTGAACCCGGGCCGGAGACAAAGTAACCACCCGGTTACCCGGTGGAGGAAACGAAGTGGGGCTGCGCTGGCAGGATTGGCCCGAGGGCCTCGGCGCCCGGCTGCGCGCCGGCTGCGCCATCCCGGCGCACCCGCTGGCGCTGACGCATCGGCGGGCGTTGGACCCGCTGCGGCAACGCGCCCTGTCCCGCTACTACCTGGCGGCCGGCGCCGGGGGCCTCGCCGTCGGCGTGCACACCACGCAATTCGCCATCCGCCAGGTAGGCCTGTTCGAGACGGTGCTGTCACTGGCGGCGGAGGTCGCCTCGGCGCAGCCAACCCCGCCGATCCTGGTCGCCGGCGCCATCGGCCGCACGGAACAGGCGGTGCGGGAGGCACGGATCGCCCGCGGCCTCGGCTACCACGCGGTGCTGCTGAGCCTGGCTGCCTGGAAGGGCGCGTCCGAGGATGAGATGGTCGCGCATTGCGCGGCGGTGGCGGCGGAGATGCCGGTGTTCGGCTTCTACCTGCAACCCGCCGTGGGCGGCGTGCCCCTGCCGGCCAGCTTCTGGAAGCGCTTCGCCGCCATCGAGAATGTCGTCGCCATCAAGATGGCACCCTTCGACCGCTACGCGACGCTCGATGTGCTGCGCGGCGTGCTGGAAGCCGGCGCGGTGGACCGCGTGGCGCTGTACACCGGCAACGACGATCACATCGTGGCGGACCTGCTGACGCCCTTCGCCCTGGCCGGCGCCGACAAGCCGCTGCGCATCCTGGGCGGCCTACTTGGCCACTGGAGCGTCTGGACCAAGGCGGCCGTCGACCTGCATGCGCGCTGCCGCGGTGCCGACGTGACGCCCGACCTGCTGGCGCTCGATGCGCAGGTGACGGAGATGAACGCCGCCGTCTTCGACGTGGCGCATGGCTTTCACGGCGTCATCGCCGGCTGCCACGAGATTTTGCGCCGACAGGGCTTGCTGGACGGCATCTGGTGCCTCGACCCGGCGGAGGGTCTCTCGCCCGGGCAGGCCGACCTGCTGACCGCGGTGGCGCAGCGCTACCCGCATCTGACGGACGACGCCTTCGTCCGCGCGAACCTCAACACCTGGCTGTCCTGAAGGAATTCGGAAACATGGCGGAACGCCGCATCGGCCTCATCATGAACGGCGTCACCGGCCGGATGGGCATGAACCAGCACCTGATCCGCTCCATCGCCGCGATCCGGAAGGATGGCGGCGTGAAGCTGGCGAATGGCGACCGGGTGATGCCCGACCCGATCCTGGTCGGCCGCAACCGGGAGAAGCTGGAGGCGCTGGCGAAGGCGCATGGCATTGCACGGGTTTCGACGGACCTCGACGCCTGCCTCGCTGATCCCAACGACACGCTGTTCTTCGATGCGGCGACGACGCAGATGCGCGCTGGCCTGCTGACCAAGGCGATCCACGCCGGCAAGGACATCTATTGCGAGAAGCCGACCTCCGACAACCTGGCGGAGGCGATGGCCGTCGCGAAGCTGGCGAAGCAGAAGGGCATCAAGGCCGGCGTGGTGCAGGACAAGCTGTTCCTGCCCGGCCTGCGCAAGCTGAAGATGGCGATCGACAGCGGCTTCTTCGGCCGCATCCTCAGCGTGAAGGGCGAGTTCGGCTACTGGGTGTTCGAGGGCGACCTGCAACCGGCACAACGCCCTTCCTGGAACTACAAGAAGGACGAGGGCGGCGGCATCATCCTCGATATGCTCTGCCACTGGCGCTACGTGCTGGACAACCTGTTCGGCAATGTCGAGAGCGTGTCCTGCCTCGGCGCGACGCATATCCCGACGCGCATCGATGAATCCGGCAAGCCCTACAACGCGGACAGCGACGATGCGGCCTATGCGACCTTCCAGCTGGAAGGCGGCGTCATCGCGCACATCAATTCGAGCTGGGTGACGCGCGTGCGGCGCGACGACCTGGTGACGTTCCAGGTGGACGGCACGCATGGCAGCGCGGTCGCCGGATTGCAGAAATGCTGGACCCAGTCCCGCGTCAACACGCCGAAGCCGGTCTGGAGCCCCGATACGCCGCAGCCGATCAACTTCTACGAGGGCTGGCAGGAGATCCCCGACACCGAGCCGATGCCGAACGGCTTCCGCGTGCAATGGGAGCTGTTCTTCAAATTCCTGGCGGGCGAGGTGGACACCTATCCGTGGGACCTGCTGGCCGGTGCCAAGGGTGTGCAGCTGGCCGAGGCGGGCCTGCAATCCTGGGCCGAGCGTCGCTGGATCGACCTGCCGAAGCTGGAGGTCTGACACATGCCGAGCATCAAGCTGCCGGAGGGCGACTACACGCTGCAGGGCCCGCGCGACTTCCCTATGGCGACGCCACCCTTCCCCCGCGTCGCTTTGGCGGCCGCGCATGTCGTCGCGGACACGCTGGCGGACCAAAACCCCTGGCTCGACGCGAAGATCGACTGGGACCGCACCATCGCCTTCCGGAAGTACCTGTGGTCGCTCGGCCTCGGCGTGGCAGAGGCGATGGACACGGCGCAGCGCGGCATGGGGCTGGACTGGGTCGCGGCGCAGGAACTCATCCGCCGGTCGCTCGACGCCATGCAGGACCACCCCGGCGCGGTGATGGCCTCCGGCGCCGGAACGGACCATCTGGCCCCCGGCCCCGATGTCACCGTGGACGATGTGATCCGCGCCTATGAGGAGCAGTGCGAGGCTGTGGAGGCGATGGGCGGGCGCATCATCCTGATGGCGTCGCGCGCCCTGGCGAAGGCGGCCAAATCGCCGGCGGATTACGAGCGGGTCTATGACCGCATCCTGACCCAGGTGCGCCAGCCCGTGGTGATCCACTGGCTCGGCGAGATGTTCGATCCGGCGCTGGAAGGCTACTGGGGCAATCACGACCACATGGCGGCGATGGACACCGCGCTGGCCGTGATCCACGCGCATGCCGACAAGGTCGATGGCGTGAAGGTCTCGCTGCTGGACGACCAGAAGGAGATCTCGATGCGCCGGCGCCTGCCGAAGGGTGTGCGCATGTACACCGGCGACGACTTCAACTACGCCGAACTGATCGCCGGCGACGAGCACGGCTATTCCGACGCGCTGCTCGGCATCTTCGACCCGATCGCGCCGGCGGTGGGCGGCGCCCTGGCCAGCCTGTCGCGCAACGACCTCGCGACCTTCCACGACATCCTGGCGCCGACGGTGCCGCTGTCGCGCCACATCTTCAAGGCGCCGACGCGCTTCTACAAGACCGGCGTGGTGTTCATGGCCTGGCTGAACGGCCACCAGGACCACTTCGTCATGGTCGGCGGCCAGCAATCCACCCGCAGCATCCGCCACTTCTCCGAGTTGTTCCGCCTCGCCGACAAGGCCGGCCTGCTGCGCGACCCGGACATGGCGGTGGCCCGCATGCGCACCCTGCTCGCGCTGCACGGTGCCGCCTGATGCGGATGTCGCTGAACACCGTCACGGTGAAGGAGAAGTGGGGGCTGGCCGAGTGCATCGAAGGCTGCGCCCGGCACGGCGTCCCCGGCATCTCCCCCTGGCGCGACGTGCTCGGCGCCATGGGCGTCGAGAAGGCCGCGAAGCAGATTCGTGATGCGGGCCTGACCGTCACCGGTCTCTGCCGCGGTGGTATGTTCCCTGCCAGTGACCAGGCCGGCCGCGACGCTGCCATCGAGGACAATCGCCGCGCCATCGCCGAAGCCCACGCCATCGGCGCGAAGTGCCTCGTCGTGCTCGGCGGCGGCCTGCCGCCCGGCAGCAAGGACCTTCCCGCAGCGCGGGAGATGCTGCGGGAGGGACTCGGGAAAATCCTTCCGGATGCGCGCGCCGCCGGCGTGACCCTGGCGCTGGAGCCGCTGCACCCGATGACCTGCGCGGATCGCAGCGTGCTGTCCACGCTCGGCCAGGCGCTGGATCTCTGCGACGAGCTTGGCGAGGGCACCGGCATCGCGCTCGATGTCTACCATGTGTGGTGGGACCCGGACCTCGCGGACCAGATCGCCCGCACCGCCGGCCGCATCGCCGGCTTCCATGTCTGCGACTGGAAGGTGCCGACCACCGACACGGTGTTCGACCGTGGCATCCCCGGCGAAGGCGTCATCGACATTCCCGCGATCCGCCGGATGGTGGAAGCGCAGGGCTATGACAGCTTCGCCGAGGTCGAGATCCTGTCGAAGCACTGGTGGCAGCAGGACCCGGACGAAGTCCTGGCCCTGCTCAAGCAACGTCACGTCGACGCCGTCTGAACCAACGGGGAGAAGAAGAATGTCCGCCGACCGCATCACCCGACGAAGCATCCTCGCCGCCGCGCTCGCGGCACCGGCAGTGGCCCACGCGCAGGGCGCCGGCTGGACGCCGACGCGCCCGCTGCGCTTCGTCGTGCCCTTCCCGCCGGGTGGCGCCACGGATGTGGTGGCGCGCGTGCTGGCGGACCGCATGCAGGCCGCACTCGGCCAGCCCGTCACGGTGGAAAACCGCACCGGCGCCGGCGGCAATGTCGGCGTCGAGAACGTGGTGCGCAGCGCGCCGGATGGCTATTCCATCCTGATGGGGACGACGGGCACGCTGACCATCAACCCGCATCTCTACACCAGCATGGGCTTCAACCCGGCCACCGACCTAACGCCGATCGGCATGGCCTTCGCCACCGACCACGTGCTGATCGTCAACCCTTCGGTCCCGGCGCAGACCCTGCAGGAATTCCTGGCGCTGCTGCGGGAACGGCCGGGCGCGCTGTCCTACGGCTCCGGCGGCAACGGCTCCTCCACCCACCTGGTGCCGGAGCTGTTCAAGATGGTGGCCGGCGTGCAGATGCAGCACGTGCCCTATCGCGGCAGCGCGCCGGCCTTGAACGACACCGTCGCCGGCAACGTCCAGGTGATGCTGGACCAGTTGCCCTCCGCGCTGGCGCAGGTGCAGGGCGGCCGCGTGCGGGCGCTGGCCGTCACCGGCCCGAAGCGCAGCAGCCTGCTGCCGAACCTGCCGACCTTCGCCGAGGCTGGCCTCGCCGATGCACAGGCAACCTCCTGGGGCGCGGTGATGGGCCCGGCCGGCATGCCGGCCAACGTCACGGATCGTCTCAGCGCCGTGCTGCGCCAGGTGCTGGCGGAGCCCGCCGTGCAGCAGCGCCTGGCCGCGGCCGGGGCCGATGCGGTGTCCTCCACGCCTGCCGAACTCGCCACCACGATGCGCGACGAGACCGCGAAGTGGGGCCGCGTGGTGCGGGAGGCGCGCATCACCGTGAACTGATGTCTTGACGGCAGCGGTCGCAGCTGCGCGAAGCTGCGACCGCACCTCAAGGCGTCGTTCATGCGTTCCCTGCCTCGCTGGGCCTGGCTTGCCATCCTGCTCGGCCTGCTCGCCGCCACGGCGCTCATCCTGCTGGCCATGGGGCGGGAGCCGATCTGCAAATGCGGCAGCATCAAGCTGTGGCACGGCGAGGTCGTCAGCGCCGAGAACTCGCAGCACATCACGGATTGGTACACGCCGTCGCACATCGTGCACGGCCTGCTGTTCTACGGCGCGCTGCACCTGCTGGCCGGGCGCCTCGGCCTGCTGCCGCGCGCCGTGATCGCGACGGTGATCGAGGCGGCGTGGGAGATCGTCGAGAACACGGAGATGGTGATCCAGCGCTACCGCGAGGCCACCATCGCGCTGGACTATTTCGGCGACAGCGTCCTGAACTCCGTCAGCGACATCGCGGCGATGTGGCTCGGCTTCTGGCTCGCCGCGAAGCTGCCGGTCTGGGCCAGCGTCGCGCTGGTCCTGGCCTTCGAGATCGGCGTGGCGCTGGTGATCCGCGACAACCTGACCCTCAACGTCCTGATGCTGCTCTGGCCGCTGGAGTCCGTCGCGGAATGGCAGGCCGCGCGGTAGCCAGCGCCTATTCCTCCGCCCAGTTCAGCTCCTGCTGCACCAGGCTGGCCCAGTAGGCGGCGCCGAGGCCCAGGATGTCGTCGTTGAAGTCGTATTGCGGCGTGTGGACGTTGTGGAAGCTGCCATCGGCCTTCATGCCGTTGCCGATGCGCATGAACACGCCGGGCTTCTCCTGCAGCATGAAGGCGAAATCCTCGCCGCCCGTGCTCAGCCCGACCTCGCCCACCTTGTCCTGTCCCACCACTGCCGCGGCGGCGGCGATCGCGACGGGCAGCTTCGCCGCCGCATTCACCGTGGGCGGGCAGAGCGGCACGTAGGTCAGTGTCGCGGTGCATCCCTGGGCCGCGGCCAGCGTCTCGGCCAGCGTCTGCAGGCGCGCGCGGATGATCGCCTGGTCAGCGGTCTCGAAATAGCGCGCGGTGCCGCGCACCACGACCTTGGACGGCATGACGTTGGGCGAATCGAAGCTGCCGCCCGCAACATGGCCGACGGACAGCGCGGCACTCGCGGTGGGCTTCAGGTTGCGCGGCAGGATGGACTGCACCGCCAGCAGGAAGTGCCCGAGCACGACCGTTGCATCGGTGGCCAGATGCGGCGCCGCGCCACCATGCCCGCCGGTGCCCTGGAACTCGACGCCCCAGAAATCCGCGCCCGCCAGCATCGGCCCCGGCCGCGTCGCGAAGCTGCCGACCGCCAGGCCCGGCGAATTGTGCAGGCCGTAGACGGCATCGACGGGAAAGCGTTCGAACAGCCCGTCGCGGATCATCGCCGGCGCGCCGGTGCCGGCTTCCTCGGCCGGCTGGAAGATGAACTGCACGGTCCCGGCGAAATCCGGACAGCCGGCCAGGTAGCGCGCGGCGCCGAGCAGCATGGTGGTGTGTCCGTCATGCCCACAGGCATGCATCTTGCCGGGCACGGTGGAGGCGTGCGCGAAGTCGTTCTCCTCCTGGATGAACAGCGCGTCCATGTCGGCGCGCAGCCCGATGGCGCGCTGTCCGGGGCGGCTGCCCTTCAGCGTGCCGACCACGCCGGTGCCGCCGATGCCCTCCGTCACCTCGATGCCCCATTCGCGCAGCTTGCCGGCGACCAGGGCGGCGGTGCGGTGTTCCTCGAAACGGGTCTCGGGATGGCGGTGGATGTCCTGGCGGATCTCCCGCAGCTCGGGCTCATAGGCCTTGATCGCGTCGAGGATGTCCTGCCGCATCGATGATCTCCGTTCGGTCGTTTCAGCCGGTTGGTTGTCTCAGCCCGGCCAGGCCGCACGCGGCATCGGCGCCATCGCCGCGAAGTCCGGCTCCAGCGTCGCGCCCAGGCCCGGCGTCTCCAGGCTGCCGATATCCAGCATTCCGTCCCGGATGGCCAGCCGCGGCCCGTGCGCGGTGTCCGCATAAAGTCCCGGATGCGCCTCCAGGAAACGATACGCCTCCGCCTTCGGACGCCCCGCGAAGCCATCCACGAAATGGTGCCCGTTGCGTTCGACATGCGGCAGGCCGAGCAGGGCGACCAGCGCCAGGTCCTGCTGCACGCAGACGCCCGCCAGCGTGGTCAGGTCCTCCGCCGACATGAAGTAGCGATCGCCGCCTTCCTCCGCATTCCAGGCACGGCAGCGCGCCAGGTTGATGAGGGACCGCCACACGCCCTTGCAGGCCTTGGAGGAGACACCCGCATAGCCGAGTGCGCGGCCCGTCACGAAGGCATCCAGCGGCCCGTCGCTTTCATCGATGATCACGGGCCGCTCCGCACCCAGCGCCGCCATGCCGGTCTCCAGCGCGCGGGCGCGCTTCACCGGCTGCTCGATGTAGAGGATGGACTGGCACAGCCGCGCCAGCCTTGGCTCCGCCTGCATCGCCCGCCACAGCGCCAGCGCACCCTCGGCATCCTCGTACTGCTCGTTGCCGTCGAGGCTGGCGTGGTAGCCCTCCGGCTGGCGGTCCAGCACGCCGGCGATGCGGGACAGGCGTTCCACATCCTGGGCGATGTTGCCGCCGACCTTCAGCTTCCAGTAGTGGTGGCGGTAGGTTCGCGAAATCTCCTCCAGCGTCTCCGGCAGCCCGTCATTCACCCGCGTATCCTGGTCCGAGGTTGTGATGGGATCGACGAGCCCGACGGTGTGACGCGCATGCAGTTGCATCAGAGGCGCCTGGCTGGCCAGCATCGCGCTGAAATCGAAGCCCGCGAGATCCGGCGCCACGTCATGCGCCGTCATGCCGCCGATATTCGCGCGCATCCCGGTCCAGAAGCTGACTCCCTTCGCCTTCAGAGCCGCATCGAGCATGGCGCGGTCCAGCAGCGCGCGGCCATAGCTGGCGACCAGCGGGTTCAGCGCCTCCTCCGCCGCCGCTGCGGTCACGGCGGCGTAGCTGTTGGCGAAGTGGCCGAAGGCGGTGTCGGCCCCGGCCGCCAGCGTCGCATCCGTCGCCAGCTCCAGCGCACGGCGCAACTGCTGCTCGTTCTGCGCATCGGACAGCCTGGGGTCCTTGTCGAACCACTTCGCCGCCAGCGTCTCCGCCGCCATGCCCCAGGCCTCGGTGCCATCCTCCAGCCGGATGCGTGCGCGCACCACCGCCTGGCGGCCCTGCGTCACCGTGATGACGCCGAAGCGGAAGGGCAGCCGCAGCGTGAAGGGCCATTCGAAACGCTGCGTCTCGACCAGGGTGAACCGCATGCTCATGGCTCCAGGATGCCGCGCAGATAGCCGATGGCGCGCGCCGCGCTCGTCGGTCCATCGGGATGGTAGTCGAAGGGTTCCACCGCGCAGAAGCCTGCATACTGCGCGTCATGCAGCGCGGCGAACACCGGCGCGAAGCGATCGGAGCCCTGGCCCGGCCCACGCCGGTTGCGGTCGTTCAGATGCACATGCGCGATCCAGCCGCCCGGCACGAAGCGGCGCAGCAGCTCCGCCGCCGGCTCCGTCTCGCCATTCCCGGCGGCGCTGACATCCAGCATGGTGCGCAGCCCGGGCGAGGCGATGCGGGCGACGATCTCCACCGCCTCCGCCACCGTCCGCGCCCAGTTGGTCTGCCCGGCGTCCAGCGGCTCCAGGCAGTAGGTCAGGCCATGGTCCGCCGCCCACGCGCCCGCCAGCGCCATCGCCTCCTCGGCCCGCGCCGCACCGCCCTCCGCCGCGATATGGCGCTGCTTCGGCGAGCCATGCACCAGCAGCGTCGCGCCGAGGTCGGCGGCGAGCCCCACCAGCCGCTGCATCACATCCAGCGTGCGCGCCCGTAGCGCCGCATCGCCGCTGGTGATCGAAAGCCCCGCCGGCGCCAGCAGCAGCCAGTGCAGGGAGGTGATCGGCGCGCCTTCCTCCCGCGCGATGCGGCGCAGTTCGGCGCGGCGCGCGGCGGGCAGCAAATGCGGCGCCTCGGCGTCCAGGGTGAAGGGCGCGACCTCCAGCCCGTCATAGCCCAGCGCCGCGGCCAGCCGCGCCTGCTCCGCGAAGGGCAGGGCGGCCACCACCTCGTTGCACAGCGAAATCCGCATCGGCGCAGGGTCTCCAGGACCCGCATCTCTTGCGCGGAACGCGGCACCGGCGCAACCGCTTGACCATGCGGGCACCCCGCGCAAGCCTGCAAACATGCTCAGCTTCCGCGCCGCCACGAGGGCGGATCTTCCACGCGCCGCCGCGCTGTCGGCCCTGGTCGGCTGGAACCAGGTGGAAGCCGACTGGTCCGTCTTCCTGGACCATGGCGAGGTGCGGCTGCTGGAGGATGCGGCGGAAGGCCTCGCCGCCAGCGCCGCGCTGCTGCCCTATGGCGCGGACCTCGCCTGGATCTCGATGGTGCTGGTGCGCCCGGACCAGCGGCGGCGCGGCTTCGCCAGCGCGCTGCTGCGCTGGGCGATGCAGGCGCGGCCCGGCATCGGGTGCCTGGCGCTCGACGCGACACCGGCGGGGCGCCAGGTCTACGGCCTGCTCGGCTTCGCCGACGTCTTCGGCTTCGCCCGCTGGTCGCTGCCCGAGGCGCTGCCGCCGCAGCCCATCCCGGTGCGATCGATGACGGAGGCCGACTGGCCCATGGTGCTGGCAATGGACGCCATGGCCTTTGGCGCGCCACGCCAGGCGCTGCTGCGCAATTTCGCGGGCCGCGCGCCCGCGCTGGTGGCTGAGGGCGGCTTCGTGCTGGCACGGGACGGCCTGCGCTCGCCGCAGATCGGCCCGGCGGTGGCGCGGGACGAAGCCACCGCCATCGCGCTGGTGGCCGCCGCACGATCCGCGCTGGGCCGCCCTGCGGTGCTCGATGTGCCGGATGCCGCGACGGGCCTCACCGCGCTGATGGCCGCGCATGGCGGCACGCCGCAGCGGCCCTTCACCCGCATGGCGCTCGGCGCGATGCCGCCCGTGCAGCCGGCGCAGAACTTTGTGCTCGCCGGACCGGAGTTCGGTTGACGAAGCACCGGAAGGGGTCCCACCATCGCCGGTAACCGGTGGGTTACCACCAAAGCAGGGGAGGTCAGGACAGGCCATGTCGATCACACGCAGGACGCTTCTGGCGGCGGGCGCCGCAGGCTTCGCCGCACCGGCCTTGGCACAGGGCGCCGGCTGGCGGCCGGACCGCCCCGTCACCGTCATCGTGCCCTGGGCCGCCGGCGGATCGACCGACCAGATGGCGCGCATCGTGGCGACGGAGCTGGAAGCCGCGCTCGGCCAGCGCTTCGTCGTGGTGAACCAGCCCGGCGCCTCGGGCTCCATCGGCACGCGCAACGCGCTGGAGGCGGCGAAGGATGGCATGACCTGGGCGGCCGGCGCCGCCGTCGATGTCGGCTGCTACAAGGTGCTCGGCCTGCTCGACACGCAGCTTCGGGACTGGAACCTGTACTTCGCGGTGGCCAACGTGAACGTTCTGGTCGCCAACCCGTCCGCCAACATCCGCGATTTCGGCGCGGCGATGGAGGCGTTCAAGGCGCGCGGTGCCAGCACCTCCGTCGCCACCGCGGGCGTGTCCTCCGCCGGCCACAACATGATGGAGGCGGTGCGCGCCGCCTCCCAGATCCAGTACCGCCACGCGACCTATGATGGCGGCAACCCGGCGATGATCGCGACGGTCAGCGGCGAGACGCCGATGGGCGCCGTGCTGCTTGTGGAAGCGGCCGAGATGATCCGCGCCCGCCGCCTGGTCCCGCTGGCGGTGCAGTCCGAACAGCCGGTGACGCTGCAGGGCGTGGGCGAGATTCCCTCCGTCCGCCGCTGGCTGCCGAACATCCCCGCGCCGCTGAACTATTTCGGCATCTGGACGCCGAAGGGCGTGCCGGAGAACGTGGTGAACACGATGAACCAGGTGTGGCAGGAGAAGATCGCCAACAGCCAGCGCCTGAAGGATTATTCCAACCAGCGCGCCGCCGTCTTCGCACCGCTGCATGGCCAGAACGCGCATGACGAGGCGTGGAAGATGGTCCGCCAGACTGCCTGGCTGTATTTCGATGGCGGCAAGGCACAGGTCAGCCCGGACACGCTGGGCATCGCCCGGCTTTGAGGACTGTGGAAGACATGAAAGCCCTCTCCCCCGTTCTTGGGGGAGAGGGTTGGGTGAGGGGGATGGGCAGGCCGACCAAGTCGCTCGACGCGTGGCGCAGCCCCCCCTCACCCCACCCTCTCCCCCCGTTGGGTGGAGAGGGCTTTTTGCCTTGGTTGCTGCGTTGACCGAAGCTGAAAACGCCGCCGAGCGCGCGAAGCTGCCACCGCGGGTGGATCTGTACACCGCGGCGGTGCTGCTGGCGCTCGGCCTCGGGGTGGTGGCGCTGGCCTGGCGGATGCCGACCTTCGTCGAGCAATCCGGCACCGGCCTGACCGCGCCGGGCATCGTGCCCGGCTTCCACGGCCTGGTGGTGGCGCTGCTGTCCGTGCTGCTCGGCCTGCGCGCCATCCGCCAGGGCGCGCTGAAGCGCGGCACCGCCCAGGCCGGTGCCTGGAGCCGGGAGGATGCGCGGCAGCTCGGCACCGCAGCCCTGCTCGGCGTGCTGTACGCCGGCGTGCTGGTGGGCCGCGTCCCGTTTTGGCTCGCCGCCAGCCTGTTCGTCTTCGCCTTCACCGCCGCCTTCGAATGGCAGGCTGGCCCCATCGGCCGCACCCGGCGCCTCATCGAGGCGGCGCTGCTCGGCCTCGCCACCGGCGGCCTGGTGACGCTGGTCTTCGAGCAACTGTTTCTCGTGAGGCTGCCCTGAACAATCCCATCACGATGCTGGGCGATGGCTTCGCCCATGTGCTCCAGGGCGGCGCCATCTTCCATGCCTTCTGGGCGGTGCTGATCGGCATCGTCGTCGGCGCGCTGCCGGGGCTGACGGCGACGATGGGCGTCGCGCTGCTGACCACGCTGACCTTCACCATGGGGCCGCAGGTCGCCATGCTGGTGCTGGTCTGCGTCTATGTCGGCGCGATCTATGGCGGCTCACGCTCCGCCATCCTGCTGAACATCCCGGGCACGCCGGCCTCGGCCGCCTCCACGCTCGATGGGTTTCCGCTGGCCAGGCAGGGGCTGGCGGGGCGGGCGATGGGCATCTCCACGCTGGGGTCCTGGTTCGGCACGCTGTTCGGCACGCTGATCCTGGCGATGTTCGCGCCCAGCTTCGGCGAATTCGCGCTGCAATTCGGCAGCTACGAGATGTTCTGGGTGGCGCTGTTCGGCATCGTCATCGCCGGAAGCCTGTCCGGCGGCGACCCGCTGAAGGGCTACATCGCCGGCTTCCTCGGCCTGCTGGTGGCGACCATCGGGCAGGAGACCAACCACGCCTACCCGCGCTTCGCCTTCGGCAATGCGGACCTCGCCGGCGGGCTCGGGCTGCTGCCGGTGCTGGTCGGCGTCTTCGGCGTGGCGGAGGTGCTGAACGCCATGCGCGGCCCGGCGGTGCGCGCGGTATCCGCCAAGATCGACAGCGTCATCCCGCGCATCCGCGACGTGACGCAGTACTGGCGCACCATCCTGCGCTCCGGCGCGCTCGGCACCTTCATCGGCGCCATGCCGGGCCTGGGCGAGGACATCGCCGCCTGGACCAGCTACGCTGCCGCCAAGCGCGCCTCCAAGGAAAAGGAAAAATTCGGCAAGGGCAGCGTCGAGGGGCTGATGGCGGCGGAAACGGGCGAGAGTGCCTGCGTCCCCGGCGCCATCATCCCGGTCCTGACGCTGGCCGTGCCGGGCTCCGCGCCGGCGGCCGTGCTGATGGCGGCGATGATGATCCACGGGTTGAATCCGGGGCCGATGCTGGCGATCACCGCGCCGGAATTCATCTACCAGATCGTCGCCATGCTGGTGATCGCCGACATGGTGAAGCTGGTCTACGGCCTGATCCTGGTGAAGCCGCTGCTGTGGGTGCTGCTGATCCCGCGGTCGCGCCTGATGCCGATCGTCTTCGTGCTGTGCACCGTGGGGGCATTTGCCATCACCTCCCGCCTGTTCGACATCTGGGTGATGCTCGGCGCCGGGCTTTTCGGCTTCATCCTGCGCGAGCTGCGCTTCCCGATGGCGCCGCTGGTGCTCGGCATCGTGCTGGGCGAGTTGCTCGACAAGAACCTGCTGCGCGGCCTGGTGCTGACGGGCGGCGACGTCTCGCCCTTCTTCACCCGGCCGATCAGCATGGCGCTGTGCGTGCTGACGCTGCTGGCGGTGGCCTGGGCGATCCCGGGCTTCATCCCGCGGGTGATGGGCCTGTTCGGCCGGCGGCGGCCCGCCTGATCAGCAGATGCTGGCGCGGCCCTCGGCGAAGTCCAGCAGGCAGGCGGCATAGCGCAGGGTGAAGCGCCAGTCGCCGCCGGCGCCGTGGCCGGAAAGCCCCTGCGGCCGGTCGAGCAGCAGCAGCGCCGCGGTGCGTGGTGCCAGCCGGGCGAAGGCGGCGGCGCGGCCGGGCGGGTCGGGGGCGTATTCGTCGCCCGTGAAGGTGGCGATGACGACGCGGGTCGTCGGCGCGTTCGCGGCGGTGACGACCCGGGAAAGGTCGTCCAGCGCCCAGGCATGGGCGGGGCTGCCGGTCGGGCCATGTGCGGCGGGGGCGATGGCGATGACGGCATCGGCGCGTACCGGTGCGTCCAGCGCCGCCAACGCGTCCCACGCACCGCGCGACTGGCCGGCGGCGATCACCCGCGGATAACCCCGGGCGCGCATTTCCGCCAGCGCCAGGCGCATGCGGGCGGCGCCGGCCTCGGTCTCGTCCGTCTCCGGGTCGCGATCCAGGCGCAGCACGTCGTAGCCGGCATTGTTGAAGGCCCGGGCATGCGGCTGCGGCTGGCTGCCGCGGCTGTCGGCGCCGCCGGCGGCACGGCCATGCGCCCAGAGATAGGCGCCGCGCGCCGCCTGCGGGCCCTGCCACAGGAAGCGCCCATCCGGCACCAGGGACCAGCCGGGGCCGCCGGCGAGTGCGGCGCGCGGGGTTTGGGGTGCCGGCCGCGCTGCCTCCGGCCAGATGATGTCGAGGTCCCGCGCATAGACGCGGCACTGCGTGCCGCCGTAGCTGGCACAATTGGCCATTGCCCGGTCCGCTGTCGCCTGCGGGTCGTCGCTGATGGCCGCGGCCCAACCCCAGGCCCCGTTGGCGGACAGCGCGAAGGTGCGCGGCGTCGGTTGCAGGAGGAAGCGCTGGTAGTCGGCCCGTCCCTCCGCCGACAGATGCGGCACCCGCATGGGGTCCAGCAGCGGCAGGGTCTCGGCCCGCGCCGCTGGCCCAAGCGCCAGGAGGACGAGCAGGCTCAGCACGATGCGGGGGAAGGGAATCAACATGTCGTGAGGATGGAACCAGAACGAAAGAAGCTTGTCCAGCACGATTCGCGTCCGACCCGCTTGCCGTGGCGCGGCTTCGGCGGCATGGTCCGCCGCCTTTCGGGCCGGCCGACCGGCCCCGGCCGACCAGGGGATTCTCGGATGCGCGTCAAGGACGTGAAGAAGGTCGTGCTCGCCTATTCCGGCGGGCTCGACACCAGCGTGATCCTGAAGTGGTTGCAGACCACCTATCAGTGCGAGGTGGTGACCTTCACCGCCGACCTCGGCCAGGGCGAGGAGCTGGGCCCGGCGCGGGACAAGGCGCTGCTGCTCGGCATCAAGCCGGAGAACATCTTCATCGATGACCTGCGCGAGACCTTCGTGAAGGACTTCGTCTTCCCGATGTTCCGCGCCAATGCGCTGTACGAGGGGATGTACCTGCTCGGCACCTCGATCGCCCGGCCGCTGATCTCGCAGCGCCAGATCGAGATCGCGGAGCAGGTCGGCGCCGATGCCGTGGCGCATGGCGCGACCGGCAAGGGCAACGACCAGGTGCGCTTCGAGCTCAGCTACTACGCGCTGAAGCCGGACATCAAGATCATCGCGCCCTGGCGGGAATGGGAACTCACCAGCCGCACCGCGCTGATCGCCTTCGCCGAACAGCACCAGATCCCGATCGCCAAGGACAAGCGCGGCGAAAGCCCGTTCAGCGTCGACGCGAACCTGCTGCACTCATCTTCCGAGGGCAAGATCCTGGAGGAGCCCTGGGATGCGCCGGACGAGATGGTGTGGCAGCGCACCGTCAGCCCGATGGATGCGCCGGACCGCGTGACCGAGATCACCATCGAGTTCGAGCGTGGCGACGCCATCGGCATCAACGGCGAGCGCATGTCCCCCGCCACGTTGCTCACCAAACTGAACGCGCTCGGCAAGGAAAACGGCATCGGCCGGCTCGACCTGGTGGAAAACCGCTTCGTCGGCATGAAGTCGCGCGGGTGCTACGAGACGCCGGGCGGCACCATCCTGCACACCGCGCACCGCGCCATGGAAAGCATCACGCTGGACCGCGAGGCCTGTCACCTCAAGGACAGCCTGATGCCGCGCTATGCCGAGATCATCTACAACGGCTTCTGGTTCGCCCCCGAGCGCCGGATGCTGCAGGCGCTGATCGACGAGAGCCAGGCGAGCGTGACGGGCACCGTCCGGCTCAAGCTGTACAAGGGCAACACCATCGTCACCGGGCGGCAGTCACCGCACAGCCTGTATTCCATGAAGCACGTCACCTTCGAGGACGACCAGGGCGCCTACGACCAGTTCGACGCCCAGGGCTTCATCAAGCTGAACGCGCTGCGGCTGCGGCTGGGCGCGATGGCCGGCCGGCGCGGCGGCGCCCTGTAGATCGGGCGCGGGGGGGCGTTGTAGAACCCACGGTCAACTCTGCTTCGGCGGCCGCAGGCGCCAGCGCTTGCGGAGCCGCCGGAACAGGCCGCGCCTGGCCAGCGGCTCGAACATCTCGCCCGGCCCCTCGGGGTCCAGCACCTCGTTGTCCGCGAGCCAGGCCTCGACGCTGCTGAGGTCCGGCGTCTCGTAGGGTTGCAGCGTGCGGCCGGGGCGACGCAGCGCCTCGATGGCGCCGATCAGCGAGCCCCGCGCCGCGATCTCCCGCGCCACCTCCTCCGCCGTGCTGCCCAGGTGTTCGGCCAGCAGGCCGTCGCGCACGCCGCGGATCTGATCCTCCACGCCCGGGTTCAGCGCCGCATCCAGCACGACGTCGCATTCCGTGTCGAGGCGCAGGGACCGGTTGTTCATGTTGGAGGAGCCGACGCGCAGCACGCGGTCATCCACCACCAGCACCTTGGCGTGGACATAGATCGGCTGCCCGCCGGCGGTCATCGGGTGGTAGATGCGGAAGCGCCCCTGCGGGTCGTGCCGGCGCAGCGCCTCCCGCAGCCGGGCGCGCGCCGAATCCATCGCGATCGGCTCCAGCCAGCCCTGCGCCGAGACCGGGTTGACCAGCACGATCTCCGGCCCCTCCGGCTCCTCCAGCCGCCGCGCGATCGCCTCGGCGATGCGGCGGGAGGCGAAGTACTGGCTTTCGGCATAGATGCAGTTCCGCGCATTGGCGATGAGGTCGAGATACAGGCGCTCGATCTCATGGATGCCCGTCACGTCCGGCATTTCCGGCTGGGTGCGGGCGATGCCGATCCGCACGTCGCGGAACTGCGCATGCAGCGCCTCCGGCCAGCAATCGCTGCGCAGGGTGAGCGGCGCCAGGGTCATGCCGCTGGCCAGGCGCCAGCGTTCCCGCGCCAGTTCGCCGACGGCGGCGGCCACCGGGCCTTCCAGCGCGGTGGTCGCATCGTGCCAGGGGCCGTGCAGGCTGCCGCCTGGGCGGACGCGGCGCGGCTCCTCGTCCAGGTGCTCGCGCGTGTCCCAGCGGTCGCCCGTCATGTCGATGCCGCCGCAGAAGGCCAGGCAGTCGTCGATCACCACGATCTTCTGGTGGTGCGACCCGCCGGCCGGATGCGCGCCGTCGAAGCGGGAGGTGATTCGCTTATGCGCCTTCCAGCGCAGCAGGGTCAGGATGGTGGTGCCGCGGAACAGCGCCTTGATGGCGCCGAGATCCCAGTGCAGCAGGAAGATCTCGAGCTCCGGCCGCCGGTTCACCAGCCAGATGATGAAATCGCCCAGGCCGTTCGGCGCATCCTTCGAATCGACACCCGGCGTCAGGTCGATACGGGCATCGAAGTCCCAGCCGATCAGCATGATGCGCCGCTGTGCCGCCATCATCGCCGCGCGGGCGGAGGCAAAGTACTCCGCGGCATCGATGATGACGGTGGCACGGGTGGCCTGTTCCACCCGCCAGACATTCGTGCCGGGGCGCAAGGCGGAGTCGGGTGTCGTCACGGCGGGAGGTGGCGTGGCCTGCATCGCTTCATTGGATCGCGGTCCGCCACGTGGTCAAGCCTGCTGTTGCAAGCCCGCGACGGATTGATCCGCGGTGCTGCAACTGGTCTCACGCACAGATCAAATCAGCCGGCCGGCAGCCGCACGATGAAGCGCGCACCCAGTACCGCGCCACTGGCATCGCGCCGGTTCTCCGCCGCGATCCGCCCGCGCAGCCCCTCCACGATCTGCTTGGAGATCGACAGGCCGAGGCCCGAATGCTGGCCGAACAATTCGCTGCTGGGACGCTCCGAATAGAAGCGGTCGAAGATGCTTTCCAGCTTGGCGTCCGGGATGCCCGGGCCTTCATCCTCGATGACGAACTCCACCATCTGCCCCGTGCGCCGCGCCCGCAGCGTCACCTTGCCGCCCTTCGGGCTGAAGGAGATCGCATTGCCGATCAGGTTGCGGAACACCTGCACCAGGCGCCCCTCGACGCCGCGCACGATGAGGCCGGAGGCCGGCGCCTCGATCTCCAGCCGCGGGTCGTCCTCCTCCCGCGTCGCCGCCTGCAATTCGCCGAGCGCGCCCAGGATCGGCGCGACATCCACCGGCTGCGCGATGGTGCGTGACAATTCCGCGTCGACCCTTGAACTATCCGCGATGTCGTTGATCAGCCGATCCATGCGCACCGCGTCGTCGGAGATGATGGCCAGCAGCCTTCGCTGCTTCACCGGGTCCTCGATTCGCCGCAGCGTCTCGATCGCGCTGCGCACGCTGGTCAGCGGATTGCGCAGCTCATGCGCCACGTCGGCCGCGAAGCGTTCATTCGCATCGATGCGGGCCCACAGGGCGCGCGCGGCGGTCTGCAGGTCGCGCGCCAGCACGCCGATCTCATCCTCCCGCTTCAGCAGCGGCGCCGGCACGCTGCCGCCGCGGCCCTCGCCTTCCCGCATCGCGGCGGCGGAGCGCGCGAGTTGCAGGATCGGCGTGGCGATGGTGCGGGACAGGTACAGCGACAGCAGCACCGTCAGCACCAGCGCGATGGCGAACAGCACCAGCACGGAGACGCGAATGTCGAGCAGCCGCTGGTCCACCTCCCGCGCCTCCCGCGTCAGCAGCACGATGCCGACGGAGGCGGCGCCGCGGCGCGCAGGCTCGGCGACGGAGACCAGCAGGCGGCCATCCGCGGTGCGGCGGATATACGGACGCACGCCGCCTTCCAGCGCCAGGCGCAACTCCTCCCGCCGATCGGTGCCGCTGCTGCCGCCGAATTCCGGCTGCCAGTCGAAGGACGGCGCGTTGGGGTTCACATCCACCAGCATGCCGGTGCCGCCGCTGCCGCGCGGCAGCACCGCCAGCACGCGCTCATAGATGCCGGCGACGGTGCCGGCGAAGGCGCCGCGGGGTTCCGGCGGGGTCAGCGGCTCGGTCACGATGGCGCCGCCCGGGCCTTCCCGCACCCGGCTGTCGGCCACCAGCAGGCCGGTGTTGTCGAACAGCCGGGCCTGGGTGTTGGGCGAAGGCTCCACCAGCCGCCGCAGCAGCGGCCGCGCCGCCTCCGGCACCAGGATGGTGCGGTCGTCGCTGGGGCGGGAGGCTGCCTCGCCGATGGCCGCCGCGTAGATGCGCGCCTGGGTCCGCAGCGCCTCCACCTCCGCCGCCAGCAGGCCGTTCTGGTACTGGTCCAGGTACAAAAGCGCCGCGGCCAGCAGGGCCGGCGGCAGCACGTTCATCAGCAGGATGCGGCGCAGCAGCGGCGACATCCAGCGCCGCCGCCGCGGCTCCGTCTTCACGGCAGGGGAGGGTGCGCCACCCGCATCCGGCATCTTGTCTCAAAATTCCCATCGGTTGGCCGCCACAGGGTAACGCGGAATGGCACAGGGAGGCCATGCCGGTTGCAAGCCGCGCCGGAACGGCCAAGACTCGCCGCAAACCAGGGAAACGACCGAAAATGCTCGGACTGATGCAGGATTGGCCGCTGCGGCTCCACCGCCTGATCGACCATGCCGCCCGCCACCATGGCGGCCGCGCCATCGTCAGCCGCAGCGTGGAGGGTCCGGTGCAGCGCACCGACTATGCCGCCATCCGCCGCCGATCCCTGGCCCTGGCGCAGCGCCTGGCGCGCGAAGGCGTGAAGCCCGGCGACCGGGTGGCCACCATGGCCTGGAACACCTGGCGCCATATCGAGGCCTGGTACGGCATCACCGGCGCCGGCGCCATCTACCACACCCTGAACCCGCGCCTGTTCCCCGACCAGATCGCCTGGATCCTGAACCACGCCGAAAGCCGGCTGATGTTCTGCGACCTCAGTTTTCTCAAATTGCTGGAAGGAATCGCGCCGAAGCTGCCGCACATCACCCGGTATGTTGTCCTGACCGGGCCGGAGACCGTGCCGGAGACCACCCTCCCGGGGGCGGTGGACTACGAATCCTGGCTGGCCGAGGCGGATGGCGACTTCGAATGGGTGGCGGGGGAGGAGAACGCCGCCGCCGGGCTCTGCTACACCTCCGGCACCACGGGCGAGCCCAAGGGCGTGCTGTATTCGCACCGCTCTAACGTGATCCACGCGCTGGCCTGCAACGCGCCGGACATGCTGGGGCTGTCCGCCACGGACCGGGTGATGCCGGTGGTGCCGATGTTCCACGCCAATGGCTGGTGCCTGCCCTTCATCGCGCCGCTGTCCGGCGCGTCGCTGATCCTGCCCGGGCCGAAGCTGGACGGCGAATCGCTGCAAAGCCTGATGCAGGCGGAGGGCGTCACCTTCACCGCCGCGGTGCCCACCGTCTGGCTCGGCCTGCTGCAGTACCTAGAGGCGTCCTCCGCGCCGCTGTCCACGCTGAAGCGCGTGGTGATCGGCGGCTCCGCCTGCCCGCGCGCCCTGACCGCGGCCTTCGAGCGCCGCGGCGTGCATGTCGTGCATGCCTGGGGCATGACGGAGACCAGCCCGATCGGCACCATCTGCGGCGTCAAGCCGGAAGTGGCCGGGCGCGACGCGGAAGGCACGCTGGACCTGCAGGAGACCCAGGGTTTTCCGCCCTTCACGGTCGATATGCGGATCGTCGGCGACGACGGCACGGAAAAGCCCTGGGACGGCACCACCTTCGGCAACCTCCAGGTCCGCGGCCCGACGGTGACCCGCAGCTACTTCAAGGCCGGGCATGACGCGCTGACGCCGGATGGCTGGTTCGAGACCGGGGACGTCGCGACCATCGATCCCGCCGGCTACATGCACATCACCGACCGCACCAAGGACGTGATCAAGTCCGGCGGCGAGTGGATCTCCTCCATCGAGCTGGAGAACCTGGCGATGGGCCACCCCGACGTGGCGGAGGCCGCGGTGGTGGCGGCACGCCACCCGAAATGGGACGAACGGCCGCTGCTGGTGGTGGTGCCGAAGGCGGGGCGGGAGGTGTCCCGCGACAGCCTGCTGGCCCACCTGGCGCCGCAGGTCGCGAAATGGTGGCTGCCGGACGATGTGGTGGTGGTGGCCGAGATCCCGCACACCGCCACCGGCAAGATCCTGAAGACCAAGCTGCGGGAGCAGTTCGCCGGCTATTTCGGCGTGCCGTAGGACCACCCGGATGGCCCCGCCGCGCATCGGCCTCGCCCTCGGCAGCGGTGCCGCGCGCGGCTGGTCGCATATCGGCGTGATCGAGGCGCTGGGCGAGGCCGGCATCGTGCCGGACATCATCGCCGGCACCTCGATCGGCGCCCTGGTCGGCGCCGCACAGGTCGCAGGCCGGCTGCCCGCGCTGCGGGACTGGGTCGCGGCCGCGACCTGGCGGGACATCGTGGGCCTGCTGGATGTTCGCCTGACCGGCGGCGGGCTGATCGAGGGCGACGACCTGCTCGACTTCCTGCGCGGCCTCGGCATCGACGCGCCGATCGAGAGCTACCCCACGCCCTTCGCCGCCATCGCCACCGACCTCGCCACCGGGCGGGAGGTCTGGCTGCAATCCGGGCCCATCGCGGCCGCGGTGCGCGCCTCCGCCGCGCTGCCCGGCCTGTTCAGCCCCATGCGGGCGGAGGGGCGGTGGCTGGTGGATGGCGGGCTGTGCAACCCGGTGCCGGTGTCCGTCTGCCGTGCGCTCGGGGCGGAGGTGATCCTGGCGGTCAACCTGAACGGCGACCTGCTCGGCCGCCGCTTCCAGGCCGGGCCGGAGCCGCCACCCGCCACGCCGGCCCTTCCCGCCGAAGGCTTCGTCGAGGCGATGCGCCACCTGCCCGCCACGCTGCGCGACCATGCGGCCGCCATCGGCGAAAGGCTGTTC
The DNA here is from genome assembly GCF_051433195.1 of Falsiroseomonas sp. E2-1-a20. Classification (NCBI taxonomy): domain Bacteria; kingdom Pseudomonadati; phylum Pseudomonadota; class Alphaproteobacteria; order Acetobacterales; family Roseomonadaceae; genus Falsiroseomonas; species Falsiroseomonas sp. E2-1-a20. The sequence continues at coordinate 44,177 of NZ_JBHMFT010000006.1, read as the reverse complement.
CCGCCGGCACCGGCCACGCCCGGCTATTTCGACGTGCTGGCCAATTCCATCAACATCATGCAGGACCAGATCACCCGCACCCGCCTGGCCGGGGAGCCGCCGCACGTCATGCTGCTTCCGCGCCTGCGCGACATGGGGCTGATGGAGTTCCAGCGCGGGCGGGAGGCGATCGCCGAAGGCCGCGCCTGCGTCGAACAGGCGCTGCCGGCGATCCGCCGCTACCTGTAGGGTCAGGCTTCCTTGTAGCGGTAGCCCAGCCCGTACAGCGTCTCGATCTGCTGGAAGTCGTCATCCACCTGGCGGAACTTCTTGCGCACGCGCTTCACGTGGCTGTCGATGGTGCGGTCATCGACGTAGATGTTCTCGCCATAGGCACCATCGATCAGCTGGTCGCGGTTCTTCACCATGCCGGGCCGCACCGCCAGGGCCTTCACCAGCAGGAACTCGGTCACGGTCAGCTGCACCTGCTGGCCCTTCCACATGCAGGTGTGCTTCGTCTCATCCAGCACCAGGTCACCGCGGGCGATGATGCCGCCGGCGGGGGTGCCGCTGCCCTCGGCGCGGCCGGCCTCGTTGCGGCGCAGCAGGGCGCGGATGCGCTCCAGCAGCAGGCGCTGGCTGAACGGCTTGGTGATGTAGTCGTCGGCGCCGAGCCGCAGGCCCATCAGCTCGTCCAGTTCGTCATCCTTGCTGGTCAGGAAGATCACCGGCATGGCGCTGCGCTGGCGCAGGCGCTGCAACAGCTCCATCCCGTCCATGCGCGGCATCTTGATGTCGAGCACGGCGAGGTCCGCCGGCTTGGCCATCAGGCCCTGCAAGGCGCTTTCGCCATCCGTGAAGGTGCGCACGGTGAAGCCCTCCTGCTCCAGGGTCATGGAGACGCTGGTCAGGATGTTGCGGTCGTCGTCCACCAGGGCGATGGTATGCGGCACGGGTGCGAGCCTCCTCGAGGGGCGGAAAACGGCGCCAGGTGGATAGACTGAAGTGCAATTGTGGCAAAGCCACGGTCACGCAGCCGTGCTTGCCTATGGGGACCCCGCGTGACGGAACAGCCAGGCTTCGAGGCGCGGCAACTGCTGCGCGCCTCCTCCTCCGCCACCCTGGCGACGGCAACTGCCGGTCCGGATGGCGCCCAGCCCTTTGCCAGCCTGGTCACGCCCGCCTTCCTGCCGGACCTGACGGCGCTGCTGCTGCTGTCCGACCTGTCCGAGCACACCCGCCACCTGAAGACGGAACCGCGCTGCGCCCTGATGGCGCAGGGCGCGCCGGACGGCGCCAACCCGCAGACCGCGCCACGCGTGACGCTGACCGGCCTGGCCGAGCCGGTGCCGGCGGCGGAGGTCGCGGCGCTGAAGCCGCGCTGGCTGGCCCGCCACCCCTACGCCGCCCTCTACGCCGATTTCGGCGATTTCCACCTCTGGCGCGTCACACCCGTCGCGGCGCTGCTGGTCGGCGGCTTCGCGCGCGCCACGCGGCTGCGGCAGGAGGCGCTGCTGCCGGACGCGGCGGCGGTGGCGGCGCTGGCCGCGGCCGAGGCCGGCATCCTTGGCCATGTGAACGAGGACCACGCCGATGCGCTCGCCGCCATCGCCACCGGACTGCTCGCCCAGCCGGCAGGAGACTGGCGGATGGTGGCGGTGGACCCGGATGGCTGCGACCTGGCGTCCGGCGACCGCGTGGCCCGGCTGCCCTGGCCCGCCCCGGTCACCGATGCCGACGGGGTGCGCATGGCCCTGGTCCAGGCCGCGCGGGAGGCCAGGACGAGAAAGTAACCAATCGGTTCGCGTTGCTTGTGACAGCTTACCCGCCGTAATTTCGCCGCCAGCGGCGCCCAGAGGGGACGACGATGATGTGGCGGGCGCGTTTGGCGTCGAACCACATCCATTTGGAGGATAGTCATGACGTCCGAGGTATCCGCCCTGGCCGGGACCGGTGTTGCCGGCCCCGCCACCATCCACGCCAACCTGACCGCGCCGGGCCTCTACGCCCATGCGCTGCGGCGGGGCGAGGGGCGGCTTTCGGCGGATGGCGCCTTCATGGCCGTCACCGGCCAGCACACCGGGCGGTCCGTCCAGGACAAGTTCGTGGTGGACGACCCTTCGGTGCATGACGCGATCTGGTGGGGCAAGGTCAACCGGCCCCTGGCGCCGGAGAAGTTCTCCGCCTTCACCGCCAAGGTCCGCACCTGGCTCGGCGAGAAGCCGGAGCTGTTCACCCAGGACCTGTATGCCGGCGCCGACCCGGCGCACCGCATCAAGGTGCGCCTGGTCACCACCAATGCCTGGCACGCGATGTTCGCGCGCAACATGTTCATCCGCCCGCCGCGCGAGGAACTGGCCGGCTTCAAGCCGGACTACACCATCCTGCACGCCCCGGAATACGAGGCCGATCCGGCCGTCGATGGCTGCCGCACCAGCACCCTCATCGCGCTGTCCTTCGCCGCCCGCACCATCTGCATCGCCGGCACCAGCTATGCGGGCGAGATCAAGAAATCCATCTTCACCGTGATGAACTGGATCCTGCCGGACCGCGGCGTGCTGCCGATGCACTGCTCCGCCAACCTCGGCAGGAACGGTGACACCGCGCTGTTCTTCGGCCTGTCCGGCACCGGCAAGACCACCCTTTCCTCCGACCCCGAGCGCAGCCTGATCGGCGATGACGAGCATGGCTGGTCGGAGACCGGCGTCTTCAACTTCGAGGGCGGCTGCTACGCCAAGGTCATCAAGCTGTCGCGCGAGGCCGAGCCGCAGATCTGGGACGCCTCCCACCGCTTTGGCGCGGTGCTGGAGAATGTGGTCGGCGACGACTACGGCAGCCTCGACCTCGACGACAACGGCCTGACCGAGAACACCCGCGCCTGCTACCCGATCGAGTTCATCCCGAACACGGTGCAGGGCGGCGTCGCCGGGCTGCCGAAGAACGTGGTGATGCTGACGGCGGACGCCTTCGGCGTGCTGCCGCCGATCGCCAAGCTGTCCGCCGCGCAGGCGATGTACCACTTCCTGTCCGGCTACACCGCGCGCGTGGCGGGGACGGAGAAGGGCCTCGGCAAGGAACCGCAGGCGACGTTCAGCACCTGCTTCGGCGCCCCGTTCCTGCCGCGCCACCCGGAAGTCTATGGCCGCATGCTGGCCGAGCGCATCGCGCGCGACGGCGCCGAAGTGTGGCTGGTGAACACCGGCTGGACCGGCGGCGCCTATGGCACCGGCAAGCGGATGAGCATCCAGCACACCCGCGCCCTGCTGCGCGCGGCGCTGGACGGATCGCTGGCCAAGGTGGAGTTCCAGCGCGACCCGTTCTTCGGCCTGATGATCCCGAAGTCGGTCCCGGGCGTCCCGGCCGAGGTGCTGAACCCGCGCGACAGCTGGGCCGACAAGGACGCCTATGATCGCCAGGCGAAGCAGCTCGTCGGATTGTTCGAGCAGAACTTCGAAAGCTTCGCCGGTGCCGTCAGCGACGATGTGAAGGCGGCGGCGATCCGCACGGCGGCCTGAGTTCGGGATGGCGCCGGCCTTCGCCGGCGCCTACCCTGTCGCCATGCCCTATGGCGAGAACGACCCGGGACGCCGGCTTCCCGAACATCCGCCGCCGGCGCGCAACGTGCTCGGCGGCGCGCTGCTGCCGTGTTCCGTCGCGCCACTCACCGGCTTTCTGCGCGACGGCTGCTGCAACACCGGGCCGGAGGATCTCGGCCTGCACGTGGTCTGCGCCGAGGTGACCGCAGATTTCCTGCGCTTCAGCCGGATGTGCGGCAACGACCTGTCCACGCCCCGCCCCGAATACCGCTTCGCCGGCCTGAAGCCCGGCGACCGCTGGTGCCTCTGCGCCGCGCGGTGGGAGGAGGCGCGTCTTGCCGGCCATGCCCCGCCGGTGCTGCTGGAAGCGACGCATGAGGCGGCGCTGGCGGTGATCCGCCTGCCCGATCTGCGCGCCCACGCCCTGGACCCGGTGTAGCCCGCCACGCAGACTGTGCCCCACACCTAAGGGGGACAACGCGCATGAACATGGCGCACGCACAGAAATTCGACCTGTCGGGGCGCGTCGCGCTCATCACCGGCGCCTCCCGCGGCCTCGGCGCCGCCATGGCGCGCGGGCTGGCGCAGGCGGGGGCGGAGGTGATCCTCAACGGCCGCAACGTGGAAACGCTGGAGGCGCAGGCCGAATCGCTGCGCGCCGAGGGCCTCGCCTGCCGCACCAGCGCCTTCGACGTGACGGATGGCGCGGCGGTGGAGGCCGCGGTCGGCGCGCTCGGCCCCATCGACATCCTGCTGCACAACGCCGGCAACCAGCACCGCGCCCCGATCGAGGAGACCACGGAGGAAGGCTGGTACAGCGTCATCGACACGCACCTGACCGCGCTGTGGCGCCTGTCCCGCGTCGTCGTGCCGGGCATGAAGGAACGCCGCCGCGGCAAGGTCATCGCGACCGGCAGCCTGGCCAGCGACCTCGGCCGCGCCACCATCACGCCCTATGCCTCGGCCAAGGGCGGGCTGAAGATGTTCATCCGGGCACTGGCGGTGGAACTCGGCCCCTGGAACATCCAGTGCAATGCCATCGGGCCGGGCTGGTTCGACACGGAACTCAACAAGGCGCTGCTGACCAACCCGGAGTGGCTCGCCATGGTGCAGCGGCGCTGCCCGGCCGGGCGCTACGCGCAGCCGGAGGAGATTGCCGGCACCGCGGTGTTCCTCGCCTCGCCCGCATCGGATTTTGTATCCGGTCAATTATTGTTCGTGGATGGTGGCGTCACGGCCAGCATGAGTTGACTGAAACGAACGTGATCCCGCGCGGACCGGCCGGCGCGTTGCGCCGTGCTAGGGATGCCGCGTGGATTCACGAGGGTTACGCATGCGGCACAATGGCGTGCAGGTGGCGCATCTGGCGGAGGCGGCGCTGCGCCACGCCGTCCCGTTCCGCAAGGCGCTACGCCGCCTTAAGCGACGGCTGCGGCCCTACGACGACAACGCCAGCAACTCGCACTACTGCATCACCAACGGGCTGGAACAGATCACGGCGCTGCGTGACGCCGGCTTCGACGTGCGCGGCAAGTCCGTGCTGGAATTCGGCACCGGCTGGCTGCCGCTGATTCCGCTGCTGTTCCACCTGGCCGGCGCGGCGCGCCTGACGCTGACCGATATCGACCGGCTGATGGACGACCAGACCATCGCCCGCGCCCGCGCCATCGTCCGCGGCCGGATGGATGACATCGCCGCCGCGCTGGACCAGCCGCAGGACGCGCTGCTGGCCCGGCTCGATGTGCCGATGGCGTATGACTACCTGGTGCCCTGGGACGCCGCCGCGCATCCCGCCGAAAGCGTCGACCTGGTGATCTCCCGCGCCACCTTCGAGCATGTGCCGGAAGCGCAGATCGCCTTCTTCCTGCGCCAGTTCCACCGCATCCTGCGACCTGGCGGCATGACCACGCATCTGGTGGACAATTCCGACCACTGGCAGCACCGCGACCCCGCGCTCAGCCGCATCAACTTCCTGCGCTTCGAGGATGGCGACCCGGTCTGGAAGCTCGGCCAGTTCAACCCGCAGGCCTTCCAGAACCGCCTGCGGCACGATGACTACATCCGACTGCTGGAAGCCGGCGGCTTCGAGCTGCGTGCCGCGCTGGGCGAGCCCGATGCGAAGTGCCTGGCCGACCTGGCGACGCTGCCACTGGCGGCGCGCTTCCGGGGCCGCCCGCCGCGCGACCTGGCCGTGCTGATCTCGCTGTTCGTGGCCCGGAAGCCGGCATAGGGCCAGCGCGCGCTCTCAGGCCGCGATCCCGAGCGCCTCGCGCAGCGTCCCCTCGGGCTGTGCCAGGTCCTGGATCGTGGTGCCATCCAGCACCGCGAGGAAGGCCGCCCGTGCCGCGTGCAGCGCGTGTTTCAGGCGGCAGGCCGGCAGGATGGCGCAGTCGCCGCCGGCGAAGCAGGGCACCAGCGACAGGTCCGGCTCGATCCGGCGCACCACATCCCCCGCGGTAATCTCCGCGGCCGGCCGGGCCAGCACCAGCCCGCCGCCGCGGCCGCGCGAGGTGCTGACATGGCCCGCCTGCCCGAGCAGGTGCGCCACCTTCATCAGGTGGTTCTCCGAGATGCCATAGGCCTGCGCCACCTCCCCGATCGTCGCGCGGCGGTCGGGCTGCAGCGCCAGGTAGATGAGCATGCGGAGCGAGTAGTCGGTGAGGGTGGTGAGGCGCATGGCTGGAAGATGCATCATCCGTATTGCTTTGCAAGCACCGTGAGCCCATAAGATGTATAATCGATCCATCTTAGGAGGCCGCGATGAGCCCCGTCAGCCTGTTCCTTCTCCCCGGCAACCTCGCCAGCGACGCCCTGCACATCCAGGACAGGGACAGCCGGGTGATGCTCCGCACGCTGGTCAACATGCTGGTGTGGAACCTGGTGGCCGTCCTGGCCGTGCTGCCCTTCCTGTGAACGGCCCGCCAGACATCACGGAGGCTGACATCGCGCGGCTGGTGGACCGCTTCTACGGCCGCGTCCGCAGCGACCCGGCGCTCGGCCCGGTGTTCCACGCCAAGATCGGGGCGGATGCGGCAGCCTGGTCGGCGCATCTGGAAAAGCTGCGGCGGTTCTGGTCCGCCGTGATGTTGCGCAGCGGCGCCTATCACGGCGACCCCTTCACCGCGCATCTGCGCCTGCCCGGCCTGACCTCGGACCTGTTCGAGCAGTGGCTCGCCCTGTTCGACGCCACCTGCCGCGAAAGCTTCCCGCCGGAGACGGCGCAGGCCTTCAGCGAGCGGGCACACCGGATCGCGCGCAGCCTGCGCATGGGCCTGTTCGAACGGCTCCCGGCGCCCCGGGCGTAGGTCTCAGCCTCGGCGAGTTCGGGACAACTCCTGCGCCAGGGCCATGGTGGCGGTCGCCAGCATGAACAGGCCGCCAACCAGGAACACCGCCTCCGGCCGTCCCGAATCGACCAGCCAGCCGAACACCGGCGGCGCGATCATGCCGCCGATGTTGAAGCCGGTGGAGACGATGCCGAATACGGCGCCGGACTGCCCCGGCGGCGCGGCGGCGCGCACCATCATGTCGCGGGACGGCATGCACAATCCGCTCAGCACGCCGGCCATCCCCAGCACCAGCACCACCAGCAGCGGCGGCATCGGCAGCAGCGCGACCGCGATGGTCAGCACCCCCGCCGCGCCGAAGCCCGCCATGGCCACCAGCCCGTGCCGCTTGAAGCGGTCCGCCAGGGCCCCGCCGATCAGCACGCCACCCGCCGACCCGGCGAGCAGCAGGGTCAGCGCGGTGGAGGCCATGGCCAGCCCCATGCTGCCGGAGGCGACCAGGGCGGCGATGGCGAAGGCGTTCATGCCACCGAAGGACAACGAGATCAGCACGAAGAAGCCGGTCAGCGAGATCACCGTGCCGTTCAGCACCCGCGTCGGCTGCCCTGCCACCGGCTTGGCGCGGGCCGCCTTCACCGGATCCGCCGGGCAGGTCAGCCACAGCCATCCGGCCGCGGCCCACCCGATGGCCCCGGCCACCACCAGCGCCCCGGCCAGGCCAAGCCCCGCCGCCAGCCCCAGCATCAGGAAGGGCGCCACCGCGCCGCCCGCGAAGCCGGCGAAGGTGTGCAGCGAAAAGGCGCGCCCCATGCGCGGCGCCGCGATCTCCGTGTTCAGGATCGCGTAGTCGGAAGGGTGGTAGACGGCATTGGCCAGCCCGGCCAAGGCGCCGGCCAGCAGCAGGGCCGGGTAGCTCAGCGTCGCACCCAGCAGCATGAAGGCCGCGCCGCCCAGCACCAGCCCCGCCGTCAGCACCCGCCGCGGCCCGATCCGGTCCACCAGGAAGCCCATCGGCGCCTGCGTCAGGGCGGAGACGATGCTGAACAGCGTGATCGCCAGCCCGAGTTCGACGAAACCCACGCCAAGCTGCGCCTGCAACAGGGGAAACAGCGGCGGCAGCACCAGGATGTGCAGGTGCGACACGGCATGGGCGGCCGCGATGGCGCCCAGCGTGCGGCGTTCCGGCGCCGTCCAGCCGGAGGGTGCCGCGTCCGCCGTGATGCTCAATGCGCTTCCGCCCAGGAGGCGCCGTGCCCGATCTCGACCCCGAGCGGCACGGACAGGCTCGCGACGTTCTCCATGATGCGCTTCACCAGGTCGCTGGTCGCCGCGACCTCCGCCTCCGGCACCTCGAAGACCAGTTCGTCATGCACCTGCAGAAGCATCCGCGCGCCGAGCCCGGCCTCGGCCAGCGCACGCGGCAGGCGGACCATGGCGCGCTTGATGACCTCCGCCGCGCCGCCCTGGAACGGCGCGTTGATCGCGGCACGTTCGGCGCCGCCACGGCGCACCGGGTCCTTGGAGGCGATGTCGGCGATCCACAGCTTGCGGCCGAAGGGGGTCTGCACGTAGCCGGTGGTGCGCGCATCCTCCTTCAGCTTTTCCATGCAGGCACGGATGCCCGGGTACTGCGCGAAATAGGCGTCGATGATCGCCTTCGCCTCCCCGGGGGAAATTCCCAGCCGCGCCGCCAGCCCGAAGGCGGACATGCCATAGATGATGCCGAAGTTGATCGTCTTGGCGCGCCGCCGCGCCTCCTTGTCCACGGCGTCCGGGGCCAGGTGGAAGATATCGGCGGCGGTGCGGGAATGGATGTCCTGGCCGGTGGCGAAGGCTTCCTTCAGCGCCGGCACGTCGGCGACATGGGCCAGGATGCGCAGCTCGATCTGGCTGTAGTCGGCCGCCATCAGCACATGCCCCGGCTCCGCCACGAAGGCGCGCCGGATGCGGGCGCCTTCCTCGGTCCGCACCGGGATGTTCTGCAGGTTGGGATCGGAGGAGGACAGCCGCCCGGTCGAGGTCAGCGCCATGGCGAAGTCGGTATGCACCCGCCCCTGCGCATCCGCCGCCTCGGCCAACGCATCGACATAGGTGGATTTCAGCTTGGCGATCTGGCGCCAGTCCAGCACCCGGCGCGGCAGGGCGTGGCCCTGGGCGGCCAACTCCTCCAGCACGGAGGCATCGGTGCCCCAGGCGCCGGTCAGCTTGCTGCGCCGCCCGCCCGGCAGCTTCTGCTCGTCGAACAGGATTTCCCCGAGCTGCTTCGGCGAGCCCACGTTGAACGGCTTGCCCGCCAGCTCGTGGATCTCGCGCTCATACCGCGCCAGCTTCTCCGTGAAGTCGGCGCCGATCCGGGACAGTTCTCCGGCGTCGATCTTGATGCCGGCGAGTTCCATGTCGCGCAGCACCGCCACCATCCGGCGCTCCACCTGCTCATACAGCGCCAGCGCCCGGGCCGGGCGCAGTTCGGGCCGCAGCGCGTGCCACAGGCGCAGCGTCACATCGGCATCCTCCGCCGCATAGGCCGTGGCCTTGTCCAGCGCGACGCGGCCGAAGGGGATGCGGTTGCGGCCGGTGCCGGTGCAACTGTCGTAGCTGATGCACTCATGGCCGAGATGGGTCTTCGCCAGTTCGTCCATGCCGTGGCCATGCTTGCCGGCGCGCAGCGCGTAGGACATCAGCATGGTGTCATCCACCGGCGCCACGGCGATGCCGCCATTCTCCGCCCGGCTGAGCACTTCCAGGTCGTATTTCGCGTTGTGCAGCACCTTGAGGACGGAGGGGTCCTCCAGCAGGTCCCGCAATTCCGCCAGCGCCGCATCCGGGTCGCATTGCACCGGCTGGGCGTTGTCCATCAGGTCGCCGCCGCCCTCATGCCGCAGCGGCACGTAGCAGGCGCGGCCCGGGGCCGTGGCGATGGAAAGCCCGACCAGGCGGGCCTTCAGCGCGTTGAGGTTGTCGGTCTCCGTATCGAAGCCGATCACGCCCGCGGCGCGGGCCTCCGCCACCCACTCCCGCAACTGCTCCAGAGTCGCCACCGTCTCATAGCCCGTGAAGGGCAGCGCCTCCGCCGGAGCGGCCGGCATCGGCACGGCGGAGGGGAAGGGCGGCCGTCGGCCATTGGTGACGGCGCCGGCCTCGCCCATGCCGAGCCGCGCCAGCAAACTCCGAAAACCGTTGTCGCGGAGAAACTTCTCCAGCGTCGCCGGCTGCGGCGCGCGCGCCAGCATTTTCTCGATCGGGCAGGGCAGGGGGGCGTTGGCGTCGAGCTGCACCAGGCGGCGGCTGATGCGCGCCTTCTCCGCATTCAGCTCCAGCGCCTCCCGCCGCTTCGGCTGCTTGATTTTTCCCGTGTTGGCCAGCAGGCCTTCCAGGTCGCCGTATTCGTTGATGAGCTGGGCGGCCGTCTTGATGCCGATGCCCGGCACGCCGGGCACGTTGTCCGTGCTGTCGCCGGCCAGCGCCTGCACCTCCACCACCTTGTCCGGCGTCACGCCGAATTTCTCGAACACCTCCGGCTCGCGGATCGGCTTCTGCTTGATCGGGTCCAGCATCTGCACGCCGGGGCCGACCAGCTGCATCAGGTCCTTGTCGGAGGAGACGATGGAGACGGTGCCGCCCTCTTCCACGAAGCAGCGGGCATAGGTCGCGATCAGGTCATCCGCCTCGAAGCCCGGCAGTTCCACCTGGCAGACGCCGAGCGCCTCCGTCGCCTCCCGGATCAGGGCGAATTGCGGGACGAGCTCGGGCGGCGGCTCGGGGCGGTGCGCCTTGTAGTCGGGGTAGATGTCGTTGCGGAAGGTGGTCCGCGCGCTGTCGAACACCACGGCGATGTGGCTGGCGGCGTGGCGCGACAGGAACTGCGACAGCATCTGGGTGAAGCCGAACACGGCGTTCACATGCACCCCGTCCGGCCGCGTCATCGGCGGCAGGGCATGGAAGGCACGGAAGATGTAGCCCGAGCCATCGACCAGGATCAGGCGTTTCTCGCCCGGCGCGACCGGCGGCACCGCCTCGGCCACCGCCTCCGGCACGGGCATCGGGGCGAGGACCGGGGCTTCGCTCATTTCAGTGTCCCTTGGGTCAATGCCCGTGGTCGTCGCCGGCGCCCTCGGCCAGGACATAGGTGCGGGAGCAATAGGGGCAGGTCACCTGCCGGTCCTCGATCCGCAGATAGACCAGGGGATGGCCAAGGGCGCCGCCGCCGCCATCGCAGCCCACGGTGCGGGCGGTGGCGGGCAGGGTGTCCATCGGCGTCACGCCGGGCAGGGCCACCGGGGTATAGCCGGTCTGTCGCGCGTCGCGCATGGCGGTCCTCATGATTGGCGGCGGGAACATAGGGGGTCCGGAGGTGATGGACCAGCCCGCGCCGGCTTGGTAGGGGAATCGTATGCGACCCCCCCTGCGCCCGCTGGTGCTGATCCTCGCGCTGCTGCTGGCCGGCTGCACCCCGGTGGTGATCCCGGCGGGCCCGCGCATCGCCGCGCCCTCGCTGGCCGAGGATGCCGTGGTCGCCGCCGATGGCGCCCGCCTGCCGCTGCGCGCCTTCGCGCCGAAGGGGCCGCCGCGCGCCATGCTGCTGGCGCTGCACGGCTTCAACGACCATTCCGGCAACTTCCTGGAGGACAGCATCGGCCCGCTGACCGAGGGCGGCCTGCTGGTCCATGCCTACGACCAGCGCGGCTTCGGCCGGTCCCCCAACCGCGGCTACTGGGCGGGGGCGGAGACGCTGGCCGCCGATGCCGCCACCGCCGCGCGCCTGCTGCGCGCCCGCCACCCCGACCTGCCGCTGTTCCTGATGGGGGAGAGCATGGGCGGCGCCGTCGCCATCCTGGCCGGCAGCAGCGCGGAGCCGCCACCCGTCGATGGCTATATCCTGCTGGCCCCGGCGCTATGGGGCCGGCAGTCCATGAACGCCCTGATGCGTGGCGGGCTTTGGGTCGCCGCGCGGACCATGCCGATCGTCGGCTTCCAGGGCGGCGTCGGCGGCATCGTCGCCAGCGACAACCCGGCGGCGCTGCGCCGGCTGGGGCGGGACCCGCTGGTGGTGCGCAGCACGCGGGTGGATGCCGCGATCGGCCTGATCGACCTGATGGACGAGGCCGTCGCAGCGCTGCCCGCCTGCTGCCGCACCGCGCGCGGCACCCCGGCGCCGGTGCTGCTGCTGTATGGCGCCAAGGACATGCTGATCCCGGCGGGCTCCGTCCGCACCGCGCTGAACGCCCTGCCGGCCGGAAGCCCGATCCGCATCGGCATCCACGAGGAAGGTTTCCATCTGCTGCTGACCGACAGCAACCGGGACGCGGTGGTGCGGGACATCCTGGCCTTCGTCACGGACCCAGCCGTGCCGCTGCCCTCCGGCGCCGATGCCTTCGCACCGGAGTGGCTTTTGCGCTAGCCTGCGGGTTGTTCCATCTCCGGGAGTTTTCATGCGACTCCATGGCATGCGGGTGTCCGGCAATTGCTGGAAGCCGGCGCAGATCCTGGCCCTGACCGGCCACGCCTTCGAATGGGTGGAGACGGATGGCAATTCCGGCGCGACCCGAAGCCCGGATTTCCTGGCCATCAACCCCAACGGCAAGGTGCCGGCGCTGGTGCTGGATGACGGCACGGTCCTGGTCGAGAGCAACGCCATGCTGCTGCACTTCGCCGAGGGCACGCCCTGGCTGCCGCCGCCCGGCCTGGCGCGGACGCGGGTGCATGAATGGCTGTTCTTCGAGCAGTACAGCCACGAGCCCTACATCGCCGTCGCCCGCAACATCATCGCCTGGCGGCGGGAGGCGCATCTGCACGCCGACCGTCTGGCCGAGTGCGCCCGCCGCGGCGCCCAGGCGCTGGATGTGATGGAACGCCGCCTGGCGGCGCATCCCTGGCTGGCCGGCGAGGCGCCGACCATCGCCGACCTCGCCCTGTTCGCCTACACCCACCGGGCGGAGGAGGGGGGCTTCGACCTCGCCCGTTGGCCCGGCGTGCGGGACTGGGTCGCCCGGGTGCAGGCGATCCCCGGCATCACCACGCTGCCGAGGGCTACAGCGTCCTGAACACCTCATACAGCTTGTTCTTCGCCTCGAAGCCGATGCCGGGGATATCCGGCATCGCCACGCGCCCCTCCACCACCGGCACGTCGTCGGCGAAGCCGCCGAAGGGCGCGAAGACCTCCGGGTAGCTCTCATTGCCACCCAGCCCGAGGCCCACCGCGATGTTCAGCGCGAACTGGTGCCCGCCATGCGGCACGCAGCGGCGGCGGGACCAGCCATGGGCGGCCAGCATGTCGAGCGTCCGCAGGTATTCGCACAACCCGTAGGACAGCGCCGGGTCCATCTGCAGGATGTCGCGGTCCGGCCGCAGCCCGCCATGGCGGATCAGGTTGCGCGCATCCAGCATGGAGAACAGGTTCTCGCCGGTGGCGATCGGCGGGCCGTAGTGCTCGGCCAGCGTCCCATGCGTGGCGTAGTCCAGCGGGTCCAGCGGTTCCTCGTACCAGCGCAGGCCCATCGGCTCCAGCGCTTCGGCATAGGCCAGCGCCGCCGGCAGGTCGAAGCGGCCATTCACGTCCACCGCCAGCTTCGCGCCATCGCCGCCAAGCAGCCCCAGCACCGCCTCGATGCGCGCGCGGTCCTCGGCCAGGGCGTCGGCGATGCTGGTGCCGGGGGCGCCGCCGATCTTCATCTTCACCGTGGCGTAGCCCATGCCGAGGTAGCGCTTCATCTCCTCGACCAGCGCATCCACCCCCTTGCCGGGGTAGTAGTAGCCACCGGCGGCGTAGACCCAGGCCGCCTCATCCGCCACGCCGCCATTGTAGCGATCCGCCAGCAGCCGCCACAGCGGCACGCCCTCCAACTTGGCGGCCGCATCCCACAACGCCATGTCCAGCACGCCGACGGCGACGCTGCGCTCGCCATGGCCGCCCGGCTTCTCGTTCTTCATCATCGCCGCCCAGGCGCCCTGCGGGTTCAGCCTGCCGTCCGGTGCGGTGATCTGCGCCTCCGAGGCCTCCGTCAGCCGCGGCACGAAGCGTTCCGCCAGCAGGCCGGGCTGGGCGTAGCGGCCGTTGGAGTTGAAGCCGTAGCCGGTGGCGCGGCGCCCGCCTTCGCCTTCGACCGTCACCGCCACGATGGAGGCGGTCATCTTGGAGAAGTCGATATAGGCGTTGGCAATGTCGCTCGCGATCGGGGCGATGCCCTGCTTCACGCTGACGATACGCATTCTTGTGGACCTCCATCCGGCTGCCCGCCTTGTCGCCCCGCACCGGACCGCTGCACAAGGGGGGAGGAGGAACCAACCCATGCCCGATATCCTGCACGAGACCCGCGGTCCTGTTGCCTGGACCACGCTGAACCGCCCGGAACAGCGCAACGCCATGACCTTCCCGATGTACGAAGGCCTGTTCGAACAGGCCGCCGCGGTGGCGAAGGATCCGGCGATCCGCTGCTGGGTCATCACCGGCGCCGGCGGCAAGGCCTTCGCCGCCGGCACCGACATCAGCCAGTTCCAGAACTTCAGCACCGGCCAGGACGCGCTGGACTACGAGACCCGCATCGACCGCGTGCTGTCCGCCATCGAGGACTGCCCGAAGCCGGTCATCGCCGCGGTGGCCGGCGCCTGCGTCGGCGGCGGCCTGGGCATCGCCGGCGTCTGCGACCTCCGCATCGCCAGCGCCAATGCCCGCTTCGGCGTGCCGGTGGCGCGCACCCTGGGCAATACGCTGTCCACCATGAACATCTCCCGCTTCGCGGCGCTGATCGGCCCGGCGAAGCTGAAGGACCTGGTGTTCACCGCGCGGTTGATGGACGCGCCCGAGGCGCTGGCCGCCGGCTTCATCTCGGAGATGCTGGAGACGCCGGAAGCCCTGGCCGAGCGGGCGATGAAGCTGGCCGAGGACGTCGCCGGCATGGCGCCGCTGACGCTGACCGCGACCAAGGTGGCGCTGAAGCGCCTGCGGATCGCCAATGGCAGCATCGACGGCGACGACCTGGTGACGATGTGCTTCGGCAGCAACGACTTCCGCGAAGGCGTGCAGGCCTTCCTCGCCAAGCGGAAGCCGGTCTGGACGGGCACCTGACACCCCGGCATCCTGCCGCCACAAGAAGACTCCGGAGGAAACTGATGTTGAATCGACGCGGCCTGCTGGCCGCGGCGGGCGCTGCCGCCCTGCCGATGCCGGCCTTGGCGCAAGGCGCCTATCCCACCCGTACCGTCTCCCTGCTGGTCGGCTTCGCGCCGGGCGGCGGCACGGACATCATCTCCCGCCTGCTGCAACCGGCGTTGCAGGAGGAATTCGGCCAGGCCCTCGCCATCGACAACCGCGCCGGCGGGTCCGGCACCATCGCCGCGACGCAGAATGCGCGTGGCCGGCCCGATGGCTACCAGATGCTGATGACGACCGTCAGCGCCTCCGCCGTCGTGCCGCCGACCATGAAGCCGCCGCCCTTCGACATCATCGCCGACCAGACGGCGGTGGTGCTGGCCGGCACGGTGCCGCTGGTGGCGGTGGTGCCGCTGTCCTCCCCGGCACAGGATTTCCGTGGGTTCATCGCGCATGCCAAGGCCAATCCGGGCAAGCTGAACTACTCCTCCTCCGGCGTCGCGACGCAGCAGCACCTGGCCGCCGCGGCGCTGTCCTTCGCCGCCGGGCTGGACATGACGCATATCCCGTTCCGCGGCACCGGCCAGGCGGTGAACGAGGTGCTGGCCGGGCGCATCGACATCGCCATCGACACGCTGCCGACCTACCTGCCGCATATCCGTGCCGGCCGCGTCCGGGCGCTGGCGACGACGCTGAAGGAACGCGTGCCGACGCTGCCGGACGTGCCGACCATCGCCGAAAGCGGCTTCCCCGATTTCGACGCCGCCGTCTGGTACATGGTGATGGGCCCGCCCGGCCTGCCGGCCCCGATCGCGGAGCGCTGGGTCGCCGCCGTGAACAAGGCGCTGTCCGACCCTGGTCTGCGCCAGCGCGTGGCCGATGCAGGCTTCATCCCCGGCGGCGGCACCAGCGCCGACGCAGCCGCCCTGCTGCGGCGGGACGCGGCGAAATACGCCGAGGTCATCCGCCGCGCCAACATCCAGTTCGACTGACAAAAAGCCCTCTCCCCCTTGGGGGAGAGGGTTGGGTGAGGGGGTCTCGGCCCGCCTCAGTTCCGCCGCGGCAGGACCTCCGCGTTCACCACGATCTCCGGGTCCAGCGTCCCGGCGAAGCAGGCCAGCACCGCGCCCGCGCTGTCCAGCGCCATCCGCCGCAAGCCCTGCGCCGTGCTGGCCGCGACATGCGGCGTCATCACCAGGTTCGGCGCGGACAGCAGGCTGAGCGGCGTCTCCACCGGCTCCTCCTCGAACACGTCGATCCCGGCGGCGGACAGGTGGCCTGCGCGCAGCGAGGCCTCCAGCGCCGACTGGTCCAGCACCGTGCCGCGCGCCGTGTTCACCAGCACCGCGCCCGGCTTCATCCGCGCCAGGAACTGCGCATCCACCATGTGCCGCGTCTGCGGGTTGGAGGGCACGTGCAGCGTGACGATGTCCGCCTGCGCCGCCGCCTCCGCCGCATCATCGACCGGCGTGAAGCCGAGGCCGGCGATGGTGCCCTTGGCGACGTTCGGGTCGCGCACCAGCACCTTCATGTCGAAGGCCGCGCACAGCTTCGCCACGCGCGTGCCGATGCGCCCGAAGCCCACCACCAGCACGGTGCGCCCGGCCAGGTCGAAGGTCGGCAGGCTCGGCTGGCCGCCCCAGACCGGCGTCGCGCGGTGCATGTTGCCGTCATAGCCGGACAGCTTGCGGGCGCAGGCCAGCATCAGCATCAGCGCGTGCTCGGCCACCGACACGGCATTGGCATCCGGCGTGATGGTCAGCGGGATGCCGCGCTCCGTCAGCGCCGCCACATCCACCTGGTCGTACCCCACGCCATGCCGCGCCAGGATTTTCAGCCGCGTGCAATGCGCCAGCAGCGGCCGGTCGATCCTGGCGGTGCGGACGATCAGCGCATCGGCGTGCGGCAGCCGGGCGGCGAGCGACTCCGGCGAGAGGTCCATCAGCACCTCCACCGTCACCCCCTCCGTCGCCCGCATTTTTGCCAATGCATCGTCGTGGATGGGGCGAAGGCAGATTACGTGCGGCATTTTTCCGAACTCACAGTTGGTGGTGTGCGGCGGGGCCGAGCACGGCCTCGCGGAACCGCGCCTGCAGGATGGCGCCATCGCGTGGCGGCAGCACCAGCGGCAGGTTGCCGACGGCGATCTTGACCACGGCGAACAGCGGCCCGCCGCCGGCATGCACGCGGTCGCGCAGCGCCGGCACCTCCTCCAGCCCGCGCAGCGTGCGCGTCTCGACGATGCCGGCGCCGCGCGCCATGGCGGCGAGATCCACGCCATGCTTGGTCGCCGTCTCCTGCCCACCGGTCTCGCTGTAATGCTCGTTGTCCAGCACCACGACGGACAGGTTGGCCGGCTTCTGCACGGCGATGGTGGCGACCGCGCCGAGGCCCATCAGCATCTCGCCGTCGCCGGTGATGACCAGCACCTTCTGCGAGGGCTGCGCCAGCGCCAGGCCCAGGCCCATCATCGCCGCACCACCCATCCCGCCCCACAGCGGCAGGTTGCGCGGGTGGTCGCCGATGGCGGTGATGTCCCAGGCGGAGGCGCCGAGGCCGGCGATCACCAGCAGGTCGCCGCGATCCGCCAGCAGGGCGCGCACCACGTCGCGCCGATCCGGAAGCTGTGCCATGGGTCAGTCCTTGCCGAAGGTCTTGGCGCCGATGAGGCGCTGGCCCAGAAGGGTGGCGGCGGGGCGGAAGGTGTTGAAGGCGAGCCGCAGCGTCGCATCCACCGTCTCCGCCACATCCTCCGGCTTGTCGGCGCGATGCACCAGCGTGCCCATCGCCTCCAGCACCGTCTGCGTCGCATGGCCCATCGGCACCTGCGCCGGGTTGAACTCCGCGAAGTCGCCCCGCATCGTCACGATCATCGGCAGCGGCGTGCGGTGCAGCGTGGACAGCGACAGCATGTTGATGCAGTTGCCGACGCCGGAGGACTGCATCAGCAGCACGCCCTTCACCCCGCCAAGCCAGGCGCCGCACACCATCGCGACGCCCTCCTCCTCGGTCGTCAGCGTCACCACCGTCATCTCGTTGTCCGCCAGGCAGCGGCGGATCAGCCGGCTGTGTCCGGCATCCGGGACCAATGCCACCTGGGTGATGCCATTGGCCTTGAGCGCATCGTAGATCTGGTCGGGCCAGGCCGCCGCCGCGTCCGGCCGCATTTCCAGTTTCTCGCGATCCATGCCGATGCTCACTCCCGGGGATGATTCGTGCCATCCTCCCCCCGGTTGCGCGGGCTGGCAACCGGTGCCTGGCAAGGAGAGGACGGCATGGGTTTTTCCGCGACGGTGGGCGGCACGCGGCACGTCTTCGCCGATCTGCGCGCCCTGATGGCCTGCGCGACACCCTTCCGGTCCGGCGACGCCCTGGCGGGCGTCGCGGCCGAATCCGCCGCGCAGCGCGTCGCGGCCCAGCGCGCCTTGGCCGACCTGCCGCTGCGCCATTTCCTGTCCGAATCGATGGTGCCCTATGAGGAGGACGAGGTTACGCGCTTGATCGTCGATGGGCATGAGGATGCCGCCTTCGCCCCGGTCGCCCACCTGACGGTCGGCGGCTTCCGCGACTGGCTGCTGGCCGCCGACCCCGCCGCCGTCACCGCGCTCGCCCCCGGCCTGACGCCCGAGATGGTGGCGGCGGTCTCGAAAATCTGCCGATTGCAGGACCTGGTGGCCATTGCGGCGAAATGCCGTGTCGTCACGAAATTCCGCAACACGCTCGGCCTGCCGGGCACCCTGTCCATCCGCCTGCAACCGAACGACCCGGTGGACGACCCGAAGGGCATCGCTGCCCAGGTGCTCGACGGCCTGCTGCTCGGGGCCGGCGATGCCGTGATCGGCGTCAACCCGGCGACCGACAATGTGGACAACCTCTGCCGCGTGCTCGGCCTGCTGGATGCGGTGCGAGACCGCTACGCCATCCCGACGCAGACCTGCGTGCTGGCGCATGTCACCACCACGCTGCTGGCGATGCGCCGCGGCGCGCCGGTGGACCTGGTGTTCCAATCCATCGGCGGCACGCAGGGCGTGAACGAGAGCTTCGGCGTCTCGCTGGCGTTGCTGGCGGAGGCGCATGAGGCGGCCCTCGCGCTGCGGCGCGGCACGCTCGGCGACAACTGCATGTATTTCGAGACCGGCCAGGGCAGCGCACTGTCCGCCAACGCGCATCGCGGCGTGGACCAGCAGACGCTGGAATGCCGCGCCTATGCCGTGGCGCGCCGCTTCCGGCCGCTGCTGGTCAACAGCGTCGTCGGTTTCATCGGCCCCGAATACCTGTTCGACGGCAAGCAGATCATCCGCGCCGGGCTGGAGGACCACATGTGCGGCAAGCTGCTCGGCCTGCCGATGGGCGTCGATGTCTGCTACACCAACCATGCGAAGGCCGACCAGGACGACATGGACGCGCTGCTGACGCTGCTCGGCGTCGCCGGCGTCACCTACGTGATGGGCGTGCCGGGGGCGGACGACACCATGCTGGCCTACCAGTCCACCTCCTTCCACGATGGCCTGTATGTCCGCGCCGCGCTCGGCAAGCAGCCTGCGCCGGAATTCGCCGCGTGGCTGGATAGCATGGGCCTCGCGGAACGCACGCCGGACCGGCTGCCGAGCGGCATGGCCACGGCGGGCCTGCTGTGACGGCACCCGTCCTCTGGACCGACCTGCGCCGCTACACCGCCGCGCGCGTCGGCCTCGGCCGTGTCGGCAACGGGCTGCCCACCGCCGCGCATCTCGATTTCCAGGAAGCCCACGCCCAGGCCCGCGACGCCGTCTGGTCCACGCTGGATGCGCCCGCCTTGCAGGCGCGTATCGGCGGCACCGTGGTGGCCAGCGCGGCAGCGGACCGGCGGGAGTATCTGCTGCGCCCCGACCGCGGCCGTCGGCTGGCGCCTGGCGAGGCGACCAGGTTGGCGCCGATGCCCGGCTGCTTCGCCATCGTCGTCGCCGACGGGTTGTGCGCCACCGGCGTGCAGGCCCAGGCACCGGCGCTGGTGGCGATCCTGGCGGAAGGCCTGCTGGCCGCCGGCTGGCAGGTCGCGCCGCCGGTCATCGCGACGCAGGCACGCGTCGCCCTCGGTGACGAGGTGGGCCACGCGCTGGGCGCCGCGATGGTCGCCGTGCTGATCGGCGAGCGTCCCGGCCTCTCGGCGCTCGACAGCATGGGCATCTACCTGACCCACGCGCCACGCCCCGGCCGCAGCGACGCGGAGCGCAACTGCATCAGCAACATCCGCCCCGGCGGCCTGTCCCCAGGCGATGCCGCCGCCAAGCTGCTGTGGCTGGTCGCCGCGGCGCGCCGGCTTGGCCTCACGGGGGTCGGGCTGAAGGACGAACAACCGCGCGCACTGGAGGCGCCGCGCTGACTCAGGCCGCCAGCGCCGCTTCCACCGCCGCCGCCACCGCGAACAGCCGCGCATCGCCGCCATGCTCGCCCATCAGCTGGAAGCCGACCGGCGCCTCGCCCGGCCGGTGGCAGGGCAGGCTGATGGCGCAGCGGTCGAGGAAATTGCCGACGCTGGTGTTGCGCAGCAGCAGCAGGTTGATGCGGCCATACTCCGCCTCATCCTCCACCGCCGCGATCGCCGGCGGCACCAGCGGGCAGGTGGGGGAGACCACCGCATCGAACCCCGCCGTCCGCGCCGCGAAACCCGCGATGATGCGGGCGCGGTCCCGGAGCAGGGCGATGTAGTCCGCCGCCGGCATCTGCCCGCCGCGCAGGATGCGCGCCAGGATGCGCGGGTCGTAGCGGTCGCGCGCCCGCTCGATCAGCCCGCGATGCCAGGCGAAGGCCTCGCTGGCCGCGAAGCCGCCGGTGGCGTTGGCCTGCGGAATCTCGGCCAGCTCCGGCACCGCCAGCTTCTCCACCCGCGCGCCGGCAGCGGAAAGCCGGGACAGGGTGCGCTCGAAGGCCTCGGTCACGCCGGCATCCCAGCCATCGCAGACATAGCCCTGCAACACGCCCAATCGCAGCCCGGCCACCGGCCCCAACGGCTGGGGTGGCGCCGGGTCTTCGCCCGCCATGATCCCGTCCAGCACCTCGCAGCAGGCGACGGAGCGGGCCAGCGGCCCGAGGCTGTCCAACGTGGAGGACAGCGGCAGCGTCCCCGTCAACGGCACCCGCGACGCGGTCGGCTTCCAGCCGACGATGCCGCACAGCGCCGCCGGAATCCGGCAGGACCCGCCGGTGTCCGAGCCCAGGCCGGCGAAGCCCATGCCATCCGCCGTCGCCACCGCGGCGCCGGAGGAAGACCCGCCCGGCAGCCGCCCCGTCGCCCGGTCCCACGGGCTGCGCGGGGTGCCGAAATGCGGGTTCACGCCGAGGCCGGAGAAGGCGAATTCCACCATGTTGGTGCGCCCCAGCACGACGAAGCCCGCCCGCTGCAGCCGCGCCACGGAAGGTGCCGTCGCCGCGGCGGGCGCGATGTCGGACAGCGCGACGGATCCGCCGCGGGTCTGCTGGCCGGCTTCGTCGTACAGGTCCTTGATGCTGATGGGGATGCCGGCCCAGGGGCTCGGCGCAAGGCCTGCGGCACGCAGCCCGTCCATCGCCCGCGCGGTGGCGCGCGCGACATCGCCGTGGACCGTGATGAAGGCGCGCCCGCCTTCGCCGGCCGGGTCGGCGATGTGCGCCAGCGCCGCCTCGGTCAGGGCCTCCGCGGTGGTGCACCCGGCGGCGAGGGCCTCGGCGGCTTCGGCAAGGGTATGGGGCATGGTGGCGGGCATCCGGCGACGTGTCGCCGGATGCTGCGGTCGCGCGCCCGATCGGGCAAGCCGGGGTCGCGGCGCTCAGGCCTCGCCGGGCGGGACCCGGTCGTTGGCCGGCGGCACGGACAGGATCAACTCCAGCGCCGAGGGGTAGATCAGGTAGCCGATCATCCGGGCCGGCAGCAGCCGGACGCCGCCAGTCTCGACTTCCTCAACCAGCATATCCCGGTCCATGCTCGCACTCTCCTGCGCATGCAGCGTCAGCGCTGTGGGCAGGGGTTCGTTCCATCCGGATGAATTGACAAAGCCGCGCGGCACCGGTTGTATGATGTCGTATAACCCGCAGCCAGAAGGCCGCGGAACGGGGAAGGAGAGGGATCCACATGAAAGCGATGCGCGCCATCCGCGCCGTGGCCATAGCAGCCGCGGCGATCCTGCCATGGGCTGCCAGCCCCAGTGTCGCCCAGGAATGGCGCGGCTGGAACATCCACGCCGGCGACTATCCCAACGGCCGCGGCATGGACCGGTTCGGCGAGCTGGTGGCGCAGCGCACCAACAACCGCATCCGCATGCGCACCTACCACTCGGCGCAGCTCGGCCAGCAGGACGAGGCGATCCAGCAGATGCGGCTGGGCTCCATCGACTTCGGCAACTTCAACCTGAGCCCCTTCAACAACCTGGCGCCGTCCACCAACGTGGTGACGCTGCCCTTCCTGTTTCGCAACGTGGCGCACAGCCACGCCGCGATCGATGGCGTCGCCGGGCAGGAAATCGCCAAGGACCTCGAGGCGATCGGCATCATCGCGCTGGCCTGGTACGATGGCGGCGCCCGCAGCGTCTATTCCACGCGCCCGATCCGCACGCCGGCCGACATGCGCGGCCTCAAGATCCGCGTGCAGACCAGCGACCTGTGGATCGACCTGATGCGCGCGCTCGGCGCCAACGCCACGCCGCTGCCCTTCGGCGAGGTCTTCACCAGCCTGCAGTCGGGCGTCATCGACGCGGCCGAGAACAACTTCCCCTCCTATGAGAGCACGCGGCATTTCGAGGTGGCGCGCTACTACTCCACCACCGAGCATTCCAACGTGCCGGAAGTGCTGGCCGTGTCGCAGCAGCGCTGGCGCCGGATGAGCGAGGCGGATCGCAACATCATGCGCGACGCGGCGCGTGAGAGTGCGACGCTGCAGCGCCAGCTCTGGGCGGAACGCGTGGAGGTCTCGCGCCAGCGCGTGGTGGCCGCCGGCGTGACGGTGATCGAGATCGCGGACCGCACCCCGTGGTCGGCGCTGATGGAGCCGGTCTACGCCAAGTACGCGGCGACGCCGCGCCTCGCCGGCATGGTGCAGGCGATCCGCGCCCTGCCGTGACCTGACGCAGGGGGCGGCCTCCGCGCCGCCCCCAACCACCAGCCGGGGTGACCGAACAAGATGGTGCTGTTTTCCCGTATCCTCGACATCCTGTCGCGGATCGTCGTCGTGACGGCCGGCTTCGCGCTGGTCGGCCTGGTGGTGATGATGGGCTGGATGGTGTTCGGCCGCTACGTGCTGAACGACACGCCCACCTGGATCGAGCGCGGGGCCACCCTCTCGATCCTCGCCATCGCCCTGCCGGTCGCCGCTGTCGGGGTGCGGGAGCGGTTTCATCTTTCGGTGCTCGGCTTCCGGGAGGCGCTGCCCATCGGCATCCAGCGCTGGATCGCCGTGGGCTGCGACACCGCCGTCGGGTTGTTCGGCCTCGGCATGGTGGTCTGGGGGTATGAGCTGGTCGGCATGGTCGGGCCGTTCAACATCCCGCTGCTCAACATCAGCCAGGGCTGGACCTACGCGCCGATGATGGTCTGCGGCGCGCTGACCTTCCTGTTCTCGGTGGAGCAGGTGCTGAAGGACATCCTCAACCCGGAGGGTCCGGAACAGCGCGGCGCCGCCGCGGCCTTCCTGGAGTAGCCCTGCGTGGAAACCGGCCTCTACATCATCTTCGGCATCTTCTTCCTCGGCATCGCGGCCGGTGTCCCGGTCGCCTTCGTGCTCGGCATCGCCGCCGTGGTCGGCTTCCTGTACGAGGGGATCAACCCCGCCGTCGCCTTCCAGCAGATGGCCTCGGGGATGAGCATCTTCTCGCTGCTCGCCATCCCCTTCTTCGTCTTCGCCGGCGAACTGATGCTGCATGGCGGCATCGCACGCCGGCTGATTTCCGTGGCGTCGTCGCTGTTCGGCTGGATGCGCGGCGGCCTCGGCGTGGTGAACGTCTCCACCTCCATGCTGTTCGGCGGCATCTCCGGCAGCGCGGTGGCGGATGCCTCCGCGCTCGGCACCATCCTGATCCCGGCGATGAAGCAGCGCGGCTACGGCACGGACTACTCGGTCTCCGTCACCGTCACCTCCTCCATCGCCGGCATCATGATCCCGCCGAGCCACAACATGATCCTGTATTCGCTGGCGGCGGGCGGCGGCATCTCGGTCTCCGCGCTGTTCGTCGCGGGCTTCGTGCCCGGGCTGATCATGTGCCTCTGCCTCGGCATCGCGGCCTACGTCGTCGCGGTGAAGCGTGGCTACCCGGCGGAGCCGTTCCAGGGCATCCGGCACATCGTCTGGACCTTCATCGATGCGCTGCCCGGCCTGCTGACGGCCGTGATCATCCTGGGCGGCGTGCTGTCCGGCATCTTCACCGTCACCGAAAGCGCCGCCTTCGGCACCATCTGGGCCATCCTGGTCACCGTGCTGGTGTATCGCAGCCTGGATTGGGCGCATTTCAAGATCTGCGTCGCCGCGAGTGTGCGCACCTCCGCCGTGGTGTTCCTGCTGGTCGGCACCGCGACCGCCTTCGCCTACCTGCTCGCCGTGTACCGGCTGCCGGACCTGCTGACGGAAGGGATGCTGGCGATCAGCACCAACCCCATCGTCATCCTCATCATGATCAACGTCTGCCTGCTGCTGCTGGGCTGCGTCATGGACATGGCGGCGCTGATCCTGATCACCACGCCGATCTTCCTGCCCGTGGTGGTCGCCATCGGCATGGACCCGGTGCAGTTCGGCATGGTGATGATGATGAACCTGGGACTGGGGCTGACCACGCCACCGGTGGGCGCGGTGCTGTTCGTCGGCTGCGCCATCGGCAAGATACCCATGGAGCAGATCATGAAGTCGATCCTGCCCTTCTACGCCGCCATCCTGTTCGCGCTGATGCTGACCACCTACATCCCCGCCATCTCCCTGACCCTGCCGAAGCTGCTGCTGGGATACACCGGCTGATGGACTTCATCCTTGCCGCCGACCTCCGCGCCGAGGTCGGCGAGGGCCCGACCTGGGACGACCGCCGCCGCGTGCTGTGGCTGGTCGACATCCTGGCCCCCTGCGTCATCCGCTTCGACCCCGCCGATGGCAGCGTCCACCGCATCCCGGTGCCGGAGGTCTGCGGCAGCCTGGCGCTGTGCCGATCCGGCGCCCTGCTGGTGGCGCAGCGCGCCAGCCTCATCCGCCTGGACCCGGACAGCGGCGCCACCGCGCCCTTCGCGACCATCCCGGAGGAGCCGGCGCATAACCGCCTGAACGACGGCAAGGTCGGCCCCGATGGCGCATTCTGGGTCGGCAGCATGGATGACCGGCCCGAAAAGCAGGCAACCGCCATGCTGTGGCGCGTCACCCCCGATGGCCGGGCGGAGCGGCGGCGCGAGGGGCTGACCGTCTCGAACGGCCTGGCCTGGTCGCCCGATGGCCGCACGATGTGGCATTCGGACAGCCGCAGCGCCTGCATCGACACCTGCGACTTCGACCCCGCGACCGGCGCCACCGGCGCCCGGCGCACCGTCATCACCATGACGGACGAAACCGGCCGCCCGGATGGCGCCGCCTGCGATGCGGCGGGCAACTACTGGTCCGCCGGCGTCTCAGCCGGCCGCATCAACGTGATCTCGCCGGCTGGCGAGATCCTGCGCCACTTTGCCTTCCCCGTGCCGGCCCCCACCATGCCCTGCTTCGCCGGGCCGGACCTGTCCACGCTGTTCGTCACCAGCCTGCGCCGCGGCCGCGAATCGGTGCTGGCCGAGCATCCGACCCTGGGTGGGCTGTTCCGCGCCGAAGGCCTGGGCCAGGGTGCGCCCGTGCATCGCTTCGCCGACTGAGGATTTTTGGCATGACCGACAGCAAACCCATCCTGCTCACTGGTGCCTCGGGCAATCTCGGCCGCATGCTGACGCGCGAGTTGTCGGCCGCCGGCTTCACCCTGCGCCTGACCGACATCATGCCCTTCCCGGACGAGATCCCCGCCGGCGCCCGCTTCGTGAAGGCGGACCTGTCCGAATCGCTCGCCGTGGTCCGCCAGGCGGAAGGCTGCGGCACCATCCTGCATTTCGGCGGCGTGAGTGTGGAAAAGCCGTTCGAGGAGGTCGCCGGCCCGAACCTGCACGGCCTGTACCACATCTACGAGGCCGCCCGGATGTTCGGCGCCCGCGTGGTCTTCGCCAGCTCCAACCACTCCATCGGCTTCCATGAACGGCCCCAGGGGAACAACCAAAGCAACCAGGCCAAGCTCGATGCCGACTGCGCCTTCCGGCCGGACGGCTACTACGGCCTGTCCAAGGTCTATGGCGAGCTGATGGGCCGCATGTACTGGGACAAGCATGGCGTCGAGAACGTCAACATCCGCATCGGCTCCTGCTTTCCGAAGCCGATCAACAAGCGGATGCTGGCGACCTGGCTGTCCTACGCCGATCTCGCCCGCCTCATCACCCGCACCATCGTCGCCGAACGCACCGGGCATTGCGTGATCTGGGGCGCCTCGAAAAACCCCGACAGCTTCTGGGGCGCGGACCACCGCGACCGCCTGGGCTGGGAGCCGGAGGACACTGCCGAGGATTTCCGCACCGAGGTCGGCCACATCGTCTCCGACGACCCGGTGGAGGAACGCTACCAGGGCGGCGGCTACTGCTCGATCGAGTATTCGCGGAAGGGCGGCTTCTCCCCGCGCGACCAGTTCGATCCGGAATGATTTCCCTCCGTGCCGGCGACTGGGCGGCGACGATCCTGGAGGATGAGGGCGCCGCACTCGGCACCCTGACCTGGCGCGGCCGGGATATCGTGGCGCCGGTGCCGGCCGGCGAAAGCCCGAACCGCGGCCTGCACAGCGCCTTCCTGATGGCGCCCTGGACCAACCGGCTGGATGGCGGCCGCATCACCGTGAATGGCACCGCGTACCGCATGCCGATCAACCGGCCGCTGGAGGACAACGCCCTGCACGGCTTCGTGCGGGAACAGGCCTGGAAGGTCGAATCCCAGGCGGCGGACCGCGCCGTGCTGTCCTGCCTGGTGGACCACCCGCCCTTCCGCTGCGGCGCCTGGCTGACGGTGGCGCTGACGGACCAGGGCCTGTCCTTGTCCCTGGCGCTGACCAACACCGGCAGCCTGCCCACCCCCATGGGCATGGGCTGGCACCCCTTCTTCACCCGCCCCCTCGGCACCCGCCTGCGCTTCGCCGCCACCACCACCTTCAGCCGCGACGCCCGCGGCCTCGCCCAGTCGCCGCGCCCCTCGGCCGGGCTGGCGGGCGGGGAGGCCGTGCTGGTCGGCCACGACACCCACTTCGCCGGCTGGGACGGCCTGGCCGAGATCGCCTGGCCCGGCGGCCCCACCTTGGTCCTGCGCGCCACCGGCGACTGGTCCCGCCACCTGCAAATCTATGCGCCGAGCATCGCGGAGGTGCTGTGCGTCGAGCCGGTGAGCCATGTGCCGGACGCCGTGAACCGCCCCGACCTTGCCGCCCACGGCCCGATGCATGTGCTGGCGCCCGGCCAGGCGCTTGAGGGCACGGCAACCTTGCACCTGGGGTAACCCCCCTCCCCAAGCGGCGCGGGCCGGGCGAGAATGGGCGCATGCGAAGCGCGCTCATCCTCGGTGGCGGTGTCATGGGCCTGTCGGCTGCCTGGGCCCTGTCCCGGGCCGGCTACGCCGTGCGGGTGGTGGAACAGGACCCGGTGCCAAACCCCCGCGGCAGTTCGGTGGACGACCACCGCCTGATCCGCCACGCCTATGGCGCCGCGCGCGGCTACATGCGGATGATCGACCCCGCCCATGCCGCCTGGAGCCTGCTGTTCCAGGAAGCCGGCGAGACAGCCTATGTGCCGACCGGGGTGCTCGCCCTGGCGAACGCGCCGAACGCCTGGATCACGGACAGCCGCGCCGCGCTCCGCGCCGATGGCCATGCGGTGGAGGACCTCGACGCCGCCGCCATCGCCACCCGCTACCCCTATCTGTCCGCCGACGGCCTCGCCGACGCCTTCCATCTGCCCAGCGGCGGCGTGCTGCTGGCGCGCCGGATCGTCGAGATGCTGTCCCGCATCCTGGCCCGCCGGGGCGTGGACATCCGCCGTGGCCACGCCACCGCGGTCGACCCGGCCCGCGCCGGGCTGCTGCTGCGGGATGGCACGCGTTTGCAGGCCGACCTGCTGGTGGTCGCCGCCGGCCCCTGGGCGCCGCGGCTGCTGCCGGACCTCGCCACGCGGGTCCGCCCGACCCGGCAGATCCTGGTCCGCCTCGCGCCACCGCCGGAGCACGAGGCCGCCTGGCAACGGGCCCCGATGCTGCTGGACCTGGCCGAGGATGGCGGCTTCTACGCCGTCCCGCCCGTGGCCGGCACCCCGCTGAAGATCGGCGACCACCGCTTCGCCCCCACCGGCGACCCCGACGCGCCGCGCGAGGCCACCGCCGCCGAGGCCGCGGAAATCCTGGACTTCGCCAGGCCGCGCATCCTCGGGCTCGATCGTTATCGCGTATTGTCCGCCGCCGCCTGCTACTACGATGTGGAGGCGGAGGAGCGATTCGTGTTGGAGCGTCTGGGCGACAGGGCCTTCGTGATGTCCGGCTTCTCCGGGCACGGCTTCAAGTTCGGCGCGCTGCTCGGCCTGGCCCTGGCGCGGGCCGCGGGTGACGCCTCACTGGCCGATTCGTTGCCCGGCTGGGCCGCCGGCGCCACCCCGCCACCGCCGGGCCTGCTGGACGCCCTGCAACAGGAAAACGCGGCATGAGCTTGCCCACCGCGGCCGAGGACCTGGTCCTCGGCCTGACCCAGGTCATCGGCCTGCCCGGCCTGACCGAGGCCGCCGGCAGCCCATTGCCCGCCGCCGACATCGCCGCCCTGGTCGAGGAAGCCGCCCGCTTCACCTCGGAAAAGATGGCGCCCGGCTGGCAGGATGCCGACCGCCATGGTGCCCGCTACGCCAACGGCACGGTCACTGTGCCGCCGCACTACAACCAGTTGATGCGGGACTGGATCGACAGCGGCTGGCAGGGCGTCTCCGCACCCGAGGAACATGGGGGGCAGGGCCTGCCGCACGCGCTGTGGGTGGCGGTGACGGAACTCGCCTCCGCCGCCGACATGGCGTTCTTCCTCGGCCCGGTGCTGACCGCCGGCGCCATCGACCTGCTGGTGACGCATGCGACGCCGGACCAGGCGGCGCGCTGGCTGCCCAAGCTGGTCTCCGGCACCTGGACCGGAACCATGTGCCTGACCGAGCCCCAGGCCGGCTCCGACCTCGCCGCGCTGCGCACCAAGGCGGAGCCGCTGGGCGATGGCCGCTACGCCCTGCACGGGCAAAAAATCTACATCACCTGGGGCGAGCACGACCTCACGGAGAACATCCTCCATCTCGTCCTGGCCCGCCTGCCCGGTGCGCCGGAAGGCTCCAAGGGCATTTCCCTGTTCGCCGCCCCGCGCATCACCGAGGCCGGCCAGCGCAATGCGCTGCGCTGCGGCGGCATCGAGCGGAAGCTGGGCATCCACGCCTCGCCCACCTGCACCATGCTGTTCGAAGGCGCCGAGGCGGAGCTGGTGGGCGAGCCCGGCCGCGGCTTGAACGCCATGTTCGCCATGATGAACGCCGCCCGCCTCGCCGTCGGCGTGCAGGGGGTGGGGCAGGGCGCCCGCGCCCTGGAACGGGCGGAGGCCTTCGCCCTCCAGCGCGTCCAGAACGGCCGCCCGATCGCGCAGCACGCCGATGTCGCCCGCATGCTGGCAGAGATGCGCGCCGTCACCCTCGCCGGCCGCCTGCTGGCGCTGGAGGCCGCGGCGGCGCTCGATGCGCACCACCTGCTGGGCGACGAGGAAGGCGCCACGCGCCTGGCGCTGCTGACCCCCATCGTGAAGGCCTGGTGCACCGACCGGGGCCTGGAGACCGCCAATACCGGCATCCAGGTGCATGGCGGCATGGGCTTCGTCGAGGAAACCGGCGCCGCCCAGATCCTCCGCGACGCCCGCATCGCGCCGATCTACGAGGGCACCAACGGCATCCAGGCCATCGACCTGCTGGTCCGCAAGGTGGCCCGCGACGAGGGCGATGCGATGCGGGTGCTGCTCGCCGAGGTCTCCGCCAGCGACCGCCGCCTGACCCCTGCCGCGGAACGCCTGGGCGACGTGACGGAAATCCTGCTCGGGCTTCAGGCGAAGGACCCCGACCGCGCGCAATCCCTGGCCGCGCCCTATCTCGATGCCTGCGGCTGGCTGCTGGGCGGCTGGATGCTGGCCCGCGCCGCCGCGGCATCCCCCGCGCACGCCCCGCTGGCCGCCTTCTACCTGGCCCGGCTGCTGCCGCGCGCCGAGGCCCGATGCCTGGAAATCGAGCAGGGCGCCCTGGTGCCCGTGCCGTTCGTGCTTTAACGGCATCGACATGCCTCTTGCAGCATTCCGACACGCACGCATCTGCTGCGGACTGACATGACCGCTCCTCTCGCCTCCCCCGCCCTCCACCGGTCACGCCCGAAGGTTGCCATCATTGGCGCCGGACCGGGTGGCCTTGCCGCAGCCATGCTGCTCGCCGCCTCCGGCGCACGGGTCACCGTGTACGAGAAGGACGAGGTGGTGGGCGGGCGTACGCGCACCCTCACCTCGGAGGAGGGCTACAGCTTCGACCTGGGCCCGACCTTCTTCCTGTACCCGCGCATCCTGAAGGAGATCTTCGCCCGCTGCGGCGCGGATCTCGAGCAGGAAGTCGACATGCGGCGGCTGGAGCCGCAGTACCGCCTGCTGTTCGAGAAGGGCGGCGACGTCACCAGGCTCGACGCCAGCGCCGACCTCGACCGGATGGAGGCGGAAATCGCCCGCATCTCGCCGGGCGACGCCAAGGGGCTGCGGCCCTTCATGCTGGAAAACCGCGCCAAGCTGGAAGCCTTCCGGCCGGTGCTGGAACGCGCCTTCTCCACCGCCGCGGACATGATGCGGCCGGACATGCTCAAGGCGCTGCCGCTGATGAAGCCCTGGTCCACCGTGGACAAGGATTTGGCGCGGCACTTCAAGGACCCCCGGGTCCGCCTCGCCTTCTCCTTCCAGACCAAATACCTGGGCATGAGCCCGTTCAAATG
Source organism: Falsiroseomonas sp. E2-1-a20 (assembly GCF_051433195.1). Classification (NCBI taxonomy): domain Bacteria; kingdom Pseudomonadati; phylum Pseudomonadota; class Alphaproteobacteria; order Acetobacterales; family Roseomonadaceae; genus Falsiroseomonas; species Falsiroseomonas sp. E2-1-a20. The sequence goes on along the minus strand of NZ_JBHMFT010000006.1, from coordinate 13,241 downwards.
CCCGGCGCTGTTCACCATCCTGTCGTTCCTGGAATATGAACACGGCGTCTTCCACCCGATCGGCGGCTGCGGCGCCGTGTCCACCGCCATGGCGCGCGTCGCCGAACGGCTCGGCGCCGATATCCGCCTGAACACCCCGATCGAGGCCATCGCCTTCCAGGGCAAGCGCGCCAAGGGCGTCGAGATCGGCGGCACGCGCCACGACGCCGACGCGGTGGTGGTGAACGCGGACTTCGCCCACGCCATCCCGAAGCTGATCCCCGACCACCTCCGGAAGGGCTGGAAGGACAAGAAGATCGGCCAGGCGCGCTATTCCTGCTCGACCTTCATGCTCTACCTCGGCCTCGACCGCGAACTGCCCGGCGTCGCCCACCACAACGTCATCCTGTCCGAGCAGTACCGGCAGAACATCGGCGAGATCGAGACCGGGGTGATCCCGGAAATCCCCTCCCTCTACGTCCAGCACGCCGGCGCCACCGACCCGACCATGGCCCCCGCCGGCCATTCGGCGCTCTACGTCCTGGTCCCGGTGCCGAACCTGATCCACCAGCCGGACTGGGCCGCGCAAAGCGCCCGCTTCCGCGAAATCGCGCTGGACCGCCTCAAGGTCCTCGGCCTCGGCGACCTGCGGCCGCACATCAAGTACGAGCGCATCGTCGCCCCGCAGGACTGGGAAAGCGACTTCGCCGTGGGCTACGGCGCCACCTTCAACCTGTCGCACGAACTGCCGCAGATGCTGCTGTTCCGCCCCGGCAACCGCTTCCGCGACGTCGAAGGCGTGTACCTGGTGGGCGGCGGCACCCACCCCGGCAGCGGCCTGCCCGTGATCTACGAAGGCGCCCGCATCACCACCGGCCTGCTCGCCGCCGACCTCGGCCTCTCGGCCGCCCCCAGCCGCCCGACCGCCGACAGCGGCTTCCGGGCGGCGACCCCGGTGGCGGCGGAGACTTAATCAACTTCCACGGGTGGCCTTGCAGGGGGCGCTGCCCCCTGCACCCCCGCCAAAGGGACAGTGGTCCCTTTGGAATCCCATCAAGGGGTGGAAGGGAGGAGGGGCATCGCGGGACCGCCGGTTCAACGGTCCCTCCAAGCCCCTCCTCCCTTCCACCCCTCATACAAGGGTTCAAGGGGCCGCTGCCCCTTCGCGGGAGGGTGCAGGGAGGGCAGCGCCCTCCCTGCGGGCCACCCGCGGAACCTGCTAAGACTTCGACGACACGGAGGACGCACGCATGGCAGACCGGGTGGTGGTGGTGGGGGGTGGCCTGGGTGGGCTAGCCGCGGCGGCCGTGGCGGCGGCGCGCGGGCACAAGGTGACGTTGCTGGACAAGAACCCGTGGCTGGGTGGGAAGGCGGCGGTGTTGAATCTGCCGGCGCCGGACGGCTCGGGTGATTTTCGTTTCGACATGGGGCCGACCATCCTGACGGTGCCGCGCGTGTTGCGGCGGATTTTCGCGGAGGCCGGGCGCGACCAGGCGAAGGACCTGCCGTTGATCCGGCTGGACCCGCAGTGGCGGTGTTTCTTCGAGGATGGCACGCAGATCGACCTGATGGCCGATGTCGCGACCATGCAGGCGGAGATCGAGAAGTTCGCGCCCGGCCGCGGGTTGGGCGAGGGCTACCGCAAGTTCCAGGAGGAAAGCCGCCACCTGCATGGCGTCTCGGAAAAATTCTTCTTCTGGCGGCCGGTCGAGGGGGTCTCCGACACCATCGACATGAAGGCCAACCTCAACCCGAACACGCTGCGCGACGTGCTGTCGCTGAAGATGGGCAAGACGGCGGCGAAGATCATCCGCGGCCATGTGCCTGATGAGCGGCTGGCGCAGATGCTGGACCATTACTGCCAGTATATCGGCTCCTCGCCCTACTTGGCGCCGGCGGTGGTCTGCTCGATCGGCGACATGCAGGCCAGCGAGGGCGTCTGGTATCCGGTGGGCGGCACCCGGGCAGTGGCGGAGGGCCTTGCCAAGCTGGCCGCCGACCTGGGCGCGGAGCTGCGGACGGACAGCGAAGTGACCGGCTTCGACATCGAGAACGGCGCCATCAAGGGCGTGCGCGTCGGGTCGGAAAGGATCGCCTGCGACGCCGTGATCTCCAACATGGACGCGGTCCGCACCTACAAGGAACTGGTGGGCGGCGAACCCGGACGGAAATACGCCAAGAAGAACTTCGAGCCGGCCTGTTCCGGCGTGGTGCTCTATCTCGGCCTGAACAAGCGCTACGAGCATCTTGGCCACCACGACTTCGTCTTCTCCCGCGATGCGGAAGAAGAATTCGACGCGATCTACAAGAAGGGCATCCCGGCCCCCGATCCCACCGCCTACCTGGCCGCGCCGTCGGGCACCGATCCCTCGGTCGCGCCGGAGGGTGGCGAGGCGTTGTACGTGCTGGTCCACACGCCCTACCTGCGGCCGAGCCATGACTGGTCGAAGATGCTGCCGCAGTACCGCCAGACCATCCTCGACAAGCTGAAGCGGACGGCGGGGCTGGAGGATATCGAGGAGCGCATCGTGGTCGAGCGTCACCTGACGCCGGTCGATATCCATGAGCGCTACAAGGTGCTGGACGGCGCCATCTATGGGCTCGCCAGCCATGGCAGCTTCATGGGCGCCTTCAAGCCGGGCAACCGGTCCAAGCTGGTGAAGGGCCTGTATTTGTGCGGCGGCGCCGCGCATCCGGGGCCGGGCATGCCGATGGTGATGATGTCCGGCTGGATCGCGGCGGACGCGCTGGATCGCGACCGTGGCGGCCGCGGCATGGATGCGGCGGCGAAGGAGGCCGGGCGCCGCGAATCCGAACTGGCCACCGCCGCGGAATAGCCGTGCCGTGAACCACATGACGCCGCCCGCTGGTGGCCCGACGGCCAGGGCTGCCACGGGGGACAACCCCGTGGCGCTGTACGACCCGCGGCGGATGGCGTTCTTCCACTACATGTTCGGCCGGTTCTTCCGGAAGCACATGCGCGCCGCGCGGGTGGCGCTGTGGGGCCTGCCGCAGCCGTATGGCGACCGGCCGCTGGTGGTCTTCGCCAACCATCCGGGCTGGTGGGACGGCGTCGCCTTCATGCTGCTGTCGCAGCGGCTGTTTCCGGGCCGGCGCATGTTCATCCCGATGGATGCCGGCGCGCTGACCCGCTACCGCTTCATGACCCGCATCGGCGTCTTCGGGGTGGAGAACGCGACGCCGCGCGGGGCCGTCGCCTTCCTGCGCACCGCCCGCCTGGTTCTGGGCGCGCCGGACCGCATGCTGTGGATGAACGCCCCCGGCCGGTTCAGCGACCCGCGCGAACGCCCGGTGCCCATTGCGCTGGGCATGACACGCCTGCCGGAGATGGCGCCGGAGGCGCTGTTCGTGCCCCTGGCGCTGGATTACCCCTTCTGGTCGGAACGCAAGCCGGAGATGCTGTGCGCCTTCGGCCAGCCCGTCAGCGGGGAAACGCTGGCGGCGCTGCCGCGCGAGGCCCGCGTCGCGGTGCTTTCCGACGCGCTGGCGATGACCATGGACCGTCTGGCGCAGGACGCCATCGCGCGCGATCCCGCCCGGTTCGAGACGCTGCTGCAGGGCCCGGAGGGCATGGGCGGAATCTACCAGTTGTGGCGGCGCTTGCGTTCCGCGATGAAGGGCCAAACATTCGACCCACGACATGATCCAAGGGGAGGGGCGGGCTAGGCGATGGATATGGAATTCACCTGGGCCTGGATTGCGCTCGCCCTCGCCATGTTCCCCGCCACCATGGGCGTGGTGAACCTGTTCCTGGTGCGCCCGCCGCGCGGTACGCCGGTGGAGGGCACGCTCGTCTCCATCCTGATCCCGGCGCGGAACGAGGCCGCCAACATCGCCGCCTGCCTGGATGCGGCCCTGGCCTCCCGCGGCGTCGCGGTGGAGGTCGTGGTGATGGATGACGGCTCGACCGACGAAACCGCCGCCATCGTCACAGCCTACGCCGCCCGCGACCCGCGCGTGCGGCTGGAGGCGGCACCGCCCCTTCCCGCCGGCTGGACCGGCAAGGTGCATGCCTGCGCCCGGCTGGCGGAGGCCGCGCGCGGCACGCATTTCCTGTTCATCGATGCCGATGTGCGCCTGGCGCCGGAGGCGGCCGCCAGCATGGCCGGCCACGCCGCGCGCACTGGCACGGCCATGGTCACCGGTGTGCCGAAGCAGCTCATCGGCTCGCTGGGCGAGGCGCTGACCGTGCCGATGATCAATTTTCTTCTATTCTGCTACCTGCCAGGTGGCGGGCGCGCCTTCACCCGTCGCTCCGGCATGGCGGCCGCCTGCGGGCAGCTCATGCTGGTGGAGCGTGCGGCCTATCTCGCCGCCGGCGGGCATGAGGGCGTGAAGGGCGTGATGCACGACGCCCTGGCCCTGTCCCGGCGCATGCGGGAGCACGGGCTGGCGACGGAAGTCGTGGAGGGTGCCGGGCTCGCCACCTGCCGCATGTACAGCGACTTCGGCCAGAGCTGGGCCGGCTTCATCAAGAATGCGCGGGAGGGCATGGCGACGCCGGTTGGCCTGCCGATCTGGACCGTGATGCTGGCGGGCGCGCATCTCTGGCCGTTCTTCTTCCTGCCGCGCTCGGCGGCGCTGCTGGCCCTGGCGCTCGGCTTCGCCCTGCGGGCCGCGGTGACGCTGCGGGTGAGGGAGCCGTGGTGGACCATCCCGCTGCACCCGCTGACGGTGGCGGTGGCCCTGGCGATCCAGTGGACGGCGCTGGTGCGCGGGCTGCTGGGCAAGCCGGCCGGCTGGAAGGGCCGGGCCTATGAGCCCGTGTAGCCACGACGTCCTGACCGGCGGTTCGGCCTGAGGATGGATTCCGCCGGGCTCCCCGCCGGTCCCCCAAACCGCACGGAGACGACGGAGAATTTCCCGGTCGCCTCGCGCCTGCTGCCGGCCGCGCTGCGCCCCAAGGTGCTGGCCTTCTACCGCTTCGCCCGCCTGGCGGACGACATCGCCGATGCGCCCGCGCTGAGCGCGCCGGAAAAGCTGGCCCGGCTGGACCACATGGAGCGCCTGCTCGACGACCCGGCCGGTCCGCTGGCCGAAGTCGGCACCGGGGAGGCCCGCACCCTGCTCTCCGCCTTCCGCCAGGACGCCGTGCAGCCCCGCTACGCCGACTGGCCAGCGCTCGAGGATTACTGCGCGCGCTCCGCCGAGCCTGTCGGCCGCCTGCTGCTGCGCCTGCATGGGGAGGAGGACGCCGGCGCGCTCCGCGCCTCCGACGCGCTGTGTACCGCCCTGCAGATCCTCAACCACCTGCAGGACCTGGTGCCGGACCGCGCCGCGATGGACCGCATCTACCTGCCGCAGCCCTGGATGGCGCTGGCCGGGGGCGAAGCCGCGTTCTTCGCGCCGGAAAACGCGCAGCGCCGCGCCGTGCTGGATGCGGCGCTGGACCGGGTCGAGGCGGCGCTGGAGGTCGCATCCCCGCTGCCGCGCCTGCTGCGGTCCCGGCTGCGCCTGCAGGCGGCTGTCACGCTGGACCTCGCCTGGCGGCTGCTCGCACGCCTGCGGGCGGCGGACCCGGTGGCCGGGCGCGTCGCGCTGACGAAGGCCGATTTCGGCGCGGCCTTTGCCGGCCTGGCCCGCGCCCCGCGCAGCGACGCCGCCGTGGTGCGCGCCCGCGTCGCCCGCGCCGGCAGCAGCTTCGGCCGCGGCATGGCGGTGCTGAAGGGCGAGCGCCGCCGCGGCCTCTACGCCGTCTATGGCTTCTGCCGCGCGGTGGACGACATCGCCGATGGCGCGATGCCGGAGGCCGAGAAGCGCCGGCTGCTGGAGTCCTGGCGCCGCAAGCTGGATGCGCCGGATTGCGCGCTGTCCGCCGAACTCGCCTGGGCCCGGCAGCAATATGCGCTGCCGCGCGCCGAATGCGCCGCGATGATCGACGGCATGGAAACCGATGCCACCGCCGCGCTGCGCCTGCCCGACGAGGCGGCGCTCGCCCAGTACTGCCGCCGCGTCGCCGGCAGCGTCGGCGCCATGGCGGTGCGCATCTTCGGCGCACCGGAAGCCGAGGCCTTCGGCCTGGCGCTCGGCCGCACCTTCCAACTCGTGAACATCGTGCGCGACGTGGATGAGGACGCGGCGATCGATCGCGTCTATGTCCCGGGGAGCCTGCTCGCGCGCCACGGCGTCGAAGGAGGGAACGCCGCCGCCCTGGTCGCGCATCCCGGCTTCGCCCGCTGCTGCGCCGAACTGGCCGCGCAGGCGGCGGCGGGCTTCGCGCAGGCGGAGCGGGAATTGCGGGAGCATGATCCGAAGGCGATGAAACCGGCGCGCATCATGATGTGGGGCTATCGCCGCCTGCTGGACCGCATGATCGCCCGCGGCTTCGCCCACCCCCGCACCCGCCTGCGCCTGACACGGGGCGAAAAGCTCCATATGGCCTGGCTGGCGATGAAGCCGTGACGATCCATGTCATCGGCGCCGGCGTCGCCGGCCTCGCCGCCGCCCTGGCCCTGGCCCGCGCCGGCCAGCGCGTGGCGCTGCACGAGGCCACGCCCGCCCCCGGCGGCCGCGCCCGCGCCCTGCCGGATGGCACCGACAACGGCACCCACGCCCTGCTCGGCGCCAACCGCGCCGCGCTGCGCTTCCTGACCGCGATTGGTGCACGAGACGCCTGGGTGGAGCCGGAGCCGCTCGGCCTGCCGGTGCTGGACCTGGAGGAAGGCACGGCGCGCCGGGTCGCGCTGTCCCCGCTCGGCTGGGGCGATGCGGCGCGGCGGCCGGATGGCTTGAGCCTCGGCGGCCTGTTCGCCCTGCTGCGCCTGGCGATTCCCGGGCCGGATCGCAGCGTCGCCGCCGCCTTCGCCGCGCATCCGCGCCTGCTGCGCGCCCTGGTCGAGCCGCTGACCGTCGCCGCGCTGAACACGCCGGTGGAGGAAGCCTCCGCCCGGCTGCTCGGCGCGGTGCTGCGGCGGCTCGGCGGCAAGGGCGCGGCACGGCTGCTGGTGGCGCGCCAGGGGCTGGGGCCGGACCTGGTGGCGCCGGCGCTGGCGACGCTGGGCTGCCACGGCGCCAGCCTGCGCGCCGGCGCACGGCTGCGGGCGCTGGTGCAGGCGGAGGGCCGGGTCACCGCGCTGGATTTCGGCGACACCATCATTGCCCTCCTCCCCGGCGATGCGGTGGTGCTGGCGGTGCCACCGTGGGAGGCGGCGCGGCTGCTGCCCGGCCTGCCGGTGCCGCAGCGCCACGCACCGATCCTCAACGTGCATTTCAACCGGGTGGAGGAGGGGCCGGTGCGCTTCCTCGGCCTGCTCGGCGGCCTGTCGCAATGGGTGCTGGTGCGGCCCACCGGCGTCTCCGTCACCGTCAGCGCCGCCGATGCCGCCGTAGGCCTGACCGATGCCGAGGCCGCGGCGCGGATCTGGCCGGAGGTTCGCCAGGCCGCGCTGCGCTTCCGCCTGCCCGGCGCCTGGCCCGAGGCCCCTTCACCGGCCCGCGCCGTGCGCGAACGCCGCGCCACGCCACGCCACGGGCTGAACCCGCCCCCCGCGCCGCCGCGCCGGCCGCTGGCCAACCTCGTGCTCGCCGGCGACTGGACGCTCGCCGCGCTGCCCGCGACCATCGAGGCCGCCGTGCGGTCCGGCGAGGCCGCCGCCGCCGTGCTCGGCCGCGCGCTGCGCCAGCGGGTGGTGGCGTGACGCCAGCCGAGGCGCTCGCCCACCTCCGCGCCGCCGAGACCCGCGACGGCGCCCCGGACCCGGACCGCCGCCGCGCCCTGCTGGACCAACTCGCGAAAACACTGCTGAGGCGGGCGGAGGACATCGCCGCGGCCCTGGATGCGGATTACGGCGGGCGGTCGCGGCTGGAGACGCTGCTGGCCGACGTGCTCTGCACCGTCGATGCCGCACGCTATTCCCGCCGCCACCTGCGCGCCTGGGCGAAGCCGCGCCGCGTCGCCGTGCCCTATCCCTTCTGGCCCGCCCGGGCCTGGGAGGAGCCGGTGCCGAAGGGCATCGTCGGCATCATGGCGCCCTGGAACTACCCGGTGCAGCTGGCCCTGATCCCGGTGGTGGATGCCATCGCCGCCGGCAACCGCGTCGCGATGAAACCCTCCGAGGCCGTGCCGCGCACGGCGGCGCTGCTGGCGGAAGTGCTGGCCACGGCACTCGGCCCCGATATTGCCGTGACGGTGCAGGGTGGGCCGGACGTCGCGGCGGAGTTCGCGGCGCAGGCCTGGGACCACCTGATGTTCACCGGCGGCACCGAGACCGGCCGCAAGGTGGCCCTGGCCGCGGCGCGCAACCTGGTGCCACTGACCCTGGAACTCGGCGGCAAGTGCCCGGCGGTGGTGCTGCCGGGGGCCGACCTGGGGGTGGCGGCGCGGGACATCCTGGCCGGCAAGGCGGTGAATGCCGGGCAGACCTGCATCGCGCCCGACACCGTGCTGCTGGTCGGCCACGCGCCGGAGGCCTTCGCCGCCGCCTGCCGCGCCAGCGGCATCGGGCTGCCCGAAACCGGCATCGCCACGGCGGCCCAGGCGGCGCGGCTGGATCGCCTGACCCAGGGCGTGCGGCTGGAGCCGCTGGCCTCCGACGGCCCCAGCCGGCAACGCGCCCTGTCCCTGGCCTATCCGGCGCCTGGCGATGCCCTGCTGGCGGAGGAGATCTTCGGCCCGGTCCTCGCTGTTCAACCAATGGTTGATGTACCGGCAGCCATCGCCTGGATCGTGGCGCGCCCGGCGCCACTTGCCATCTACCTGTTCGGCGCCACTCGCCCGGAAGTGGCCCGGTTTGCATCCGGCACACGCTCAGGCGCCCTCGTCACCGGCCGCACCGTGGAATACGCGGCCTTTCCCTCGCTCGGATTCGGCGGTGTCGGCGGCTCAGGATACGGGCGATATCATGGACATGCGGGATTCCTCGCATTTTCGAGCCAGCGCGCCCGCGTCGATCACGGTCGCGTGAGTCTTGCACGTATATTTGATCCGCCTCGTAAGAAACTCGCGGAGCGGTTGATCGGGAGACTGGTAAGATTGCCTTAACGCAGGCAAAGTTTGTTCATGAACGCAGTTGGCGACCCTGTCCGGGAGGTTCACACGCACAGGCTGTGCCTGCGCCTGCCGTTCCCCGAGGATGCCGAGGCCCTGGCCGGCCTGATGGGTCCCGCCATCAGTGCCCGCCTCGCCTCCTGGCCCGTCCACCTGCTGCCCTCCGCCGCCGCGGCCCGCCTGGGTGAGGCGCGCGCGGCCGCCATGGCGGGCCTTGCGCTACCCATGGTCATCACCCGCCGCGAAGGCGGCCCGCGCGCCGGCCAGGTCCTCGGCTGGATCAGCGCCAGCCGCGCCGAGGCCGATCGCAGCCGCGCCGTACTGACCTACTGGCTCGGCGATGATTTCCAGGGCGAGGGCCTGATGCGCGAGGCCGCCCCCGCCGCCGCTTCGGCCGTGTTCGAGCATCTGGGCGTGGCGGAGATCCGCGCCGCCGTGCAGCCGGACAACCACGCCTCCCGCGCCGTGCTGATCGGCCTCGGCATGCGACCGCTCGGTTCCGGCCGCATCTGGTGCGCGGCCCGCGGGCGGGAGGAGGAATGCGAATGGTGGAGCCTGCTGCGCCCCATCATGGAATCGCACCTGCAATCCGACATGGCGCAGACGGAGCCGCCACCGGCCCGCGCCGACCAATCGATGTCGCAGCCGGTTCCCTGACCCCACGCGAGACGGCATACTCGCGCCAGGCGGGCGTGCCGGAATGGTAGACGGAAGGGTTTTAAAAACCCTCGGCCTTGTGCCATGCGGGTTCGATCCCCGCCGCCCGCAGTATTGTGGTGCCCTCAGGCGCCGGGCGCGGCCTCCGGCCGCCTGGCTCGCCGCATAAGCGGCGGGCCGCAATTCGCGGCCTCGGCCGGCTGTGCCGGCCGCATGTACTTGCCCTCAGGCGCCGGGCGCCCCCTCCGGGGGCTTGGCTCGCCGCATAGGCGGCGGGCCGCAATTCGCGGCCTCGGCGGCCGCTGGCCGCCGCAGGTCAGGTCAGGTCAGTTTTGGTGCGGGCGGCCGGGCTGGTCCAGCAGCGCGAAGGTCAGCTCGTGCTTGTTGTGCGCGCCGTGGAACATCACCGCGCCAGGGATGGCCGCGAAGGCCTCGGCGGTGGCGTGGTCCGTCTCGCCCTGGAACTTCAGCGTGCAGACATAGTTGCGCGCCGCACCGGCGGCGATCCAGCGCTGCACCAGGGCCAGCAGGCGGCTCGGGTAGCAGATCACGTCGCTGAACAGCCAATCCACCGGCGGCTCCGTGCGCGGGTCCAGGCCGAAGGCGCTCTCGGCGCGCATCGTCACGCCGGGCAGCGCGGCCACCGCGGCATCCAGCGGCGCCTTGTCCACCGCCACCACGCGCGCGCCCAGCTTCGCCAGCACCCAGCTCCACCCCCCCGGCGCGGCGCCGAGGTCGAGGCAGGTCTCACCCGGCCCCGGATGCCGCCCGAGCCGGGTCAGCGCCTCCCACAGTTTCAGATAGGCGCGGGAAGGCGGGCCCTCGCGATCCTCGACGAAGGCGACCGCGCCCTGCACGAAGGGGCTGGTCTTGGTCGCACTCGCCAGCAGCCGGTCCGGCGCCAGCAGCGTCCAGGCGCCGAGATGCCCGCCGGGCGCCGGTTCCGGGAAGACCAGCGGGCGCGCCTTCACCGGTGGCAGGCGTTCCGTGATCAGCGCGCTGCGCCGGTGGTGGCTGGCGGCATAGCCGGCCCAGTTGCGCTGGATGGCGCGCAGCGCATCGGCCGCCTGCTTCACCGATTCCGCGCGAAGCTCCTGCGGCGCGGTCCAACACTCCAGCGCCCAGGCGGCCGGGCCGGGCGGGTCCGGCGACAGCGCCAGCCTGCCATGCCAGGACCCGATCCTGCGGCCAGCGCGGGAAAATTCCTCCGCCAGCTCCGCCTCGAACCCCTCGGCCGCCAGATAGGCGCTGGCGATCATCGCTCCGGTGCCAGCGCCGCCGCCGCCGCCAGCAGGCCCCAGCCGACCAGCAGGAGCATCCCGCCGAGCGGCGTCACGGGGCCGAGCGAGGTTTCGGTCAGCACCCGCACATAGACGCCGCCGCAGAAGGCCAGCGTCCCGGCGACGAAGCAGCCGGCCGCCAGGTGCACCAGCGGCCCCCGCCGCCGATCCGCCAGCAGCCCGCAGCCGAGCAGCGCCAGCGCATGCCAGGCCTGCAGCGAGGCCCCGGTATTGGCGAGGCTCGCCACCTCCGGCGGCAGCCCGTGGCTCGCATAGGCGGCCATCGCCACCGCAACCAGCCCCGAAAGGGCGCCGAGAACCATCCACAACCGTGCCATGGCGCGCGGCTTACCCTGCGGCGGCGCGGGCCGCCAGACGGACCCGCGTGGCGGCCTCATGCGCCAGCCGCGTCGGCTCCGGCAGGCGCCGGCCGCGGCCGGCGGCCATCACCCAGCGCAGCGCCGTCGCCAGGGAGACGCGGTGGCCGACGGAGACATAGATCGGATTGGCGCCGCGCCGGGTGCGCAGGGCGACGCCGACCTGCCGCCCCTGCCAGACCAGCGGCGCCTGCGCGCCAGCTTCCTCGCCCAGGTCGCCCTCCACGGTCCCCACCAGGATCGACTTCGCGACGCCGATGGTCGGCACGTCCAGCACCACGCCGAGATGGCTGGCGACGCCGAGGCCGCGCGGATGCGCCAGCCCGTGCCCATCCACCAGGATCAGGTCGGGCCTTTCGGGCAGTGCCCGGAAGGCCCTGACCAGCACCGGCACCTCCCGGAACCCGAGCAGGCCGGGAATGTAGGGCAGGCCGCCGCTGCCGGTGGCACCCGCTTCCGCCGTCTGCGCCAGGCTCGCCGCATCCAGCGTCACCAGGCCGGCGTGGACGGTCCGCGTCGAGTCGAAGCGCAAGGTGCTGGCATCCGCCCCGCCCAGCAGCCGCACCGGCCCCAGCGCATCCCGCGCCACCACCTGCGCCGCCAGTTCGGGCTGCCGGCGGCGCGCCTCGGCGGCGGGTGACGCCTCAAGGGCCGCCGAGCGAGGGCCCGGTGTTGAAGAACTCATGCACGGTCCTGCCGATGGTGAGGCCGAGCGGCACGCCGCCGATATTGTCCGCGGCGTTGCGCGGCAGCCCGTCGAAGCGCCAATGCACGCCAAGATAGACCCGGCTGATGGCATTCTCCCACACCGCCCGGGCGTAGCTGTTGAACTGGCGCTCGAGCCGCGTGCGGACCGAGCCATCCGCATCCACGGCGCGACCGTCCAGCTCATCCGAGACGAAGCTGAACGTCTCCTCCGCCTCCATGGGCCCACCATCCGCCGCATCGAGGATGTTGGCGACCGTCAGGGCCGGGCCGCCGCGCCGCAGGCGCAGCACCTGGAACATGGCGGAGCCGAAGGCGGCGTGGCCGGAGGGGTAGGCCGGGAAGGGTGGCGTGGTCGGGCGCGCGCCGGGCCGGTTGGTCTGCGGCGCGCCATAGGGCGCCCAGAAGGGGTCGGCATAGCCCGGCGCCTCGTCGCGGATCCCGGCGACCGGGCGCCAGAGGTTCTGCTGGTACTTGTAGTGCCAGGCGTCGATCCCGGCATCCGCCATCGCGACATTGACCTCGGCGAACATCTCCGCCGCCTGCATCAGGGTCAGGTTCCGCGCCAGCGCGATCCTGCGGGCGATCTGGTTGTACAGCCGTGGCGGCACGCCGAGGCCCTGCGCCCCGTCATGGCCCCAATAGACGCCGATGACGCTCTGCTCCGCGGTGCGGCTGCGGCGCTCCCGCGCGCCGAATTCCTTCACCTCCTCGTAGTCCTGGCGGAAATGCGCGTTGTCGAGGAAGCTGGCCGTGCCCTTGCCGGGATAGTTGGCGAGCGGCGTGTGCGTCCCGCCCATGAAGCGCGTCACCTGGCCCCAATGCGAGGTGAGGAAGCCCTGGCCCGGGTTGTAGGGGTCGACCCGGTGCGTGCCATAGGCCGCCAGGCTCGGCGGCGGGTCGGGCAGGTTGGCGCCGTCATCCGCCCGGAACTCGAGGATCGCATCGGCGACGGAGGCGCCGAAGTCGAATCCCACCTGGCCGAAGGTGCCGAGCGCCTCGGTGAAGTATTCGGCATAGGCCGGATACATCGCGGTCATCGAACGGACGGCGGCGCCGTCGATCGCATCCTCCAGCACGATGCCGCCGGGGTTGGCGATGACCGGTTCGCCCTTCTTCACCAGGTAGGCCGCCTGCGGCCGGCGCAGGAAGGCGATGGTGTCGTGGATCGCGAGATGCACGATCGCCATGGCGCGGGAGGTATGGGTGGGCCCGGCCTGCTGGGTGTTGGCATAG